>CAZJVZ010000061.1:0-7813 GCA_964549795.1 uncultured Candidatus Bathyarchaeia archaeon
CCTCATCGCAGTACTCGCGATGAGAAGACGCAAACCCACAACAACAAAACCCAAGACGAAGTAGACTAAGAGGTGCCTCCTTGGCACCTTCTCCTCTTTTTCTTTGCCATCACTTGTCGAACCAAGCACGCTAGGTCCCATTCTCTGGGGATAGATCCTATCCGCCCGGTTTCTCCTCCGCCGAGTCCAGCTTCGGGACTCTGTCTGCGATGTCGCACCCGTTGGCGGCGCATCGACAAGCTTAATCTCTTTTCATTCATGTTGTCGCGCGATTCACTCATGCGTCTGTTTGAGGCGGTGCCACGCGACGTAAGCAGGGTAGTGTTAGGCGCTGGTCCGCTTGCCATGGGGTTGGGCTTCTATGAGGTTGCGGTCGCCGTTTTTCTCCCGTTGGAAGGGCTCTCCGTTACCGACGTGGGAGCCATCTTCACCACGTTCGGACTAGCTGCTGTAGTGTTCAGTATTCCCTTCTCGGTGCTTTCCGATCGGTATGGGCGCAAGCGGATGATGTTGATTGGCGCACTATTGTCGGCGCCTGTGACGGTGACTCCAGGGCTGACATCGGATTTCCTAGTATTGGAGATGTCGGCTCTTCTGGGTGGCGTTGCGGAGGCCATGTTCATCTCTACCTGGAATGCGTATCTCGCGGACGCGACCCCTCAGGCTGCCAGACCGGTGGCCTATAGTCTATCATTCGTGACCTTCACGATCGCGTCTGGGGTCGGGAGTTTCCTTCCCGCGCTCTTTCCACTGTTGCCGCTTGATTTCTTGCAGGCTCATAGGATCGCCTTTCTCGTCTTGGGGCTCCTGGGATTACTGACGCCAGTCACGGTGATGCGTTGGGCGGTTGACATCAAGCCGACGAGATCGCGGCGAGGCATCTTGCCCCGCAAGTCCCTAGGCGTCATCGCCAAGTTCTCAGGCGCGAATCTCATGATCGCGTTGGGTGCGGGTCTGATAATCCCTCTCATACCGACATGGTTCTATCTGCGATTCCAGGTGACTGATGTCTTCTCAGGTCCCCTGATTGCGGTGTCCAGTATCCTGATGGGGCTTGGCGCGATGGCTTCGCCTGGGATAGCAAGGAGAACAGGGCTGGTGAAGGGGATCGTGATAACCCAGCTCGGATCGACATTGTTTCTGCTTGCCATTCCCTTCAGTCCGGGGGTTCTCGGCGCAGCGGGACTCTACGTCGTGCGCGCGATGCTGATGAACATGGCCAGTCCGCTCGCCGACTCGCTGCTGATGAATCTCATCGCACAGGATGAGCGAGCCACAGCCTCTGCACTCAACGCGGTTGTCTGGAGAATACCTAACGCCGCGAGCACGGTTGTGGGCGCTTCGCTTCTAAGCACCGGCAGCCTCAGTCTGCCATTCTACTTGTGCACCTTGTTGTACGTAGTCTCGATCACGCTCTTCTACGTGCTATTCCGAAAGACGGAACGCCCCACACGATCAGCCTAGGTCTTTGCTGTTACGCCTTCGACCTCGAGCTGAGGCTGTTGACTGACAAGTCACGCGAGTCCCATCACTCGCCTTGGGAGTCAACAGAGGACGGAAAAAGAGAAGGGAAGGGGGATTCCCGTGTCGTGCGTTGTAGCTTGCTAGAGTCCCAGGGCTCCAAGTCCTAGGACGGCCGCGAAGCCCAAGAACGCAAGTATCGCTAGGATGATCACCAGGACGACTATTGCGATTATCCCGATGAGTAGTGCTTTCCCCCAGCCTGCGTCGAAGAAGTGCTTGATCAGGGCTACCCAGACTACTAGAGTGACTATGATCCCGAGGAAGCCTGGAATGAATGCGTTGAGTACTGCGTTGATGATCGTGCCCAGAACTACTATCCAGATCGCGTCGGTGAACTTTGCCTTCGCTCCTCCGACCATTGAGCGGCCTACTAGCCACAGAACCGGAGCCACGATGATCACGCCGACGATTACTGATATTACGGTGGCTATCCAATCCATTTCTTTTCCCTGAAACACAGATGGCTACATGTCTCAATATAGTGTTATGGTTTTCAGCACTCTACGGTGGCGTAACGGTGGGTCTCAGGATAGTGCTGGTCCTGCAGCTCACGTCCTGTGAAGTCTTCAGTCGCGTTTGAGAAATGCTATTGCGTATGTGCCTTGCTTTTTCAGGTCCTTGCGGATCTCCACACGATCGCCTGCCTTCAATCCGCGCCACCGGATCAAGTAATGTTCGTGCGGCAGTTCGGGGCCTCTACAGGTGCAAGGATACGACTCCACCCTTGCCGTTCGACATAGGCCACCATCCCTGAGACTGAAACGGGCTCCCACAGGAGGGAAGAATGAAAGCGCGCCTTTCAGAACAAGAATGTAGCCTTCGTGTTCCTCCTCTGGAGAGATTCTTCTCGAATACGTATCTCGTTTTCCCATTATCGTGTTCCTCTTGTCGGCGATCTATTACTGGATGGGATGGATCAGCGGGCTGTTGATCGTACTCTAGGTTCAAGCAGCACCCATAGCCACTCAGCCAATTCTCTGATGTTCTTGGTTTGTATCATGACCTCACCCGGGCCCGTGACTAGGGTCACCAAGCCTTCGCCGCTAAGGATGGTTTCCTTCCACCCTCCGAACTTCTGAACTTGATACTGGCATGAGTCGCTGAATCCGACCAGATGGAAGTTGTCCACGACGATTGATTCTCCGGGTCCCAACACGTGCTTGTCGATGGCGCCGAAGGAGTTGATGAACAGCTCTCCTTCGCCCGAGGTTCGTATCATGAATAGTCCTTGACCGAACAGGCCTTTCGTGAATCCCTGCCACTGTATGTCTAGGTCCACAGTTGGAGTAGAGGCTACGTATGCTGATTTCTGGATGATGTAGCCCCTGCCACGCGTGATCTCGATCTTCGCTATGTCTCCGACTGGAGCGGAGACCAGGCCAATTTCGCCTTGCCCTTGGTTCGGCCAATACTCGTTAACGAAAAGTGACTGGCCTCCCAGAATTGAGATCCCGAGGGTCCCCAAGACGCTCTTCTGACGTGCCCGCGTCTTCACCTGGATGTTCGGAGTCATATACGTCATGGATCCAGCTTCAGCCACGACCATTTGGTCCTGGTCAAGTGACAAGACCAGCATCGAGTACGAGGGCTGATACTTGATCTCGTATCTGTACGGAACCTGTGAAGGAGCGGAAATCGGGGTTCCACAATTCGCGCAGAAGGACGAGCCGTCTGGGACCTCCGTTCCGCACGTCTGACATAGAGTCATGACGATCTCGATCGCGAATTTCTGACATCAGATATAAGCATTCGAGCTTGAGTCACGAGCTACAGGTCAGTCGTGCGGGACTCAAGAATGTAGTAGCTGCTGTGTGCGCGTCTGATATTGGCGCGTGTCCTCATTCTTCCTTATATATGGCGGGAGTGAGCTGTTCTTCGGAGATGTGCAGATTTGGATCTAACTCAGAATCTGAACAATAGCTTCGAGTACGCTAAGAAGATCTTCAGCGATTTTGGCAGACTGGTCATCCTCATCATACTTGATCTCATACCGATAGTCAACTTGATCGTGATTGGTTACGCGGCCAGAGTGCTCAAGGAATCCCCGGGAGCCGATGCGCCCCCGAAACTGGAAGACTACGGCGGCTTGTTCGTTCAGGGAGTGAAGGTATTCTTCGCCGCACTCATCTACATGATCATTCCATTGATCCTATTCGCATTCGGCGGAGCATCGATTGTCGGTGGGATGGTTCCAGGCTTCGGCTCTGACTTCAGGATGAGCGGATTCTCGCCAGCTCAGTTCTCCATGCTTAGTGGCATAGGAGTGCTACTTATGGTCGTAGGCGCGATTGTTGCGTTCTTCATGCTGATAATACTGGCCGCTGGCATAGCCCACATGATCAAAGCCAATAGCTTCGGAAAGGCTTTCGCGCTCGGGGAGATCTTCCGCCTGATTGGAAAGATCGGGTGGGGTAAGTATCTCGTCTGGGTGGTTCTGGTCGCGATCATAGCCGGCTTGGTCGGAGGAGTAGTCGGGTCCATACCCTACGTGGGATGGCTCATCCAAGCGATCATAGCGCCCGCTCTCTCAGTGTTCTTCTTCCGATCCATGGGGCTGCTCTACAGCGAAGGCTCTCCGTGACTCGACCGCTCATCGCACGCCGCGCACTTGCTTGGGGACCAAGACTGTCCCTTTCGAGCTGCGCGGTCTCCCTCCTCTTTCACTTCTCTCTGATTCGTTTTTCTGCAATCACCAACGACGTTTCTCGTACATGCATAGATACTAGCCACTAGAAATCAGGCGTCACACGCCGGCCAGCGGACTTCGCGGCCACGCAGAAACGTCAGAGATTAATCTGGTAGGGACCGTGGTCCGTCTGTTACTGACTTGCTGGTTGATTGTGTAGGGGCGTTACTTCGGCATGAGCCAGAACACGTTGCCATCCGGATCCTTGAACATCGCATATGTCATCTTTTGATCCCATTCGGCCTTGCCAAGTTCTCTGGTGAATTCGACTCCTTTCTGCTTGAGTTCCTCACATGTGCCTTCGATGCCGCCTGCCAGCAGTAGAATTCCAGTATTACCAGGCTCAAGTGGGTCGTCTGGGCATAGGTGCAGGCCCATCGTCGATCCACGTGGTCCCACAACAACCCAGTGTTCCTCATCGCTTCTTACCTCAAACCCGAGTTTCTCTTCGTACCATTCCTTCGCCTTCTTCTCATCAGACACCATCACCGCGACAGTCGCTATTCGCTCGATTGCCATACGACTCACCTGAGCCAGTTCCAGTGATCCAATGGATATTTAACGCAGACAGCCATGCGAGACTGATCCCGCACATGCAGCAGCAGAACCGAGTGTTCAGCGCGTGAAAAGTGATTCCAATGCACGTTATTCTCTTTGACATCGACGGGACTCTCACCACAAAGGAAAGCATAGAGAAGCAAGAGCTGGAACGCTTCTTGCGCCCCGTTTCCGAAGCCGCAGGCAAGATCCTTTCGAAAGAGCACTGGCGATACGATGGCATGGTAGATCCTGAGATCTACCGGCGTCTTCTCATCGAGTCTGGCATGAGCCCGGATTCGGCCATGAGCTCCCTTCCGCAGGTGATCTCACGAGGCGAAGAAGCCTATCTGAGAATGCGGGCGCAGCCGGTTCTGAATGATGGCGTCCGCGAGCTTCTGCAGACTCTCAGCATCCATCCAAATCATAGACTGGGCGTTCTCACAGGCAACCTCTCTGCGGTTGCTGAGGAGAAGCTTCGACTTACCGCAGTTCGAGGCTATTTCGCAGAGACTTTCTTCAGCAATGGCTACTTCAGCAGAGCCGACTTGGTAAGAGACGCCGTCCGTGCTTGCGCAAAGAAGTATGCGTTGCGCAGCAATGATGACGTGATCATAGTCGGCGACACGCCTCGCGACATCGAAGCAGCGAACGCAAATCAGGCCAAAGCCATCGGAGTCGCAAGCGGACACTACTCAGTGAGCGATCTTGTCCAGGCTGGGGCAGCGGCGGCATTCCGCAACCTGATTCCCAGCAATGGACTACTCAAGGCGCTGAATGTCGAAGTCGGCAAGGATCCCTGATTCGCGAGCGCTTGCGTGTCCGCGGATTCGCTCAGTTTATCTCTCCATTAACGCATCCATGACGCCCCAGCACGCAGGATAGGGCCGGCATTTCCGATCAAACAGCAACTGGTCGAGGGATCCGAAACCTGTGTCTATCCACGAGTAAGCATCTGTGAGTCCCCGGAATATGATGCCCACTAGGCCGCCTTCTCCACCTACTGAGTCTTGAGCGCAATGACTCGGACATGCCGTCCCTTGCGCACATCCGGATTTGAGCATGATTCAAGCGACGAGTGTCCAAGCCAATCACCGAAGTAGTACGACTTGCGGATCGCCGCCCACTTTCCGGCACGAATGATCATCCAAAGCTTATTGGGTTCGCTACTGTAGCCGTGCTTCCGAAATGACAGGCTGCCGGAACGGACGCCGAGTGCGGCGATGTCAACCAAAGGCACGGCTGGTGCTATGAGAAGATGAAGGCGGTGCTCATCGGACGAGCGTTGGAGGGAGTTGGCCGAAACGCCAGACTATTGCTGACCTCATCTTTCATAGGTGGCGTGTCGTTCGCTTTCTACTTCCTGATTCTGCCCTTCTACCTACTGTCAGCCGGCTACGACGCTACATGGGTGGGGACCGTCAACGCCGTCTTTGGCGTGTCCATGACCGTATTGATCATACCGGCAGGGATTCTCTCGGACGCGTTCGGTCGGAAGAGGTTCAGCCTGATCGGCTATGTGATCATGAGTCTCGGTATCTTCGTGATGGCCCTAGACCCCTCTGAAGCCACTATCGTCGGAGGAGCCGCCCTCTCGGGTTTTGGTGCAGCTCTGACCTTTGCCTCTTCGGGTGCGCTCCTCGCCGGCTCTGTCCCTGCAGAAAAGCTGACTACAATCTTCAGCTACTCCTACTTCCTCAGTACATTTGCTTCTTCGCTCGGTTCGGTAACAGGTTGGCTTCCACAGATTCTGACAGATGCGCTCGGCATCAGTAGGCTCGTTGCGCTTCAGACGACGATGGCTGTCGGCGCTCTGGTTACTTTGATGGCTGCGATCCCGCTACTTCTCGTCCGTGAAGTGCGAAGCGGTGGAAAAGGTCGAGCGAGGTTCAGCCTAGAATCTCGCGGGATCATCATGAAGTTCATGCTCGTGAACATCTTCATCGGTTTCGGAGCCGGACTGACAATTCCTTTGTTCCCGGTGTACTTCTGGAAGAAATTCGGCATTGACAGTGGTCCCATGGGAACCCTACAGGCTGTGTCGAATCTCGTTGCGGCGCTGGCATTCTTAGTGGCCCCCAAACTGGCTTCACGCGTTGGAAGGGTGCGTGGAATTGTGGTCACAACCGGCATCTCAATTCCGCTTCTGGTGATGATCCCCCTGTCGCCGAGCTTCCTATTCTCGACGCCCTTCTTCATCACACGTCAAGCGTTGATCAACATGAATGCACCGCTTATCGATAGCCTGATCATGCGACTTGTGGATGAGAAGGAGCGCGCCACCGCATCAGGTGTGGCTCAGCTCTTCTGGAATCTGCCTAACTCGTTCGGACAACCCGTCGGAGGTTTCATGATCGACAAGATATGGATTGACGCGCCGCCTTTCTCGACAGCGGCTTTCTATGCAGTCTTCACGGCCATGTTCTGGACCATGTTCAGAAGAGTCAAGGATCAGCCTGAGGCCTAGGTTCGACTACGCTGCTAGGTTCCCGCTTTCCTTTTGCAGAGCTCTTTGAAGAAGTCCAAGTTCCTTCTCCGCGATTCGTTGTTGCCAGGGTTCGAATTCCCCGATCTCCATGAGACTCTTGATGAGCCGAATGCTGTTGTTGAGATGCCCAACTATGTCGCCGGGTTCATAGGAGATTCCATTGAAGAGTCGCGTCTGTCTGGCGGACCAGTCACCCGGTTGGTCTGATCCTGGCACGAAGCACGGAGCATACTCTCTGAGAGTAGTAGGATCGACTATGCTTCCGATCCTACGTATCGTGTGCGTTTTCTCCCAATGCGCTTCATCCACTCCGTATAAGGGCATGTCATAGTTGTTTGTGGAAAGTGTGGTAAGGTTTCCCATCGCGAATGCGAACATCGAGATGTCGTTCTCTTTCGCAATTCGATACAGTACATCAAGACCGTATTCAGAAATGAACCCATAGAGGATCCACTTCTCAATCTTGCAGCCAGATTTCAGGCAATGCTTGAGCGTCGCATCGATGCTGATTTCTCCGGAGCGTCCGCTTGCCACTGTGTCTTGCATGATGAGCGCTATCTTCTTTCCCTTTGGGAACT
>CAZJVZ010000062.1:0-7556 GCA_964549795.1 uncultured Candidatus Bathyarchaeia archaeon
ATGATAGACATCAACCTTAATAGAGTGGCCATTTTCATGCGAAGACTGCAACTGGCTTCTGGTGATTTGAATGAGCGAACCCTTCATGCCCGGTGCCACGACCATCGGCGTGGTCTGCAAGGACGGAGTGGTCTTGGCTTCAGAGAGGCGAGTCTCCTACGGATACTTCGTGATGAGCAAGAGTGGAAGGAAGGTTTTCCAGATCGCGCACACGATCGGAGCTGCGTGTGCAGGCCTCGTGGCTGACATGCAGGTTCTGACAAAGGAAGTCGGGGCACAGCTTCGCTTGTATTCCTTCGAGCGAGACAGACTCGCATCTGTGCGATCTGCAGCGAAAGTCATGGCCGCGCTCCTCTTTGAGAGGAGAATGTACCCCTATCTTGCGCAGACCATAGTTGGTGGCATTGATGACGAAGGCCCAAGCCTCTTCGTGCTCGACCCGATAGGTTCGGTCATTGACGACAAATACGCGTCAGTAGGATCAGGATCCGAAATCGCCGTAGGTGTCTTAGAAGCAGAGTACAAAGAAGGCATGACCGTCGAACAGGGCAAAGAGCTCGTTAAGAAAGCTGCCAAAGCCGCATTGGCCCGCGACATAGGAAGCGGGAACGGTCTTGACATAATGACTATCACCAAGACCGGAATCAAAGAGGAAGGCGAGCCCCTGGCGTAGGAACGCAACTGCAAGTCACTTGTTGCGCGGTAACCCTCCATAGGCCAACTCATTTATCCATCAAGCGGAAGGTAAGCAACGAACTTCGTTGCTTTCCAAGACCGAACTATCAAAACTGCAGCAGAGTCTCACCGACTACGACAGAACAAGAGAGAAACTCCTTGAGCTTGCCAGAAAGACGACCAGGCTGGCCGGCTGGGCGATCATGCAAACTCACAGGGGGCAGATCTCCAAAGCAAAGGCGACTCTGAAAGAAGCCAAGGAGAACATCACACAGATGCAGGTCCTTCTGGACCAGAACTCCGAATTCAGGCAGGTAGGGTATGTTATCGTTGCATCTCAAGAGTTCGTGGAGGCCAAGATCCTGTATGACTTCGTTAACCGTCAAGCGCTGCTGTCACAAGGTGAGATTGGTGTTGGCTGGATGCCCTATCTTCTGGGTCTACTGGATTTCATAGGCGAGCTTCGCAGAATGACGATGGACCAGTTGAAGGCAGGCAAGCTGAAGGATGCCCAAAGAACGTTCGAATCAATGGAGACCATATATGAGGACTTGCTCATGCTCGACCGTACGTCAATCGTGCCGACCTTCCGAAGGAAGATGGATGTCACAAAGAAGCTGATTGAGGCGACACGTTCAGACGTTATCGCGGACATTCGAAAAGCTTCTCTGGAGAAGGCGATGAAGGATCTAGAAAAACGCATACGCTGAACACACTTGGCCAAGAAGAGAATCCGCATACCCGAGCACTTGACCGCTCAAGACGCAATCTCTCTTCAGAAGAAGCTGGCGACGCTTGTCTCAGCAAGGAGCGATCTCCCCAAGACGCTTCGATTCGTCGCAGGATCCGACGGCGCATACGGTGAAGAGAGGGCCGTCGGCGCAGCAGTCGTGATTGACTATGATTCCTTGAGACAGGCAGAAATCAAGACTGTGAAGGTTCGAACAACCTACCCGTACATCCCAGGTCTGCTGTCCTTCAGAGAGGGACCAGTGATCGTTCGTGCTCTCCGAAAGCTTAGACTCAAGCCTGATGTTTGCATAGTAGACGGTCACGGACTTGCCCATCCAAGAAGATTCGGCCTAGCCTGCTATGTCGGTGTCGTCACGAGCCTTCCCACAATTGGCGTGGCGAAGAGTCGGCTCTTCGGAACTGAGGTCGGAGAAACACTCGTCGATGAGGAGGGAAGCGTGATCGCCAGGATTCTACGATACAAGAAGAAAAGCCTCTATGTCAGTGTCGGTCACAAGGTATCCCTTGAAGATGCGACAAGGATCGTGAAGCATTGTGTCAGCGAGCGCGGCCTTGAGCCTGTTCTGATGGCGCACCAAGAAGCGGGGAGACAAATATGGTCGCTCAAGATCTGAGCCCTGTGCTCTTGTTCACGCTGTTCAGGCTAGCCGAGCTTGGGGCATATCCAAGCGAGCTTCTGATCACTACCTCGAAGCTAGCGAAGGCTCTCAACGTGTCACAGCAGACCGCGTCTAGGCATCTGATCGAGCTTCAGGGGCTAGATCTGATCCGGAGAACCCGGGTTGCTCGTGGAGAGTCGATCAGAGTGACCGTGAGAGGATCGGAAGAGCTGAACAGAATTCATGTCCGACTCAAGGCGATGTTCGAGATGAAACCAAAGGAGATAGTGCTTGAGGGCTTCTTGTTTTCCGGAATAGGTGAGGGCGCCTGGTACGTGAGCCAACAGGGGTACCGTAGGCAGTTCTCGGAGAAGCTGGGATTCAGCCCCTTCCCAGGCACACTCAACATCAGGCTCAAGCCAGAGTGCGAGGACGAGAGGAAAATGCTGGAGACCTTCCCGCACATCCAGATCGATGGTTTTCGTGACGGTGAGAGAAGTTTCGGGCCCGTCACATGCTACAGAGCCAAGATCAATGACACTGAGGACGGAGTGCTTCTCTCAGCCGTCAGAACACACCATACGCCGAATGTGATCGAGCTGATCGCGCCGCACAACCTGAGAACAAAGCTCGGGCTAAATGACGGCGATACAGTCAGAGCGCGCATAATCATCTCTGATCTTGGAGAAACATCTGCCTGATTGCAGAAGAACTCAGATACTTCTCTTTGTCGAATTTGGAGAGCCTAACTATCTCGATTCCCAGTCCCTTTCTCCTGACGAGTTCGGTGATTGTCCGAGCCAGTGAATCTTGATCGTATCCAAGAGCTATGATGTCAGGCTTGACTTCCTCAATTACCTGCTCGTATCCCATTCCGACATCCTCGTACCCAAGAATCGCTGCGTCGACAGGTTCCAGCGACTCAACAAGCGCTCGTCTATCCTCTTCAGGAAAGACAGGTCTACGACCTTTGAACGTCTCAACCGTGACATCTGTCGCGACAACGACCACAAGAACGTCTCCGTGGGTCTTTGCCTCAGTCAGGACTGCAAGATGGCCGAGGTGAAGTATGTCATAGACGCCTCCTGCAAGGACTACCTTCACTCTGGATCTTCCGGCCGGCAACATGGAGTACTCTTCCTTGTTTGTCCGCTCCAGCAAGGCTGATGCTACAAACGATCTTAGCACGTCTCCGCACTCGTCGGAATTCAGACCTGTTATCTGCACGAGTTCTGCGAGAGTGAAGAATGGTCTTCGCAGTTGCAGAAGATAGATGGATCTCAGAAGCTTCTTCTCGTCTGACTCATTCATTCCTGTCCCACTGTTGTGTCTGATCGGATCTCATGGCCTCATCGTCGAGATATCGTTTGCCGGGGGAGGGTTGGTCGCCGGAGACTGGTTTGACTCGGTTGTATCTGCGAACGGAATAATGCCAAGTATGCCAAGTGAATCCAGCAAGCCTTCTGCATAGGCGACTGATGCAAGCGCGGTCGTTGGCCTGCAAGCCTCAAGGTAGTACTTGCTGTCCGCTGTGTACCTCTTTGCGTAGTCGATGATGCGGAGTGCATCGCTGCTCGCGATAGTCTCAACCTCCCTGAGAGCTTTCTCCACGACTGCTAGATACTGGCGTGTTCTTTCTGCGGGATCTTCACTCATGGCTTAACCTCCAAGAGTTCTGGCGGCGCTTCGGCAAGCAATTGGAGCGCTTCAGCTTCCATGAAGTGCAGTCTGGCTGGAATAATGATCGCCCATGGAGGGCCGCCGAAATCATGTTTCACAAGGTTTCCTGCCTTGTCTGCCTTGACGATGCGATCTGGGCCTTCTATCCGAGCGATCGCAACCATGAGCGTATCGTCCGTTACGATGCCGGCCTTCATGACGCTCTCCATCTTGAAGAGGATTCGAATTGCATCGGGAATCGTCAGTTTCTCTTCGCTGATGTCCAGAAGAGCGAGCGTGTGCAGACCGATCTTCTGGTTGTCCTTGATGAAGTTGTAGACTGACTCGGGAAGAGGCGTCGTTCTCGGTGAGGGGATCGTGATCGTTCTCCCGAACTTGTAGAGTTCGAGCCCGGTCACTCCTGCAGCTGCTGTGACGATGGACGCGGAGTGTATCAGAACTGTCGGGATTCCAAGCTTCTTTGCTGAGAGAAGAAGGCCCACGTGTGTGGTTGCTGACATCGGATCTCCCGGGGTCAGGAGGGCAACACGCTTCACCTTAGCCTCAGCGAGTATTGTGAGCTCCGAGTTCTCCTCCAGCTCCTTCCTCGAGATGATCTTGACCTTGTTACCTACTAGGCGTTGCAGTCGGTCCAAAGACAGTCCAGGCATTATGCTTGTGTAGAGCTCTGCAAAGACGGCATCCGAGCTCTTGGCCGCGTTCAGGCCGCGCAGGGTTAGGCCGTTTTCGTCGTGCAGTCCCATCCCAATCAGTGATAGCTGTCCCATGTTGCAGTCGTGGGAGAGCTACGTGTGGGGTGGTAATATTCCTAATCGCTGGGGGAGCCAGAGGCTAGACTACTATCCTGCCGTTCTCGACTACTGTCCTTCCGTCGAGTTCGACAGTTGCCTGACTGAGAGTTCCTTGGAAGCCATAGTCGCTATCATTCTTTCCGCCGATGTCGAGGTTTGATCCTATGCCAATGCTGACTGCGCCCTTCGCCAGATTGTCGATGATGAACCCTGTCTTCACTCTGGGGTTGAGTCCAATCGTAAGACTCGCTATCTTGTCTTTGTCCCCGTGGGCTTTGTCGAATATTGGCTTGATCGCGTCCAGGTTCTTTTCAGCGCCAAAGGAGGTGAGGCGGCCGCCCTGGAATATCCACTGGAGCCGATGAATAAGCTTCCCGACCTGCGGGACGGGCAAGTCGAAAGTCACTTTGCCTGATGCACTGTCCTCAACGACAGGGACCGTCACAGATCCAGCCGGGAGCGATGTGAACAATGTTCCTCGTCGAATGTCGTCCTCATCTATGATCCCGTCATTGATTTGCGTCGGTCGCCCAAGTATGGAAAGTCTAAGGTCTGTGCCTATTCTCGACCGAATTCGCACTTCTCTTGCTCGCTCAAGATTCGAGGTCACGCGTCTGCCCAAGATGCTCATGTCATCGTAGCGAACAGATACCGCGGAATCCATCATTCGCTTCCATCTCTGAAAGTTGAATCCATATGTTCGAGCTCTCTCTGGCGTCACCATGCCGTGGACCAGGAACGCTGTTCGTATCTTCTTCTCTCGACTCTTGTCTCCATGTCCTTTCTCACCCTCGAAGAGGGCCGAAAACTTCCCGGAGGGAACCTTGCGCATGCGAAGCGGGTTTGCGGGTCCCCCAATGAAAATGTTCACCGTCGTATATTCAGCCAAACCTAAGCAATGCTTTGAAGTCACTCTGAGGTTCTCTTCCGACAACGACTCCATCTGCGAATAGTACGATCGGTCTGTGTCAAGGATGGCCATGGCGTCAGCGCCAATCCTGTAACACTCTTCAAGTATCGCGTCTGAGAGTTCGATTGCGTGAGGCCACGTGTTGACAGTCACGACATCGTCCGGTCGAATTCTCAGACAATCACTAACAATAGCATGTGCGACTCGAACCGACATAGACTATCTGACCATGTATAGGGCAAAGTGCCTGATAAGACTTGAAGCATCGCGATGAGTCGAGCAGCGGCCTCCCGAGAAGAGTCAAGCGATTCCTCCGGGTCGAGCAAGTCTGGCCGAAATGAGTTTCCTGATCTTCTTTCGCAAAGAAGACTTAAGTAGACTTCGCAGTTATCTGCGCAAGCTCAGGGTCCGTAGCTCAGTCAGGCGTTCGATTCGCCCTCGAAAGGTAGAGCAGCGGTCTCGCAGGAGCAAGGCTGAAGCTCTTAACCGCTGAGGGACACCCGAAGGTCGAGGGTTCAATTCCCTCCGGACCCGCCATTCCTCCCGGGCGCTTCCTCCAAGCCGGCCATCCCACATCTCCCCCATCAACAAGCTTGCGAACATCTTCAGGAACGAAGAGAAGAGAGGAGGGATCTGCCCGTTCCGACCGCCGCACTCGCGCCCAGTCGATTCCTCGGCTCAGGCGTTAAGTACAGAACTGTACGCCATCGAGCACCACCTCCCAGGAGCGCAACCGCCCGACCCCGATTCCTGCCGAAATGGCCCGAAAGACAGGAAAACATGCAAAGTCTTTAGTGTACAGAACTGTTCGTTGTCAGGCACAGCAGGCTTCTCGCATGGAAATGACTCAGATATCGCTGGAAGTCGATCAGCTGCCAAGGAAATGGTACAATATCAGGCCGGACTTACCTGAGCCCCTGGCTCCGCCGATGGAACCGGACACCGGTCCATCCCGTTTGGAATTCCTTGCCAAGACGATGCTACACGAGTGTCTGCGACAGGAGGCTTCCGATGAGCGATGGATGCCAATCCCTGACGAGATTAGGGAATTGTACATTCAGGCAGGGCGTCCTCGCCCGCTCCATAGGGCCCGAAGACTCGAGAGACATCTGGGTCTGAAGAAGGTGAGATTGTACTACAAACGCGAGGATCTATCGCCGACCGGTTCTCACAAAGTGAACACCGCGCTTGCCCAAGCATACTATGCGGAGAGAGAGGGAAAGGACACGTTGGTCACTGAGACAGGGGCCGGCCAATGGGGGACCGCTCTTTCTTACGCTGCCAGACTGATCGGGCTTGACTGCGTTGTCTACTGGGTCAGAGGTGTCTACGACTGGAAGCACGATCGCAGAACGCTCATGGGACTTCTGGGATCAGAGGTTCGCGCCTCGCCGAGTAAGGAGACAAAGGCAGGCAAGGAAGTCCTGTCCAGAAGCCCTAGTCATCCCGGCTCGTTGGGTCTGGCCGTCTCGGAAGGTCTGGAACATGCGGAAACGCATGAAGGGTCGGTCTATGTGTTAGGGTCGGTTCTCAATCACGTACTCATGCACCAGTCAGTGATAGGGCTAGAAACGATCAAACAATTCCAGCTAGCGGATGATTCACCGGACCTGATTGTAGGATGCCTCGGAGGAGGCTCAAACTTCGGCGGGCTGGCGCTACCGTTCGTGGGCGAGGTGCTTCAGGGAAAGAGGAGATGCGAATTCCTTGCTGCCCAATCTGAGGCAGCTCCAAACCTTGTTCGAGGCGAGTTTCGCTACGACTTCGGCGATGTTGCTGGCCATACTCCTTTGCTGAAGATGTACACGCTTGGACATGCAACAGAATTGACGCCGATCAAGGCAGATGGGCTACGCTATCATGCTGCAGCCCCGATAATCAGTGCTCTTCGGCATCGAGGAATCGTCAGGGCAGTTGCCTATCCCGCGGACGAGAAAGCAACCTTCGAAGCGGCTAGACTGTTCCTTCGGGCAGAAGGGTGGCTGATCGCTCCTGAATCGAGTCACGCTGTCAGAGCGGGAATCGACGAGGCTCTGAAGGCCGAGAAGACCGGCCAAGAGAAGGCCATTTGCATCAACATTAGTGGTCATGGTTTCCTGGATTTGCAGGCGTACCGAGAGAAACTGTCAGTCGACTAGAGCTGCTCCA
>CAZJVZ010000063.1:0-7532 GCA_964549795.1 uncultured Candidatus Bathyarchaeia archaeon
CGCCCGGGGATACAGGAAGTCAAAGACTCGGTCAAAAGGGCACTGCACCATATGAGAAGTGACGAATATCACGTTGTGGCTGAATCTGGCGTCATCCGAATCAGAGAACGAAAAGTGAGAGAACGCCATGCCATAAGGAAGGGCTCTGTCCCATCCGCACAACAGAGTGTTCCTTACTTCTTTCCTGGATGAGAACATCGACCGCGCATCGAGGCCTCCAGAATACGGCCTTCCGCTCCGATTCTTCATGGATGCTTGGGTCCGCCCGTCGCAGAGCTCGTCATTTCCTTCAGCAAGAAGATCTGTCTGGGACTGGCTTCGTCATCCCCAGACTGCATTCAGGAGAACCCCCTATAACTTCTTTCGTTAGTGACAACGCAAACCTATTGAGAGCAAACTGTCAGGGACTAAGGCGCCGAGCAGTGATTTGGGATGGAAGCTTCGAAGGACATAGATCTCCTGTCACGTCTAGTTGAGATCAAGTCAGACTCCAACCTGAAGACAGGCTACGTCGAGTGCGCAGACGTGATCAGGGAGGAAGCCGAATCTATCGGACTCGAGACTGAGATTCATGACGCCGTGGGACTGGCCTCTGACGGCAAACCAAGGCCAAATGTCGTTGCGCGTCTTGACGTAGATGCAAAGGAAACGATTCTCATCGCAACGCACTATGATGTGGTTGCAGCCGGCACCGGTTGGCATCATGAACCATTCAGGCTCACAATAGAGGGCGATAGAGCTTTCGGACGAGGCGCCGCAGATGACAAATCTGCCATTGTGTGTGCAATGGGGGCGTTGAGAGAACTCAAGGCCATGAAACCAAGAGCAAACGTCACATTACTTGCCTGTCCGGACGAGGAGGTCGGAGGCGAGCTCGGTCTGGGATATCTGGTGAACCACGTGAAGCTCCGCGGAGACGCGGCGATTGTGGTTGATGCGTCACCCGCCTGCGTTTCTATCGGGGCCAGCGGAATACTGTGGGGAAAGATCACCGTGAGGGGAAAGCAGGGTCACGCCGGTTACCCTCACCTTGCGAAGAATGCGATAGATCAAGCGATTCCATTCTTGTGGAGACTCCCCAGATACTCCGCGATTCGTCAGCGAGTCAAATCGAGGATTCCGGCGCCCCCCGGCTCGCCACACAAGCAGATCTGGGGCAGATTCTCGGTGACCATGCTCAAGGCAGGCGAGAAGGAGAATATTATCCCTGGGGAATGCGAGGCGAGATTCGACCTTCGCGTTTGCCCGGACGAGAACTACCAGGAGGCGAAAGCGAACTTCGATGCATATTTCAGGAAACTGCGATCCTCGCTGAAGGCTGACGCCACACTCGAATACACTCAGCAGAACCCTTCAAACTATTTCACAGACGCCAAGCACCCTATTGTCACGCAGTTCTCAAAAGCGGCCAACAGAGCTTTCAGGAAGAAGATCCCAATCGCAGGAGAACTCGGCGGGAACGATGGCCATTTCTTCTCGAAGGTGGGGATTCCGGTCGTGAGTTTCGGTCCGATTCGTGACGACTGCCGCTTTCATGGAGTTGATGAATTCGTGCGTCTCAAGGACATAGAGCGGATGAAACAGACACTGGTGAATCTTGCACGCGATTGGAGAATGGACTCAGCATAGGTAGCATGCGTCAACCTGAGAGTTGCGCCCATTTGGGCACGTTTAGATGGCGGGAAAGAATGTGCCGAAGCGGACCCCATCTGAAGAACCATTCTGCCACAATGCCCTGACAGGACACTCCGGTTTCCTTCAGAGTCTCAGGCTCAAGATGGCGAAGACGCCAAGCCCGAGAAGGATGAGACCTGACAACCTGTTCACCCACCTCAGCCAATCAGGCCCGAGTCTAGATCGAAACATGCTGACGGCGCTGCTAAGGACAAGCCACCACAGGACTGATCCAATGAAGACGCCCAGCACGAGTGTTCCTGCTGAGAGATAGCTTGTGTCCACGTTGCCAACTCCCAGCGCTGCAAATACGCCTGTAAACGAAATGATCGTCATCGGATTGGTGAGTGTCAAGAAGAAGGTCGAGAGATAGATGCCTGCTAGGCTAGGCGAGTTGGTTGCGTTGACGCGCCCTCCGGGATCCGCAAGCAAGGTGTCAATGCCAAGGTAGCAGAGGAACAGGCCGCCCGCGAGACGAATCCACGCCTGTTGAGTGACAAGGACAGCTGAGACGAATGCAAGTCCAAAGGCTGCAATGAAGCCATATATTGCGTCAGCGGAAGCTGCCCCCAAACCAGACAGCAAGCCGGCGACTCGCCCTGCGTCGAGTGTGCGACGCACGCACAGCATGCCGATCGGCCCGACTGGCGCTGCAATCGAGAAACCAATAATGAGTCCTCTGAGCC
Organism: uncultured Candidatus Bathyarchaeia archaeon; assembly: GCA_964549795.1. GTDB lineage: Archaea > Thermoproteota > Bathyarchaeia > 40CM-2-53-6 > 40CM-2-53-6 > CAVPLU01. The sequence goes on from CAZJVZ010000063.1 coordinate 2,361, forward strand.
AAAATGCGGTCTCCATCTGCTTAGCCTTCACATCAGTCCCCAGAATGGCACAGTGCCTCTTATCCGCAACGGATAATTGCAGGGCATTTGCTGTTGGTGCGACTCGCGGTGGTTGCTGAGTGAGCTTTGAAGGGCGACTCACGCATATTGCACGCACTCAGCGTGTTCCACTGCATGAATGATGGTTCTCTCGCGCTCTTCGCGTCGGCCTTGCCCGTCATGCGGCTGAGCGTTGGACTCAGCTTCGTTCAGATCGGAACGATTCTGAGTCTCGGACTCGTTGCGACAATGCTTCTACAGCTGGTCTTTGGATCTCTGTCAGACATTGGCCACGCTGACCGGATATTGATGCTCGGGTTTGCAGGAGTAGTCGCCGTGGATCTTGCCTTCCCAATCAGCTCTACATTCACGGAGGTACTCGTCTTCTACGTCTTGCTCCGCAGTGCTGCGTCAGTCTATCATCCTGTGAGCTTTGCCTCGATTGGTCGAACCTATGTTCACAACAAGACCGCAGCCTTCGGGTTCCAGGGGGCCATCGGAGACATTGGCCTGACGATCGCCACCTTCTCCACAGGTATACTCTCGGAGGTGTTGGGCTGGAGAATACCGTTCTGGACATGGGGTGTGATTGGAGCCGGCCTGTTTGCATACTTTGCTAGGATAATCATGGGGAATCGGGCCGCCCTCCAGACACAGCTAGGACCGCCAGTCAACAGAACCAGTGCAACTAATCAGGGCACCCCCGGATCCACAAGATCTGCTTTCGCAGTCTTGGCCACAGCTTCTTCTTCGATTACAGTGACATTCATTCTCTTCACTGGGTACATGCCACTATACTTCAACGTGATGGGAGGCCTCAGTCCATCGCTGAGTACAGCACTTGTTGCTGCTTGGATATGCGTCGGGGTCCTGGCAGGTTTCATGACGGGAAGGGTCGTAAGCAAGCTTGGCGGGGAAGTCAGGGCGCTCAGGGTGGCGTTTGCGATTGGAACTCTCCTCTTCTCGATCGCATACCTAGCCGCCAGATACGAATCCTCTGCCCCTTGGGCCCGAACAGTCTTCTACACTGCCCTTGTTCTGTCCGGCGTTCCGATTTTCGTCGCATTCCCTACTGTGAGCGGCCTCTTGGGTCTGAGAATGCCACACAGGAGACTCGGATTGACCTATGCGCTGAATCTGAGCCTCGGATTGATGGTTGCCTCCTTCGTTGCTTATCTGACCGGTTATATCGCCTATGTGTTCAGTATCGCCATCGTTCTGCCAATGATGCTTGCCATCACGACTCTTGGGATGGTGGCCTCGTTCACGCTCCGAGCAACGAATCCGAGTTCCTGGTGACGCTTCTGAAACGTGCCGGCGACCAGTTTCACTCCGCCTAAGAGCTGCTCATGCGCGTAGCGTCGCTCTGCTTCTTGTGCCTCGGCATAGGCGCTCTGAGCGCCTTGATCGTGCCGGAGAAGCGCACAACTGTCGCAGCTACTGGATTGCCGCCAATGTCTGTCATGAGCGCCAAGATTGCACGCAGTCTCTCAACCGAGTCCGATCTGCAGCAGATGACCGCCATGCCATTTGCTTCGCTGAAGTCGATCATTCGTGCGTTCATCTCTGCAGCTCCGAGGTAGCCAATCGCCTGCCCGATGCAGCTGTGAAGACCACGTTCGACGACTTGCGCCGCGATCGGATCTCTCGAAAGGAATCTGACGAGGACGTATCTTCGCGAATGTCTACGCACGTCTTGTGGGCCTCCTCAGGACCGCAACGCCCTCTTCGAGTTGTCGCCCACCAAGCCTCTGTCGATTCGTCTTCACTATCGTGACCGCATTATCTGACACAGACCTGAGCGCAGCGTCAAGTGAAAGCCCGATCAAGTGCAGAAGCCCTGCTACGTCTCTGGGAGATCTCAACCCGTACGGATTCGCCGCGTTCGTGGAACCAATCACGTCTATCGAGGCGTCATAAGCGGTCTCGATTTCGCGCTTGAATGAGCGGAGACGCGCTTCAAACCTGGGGCCAGAAATCAACTCAGAGACATTGAACTCCAGAGCCGCGCGACATGTCTCGGCAAGTCTAGCCCTGAACAGGTTGCCCGGCTCTTCTTTCGGAAAGTGGACAATGTCGACGCGTCGGTCCCGGACTGCCACTCTGGAGACGGACGGATTCCTACATTCGACTGAGATGATCTCGTATTCTCTCCTATGTCTGCCAAGCTTCCTGAGAAGCTCTTCTCGAGACCGAGGTCTGAGGTCCAACCTCCTAGCAACTTCAAGGCCCGCGTTTTCGAAGGCTTCAACCATGGGTTGGGACGATGGCAGTCGTTCTGGCGGCACAACAAGACCAACTATCCTCGTGTGCAACTCAGTCAACACGTTTGCCATAGACCGAGCGTTATCGATGTTGTCCATCGGAGGAGAGAGATGGAGGTCAGCGTAAGATCTCATGAGATGAGGCCACTCTCCCGGCAAACTCTGATTATTGCGTCCGCATCGTGGTCAGGAGCGAACTTGATCTTCATTCGAATTGGGTCGCCTTTGCAGAGCCTCACGTTCCCGAGAAGTGCTTCCTGTTTGTCGAATCTCAGATAGAGGTTGCCTTCCTCGTCGAGACAGCTTCCAAGACTGGAGGAGAGAAACTGCCTGTCCAATTCCGAGAGCTTCTGTAATAGCATGCTGAGAGCCTCTGAAGACAGTTCCTTCGACGACAGCCTACATGAAACGGTCGTAATCATGTTTCCGTGGTGGCCCTTCAGATACTGACGGGTGAGGGCGACCTCCACCCTTGTCATGGGCGTTATCAGGAACTCAAGCGCCTGTTCCACTCTGGCTATGTCTTCTGTTGCATGCGCGAAGGCGGTGAAATTTGCTGAAAGGAGATGCGAGTTCCTAGCGGTCATGCCAGAACGCGTCCGATTGTGCTACGGAATGCTCTTGTAAGTGGCTTTTACTAGTTGCTGCATTCAAAGGTAGAGGCACCTGCACAGGTGACTTGTACTGATCGACTTCGCATTCAAGCAGGTGATCGCGGTCAGGCGAGACCTTGGCATGGGAAGGGGCAAGATCGCAGTCCAGGTAGCTCACGCAGCTGTATCAGCAGCAGAAGAAGCCCGCAAGAAGTCCGCTGGATGGTGGAAGGCTTGGCTGGATGAGGGCCAGTGCAAGGTTGCGGTCAAAGTGGATTCTCCGGAGGATATCCTGAAGCTGGAAAGGCAGGCAAGGAAACTCGGAATCCCGTTTGCCTTGATCACTGACCGGGGGCTCACTCAGATCGAGCCCGGAACGATGACTTGTGTTGCAATCGGCCCCGCACCGTCTTCGCTTGTCGACACATTGACGGGTAGTCTCAGCCTACTCTAGCAGTCGCTTGTCCGGAAGTATCCTTGTCCATTTCCCCCGTTTTCCGTCCAGGATCGGGTGGAGGTTCTTGGGCCTTGTGAGGTCCATGATAACAACTTCAACTCCTCTTTTCGCTGCTTTTTCGGCTTCGAGTATCTTGCCCCGCATTCCGCGGGTGACATCTGGCATCCTCGAACCGAGGGCAGCCCTGGCAACTGATCTCAGATTTCGACAGGGAACCGTGCCTATCAGGTGTGCATCATCTGCGGTCTTGGGATCACGTGAGTATAGACCAGCGACATCCGTCCCGTAGATAATCATTGACGCTCCTACGCGCGGTGCAATCCAAGACGCCATTTGATCAGCTGAAACCACGCTCCAGCCCTTGTTGAGATCCGGAATCAGATCCCCTCCTAGCAAGGGAACGAGGCCCATGTTCAGGAACCTGCGAAGCGGATCCAGATCGACTCTGTACAGCTTTCCGGAGCGGGCCGTCATGAAACTGGATGGAGCGAAGGGAACCACGGGAACTCCGTGATTGCACAGGATCGAGACAAGGATCTCTTGGAGCTTCAACAACTGTAGCTTCGTGCGTACAAACGAGTTGGTCTTCTGAAGACTGAAGCCCTCGTCTAGGCGATGGCGTTTCACAGGGATGTGCCCGAATGAGCCTGCACCGTTCAGGAGGACGAGCCTCTCCTCACGCTTAGCAAGCTCTCTCGCTATTCGGCGGATTGAACGAAGATTCGCCTTGAATGCCCGCTTCTTGTCTGTTATTACCGATCCGCCAAGCTTGATGATCACTGTCTTGCGTGTGATGGGCAATCGCCGGCTTCCAGCGCTTGTATCGTCGCTTGACCGAAGATAAGCACTGTGATGTGCAGTCAGCGCTTCCTTTTCTTCTTTGCAGATCTCTTGCGACGAGGCTTGGTCTTCCCTACGGATAATGGTTTCTTGGCTACAGGCCTTTCGACTTCAGATTCGGAGGGCTCCACGCCGCTTGGTGCGCGAGCAGGCGGACTCAGGAAGCCTTTCAGGGCGGCCACATTTCGGGGATGCACTGTGGATCTGCGAAAATCCACTCTGATGCCAGCAGAGCGTGCCCTTGCTGCCGTGAGCCCCGTCTGTTCAAGCTCGCCAAGCGAAAATCCCCGTGCTTTCCTGAACCTGTGCTTGTGCGCAACGAGTCGTTGGACTAATGCTTCTGGCGCCCGTGAATCAGTCAAGTCGATCAACTAATCCTATGCACCAATCGCAAGGCTGTGGCGAATCGTGTGGTCTTTGCTGATGGCGGGATGGCTGGGATCAACCAGTATGACCTCAAACCACTTGCTGGTACCATCTTCCCACACGTAGTAGGAGCTCAGCACCGACATGTTCGGGTACTTCTTCGCCACCCTTTCCTGTCCTATCTCCTTCAGACTCTTTCCCCTAGTGAACTTGGTGACGCCGAGCGCTTTGGGTCTGCGGCCCGATGTCGGGCGCGGCTTCCTGGCGCCGCCCTTTCTAACGCGCACCCTGGCCACAAGGAAGCCCTGCTTCTTGCGGTATCCCAGACTCCTCGCTCGATCCGGGCGAGTAGGGAATTCAACACGTTTGATCACGCGCTCCCTTCTCCAGGCAATGGCCTCCTCACGAAGGTATTTGTTGAGGTCTGTACCTTTGCGTTTCATCCACGCCTTTGATAGATACTTGTACGCTCCCATGTCCTGCCGCCGGCTGTTTCTCCTTCCTGTCTCCTAGATGTAGGCCCTCAACACACGAGGAAACGGCTCGATAAAGCTTGTCCCGTTTAAGCATGACGAGCTTCGAGCGAGATGTGCAGAGATCAACCCTTCTCAGA
>CAZJVZ010000064.1:0-7507 GCA_964549795.1 uncultured Candidatus Bathyarchaeia archaeon
TCAACGGGTCTTCCTAGACGGAATCTACGTCTTTGAACGAAAAGAGGGCATGTAGAGTTGACCGGAAGGAAGCGCAGTACTCCTCGTTTCGTCAGACAGGAGAGCTGGCGATACATCAGGGTCAAGGATGGATGGAGACGCCCTCGAGGGAAGACTAGCAAGATGAGACTGGGCATGAGAGGCTGGCCGAAAGCCGTCAAAGTAGGATACAAGACCGGACTTGAGAACCGCGGGCTCCACCCGTCAGGACTTGAGGAGATTCTCGTACGACGCCCAGCAGACCTCGAGAAGATTGACGCCAAGACCCAGATTGTGAAGATCGCTCACTCGGTCGGCGAACGAAAGAGAATCGCCATAATGGAACGTGCTGAGGCTCTGGAACTGACTGTCGCAAATCCTGGAGCGAAGAAAGCAGAAGCAGCCCCTGAAACGGAGCTGATCGTCAAAGAGCCAGAAGAAACGAAAACAGAGGAAGAGGGAGAACCTGAATGAACGTTAGATCTCAAAGACGAATTGCGGCCAATATCCTGGGAGTCGGAGAGAACAGAGTCTGGCTCGATCCTGAGGATACTGACGCAATCAGCTCGGCAATCACCCGCACGGAGATACGGAGACTCATACATGAGGGAGCCATCAGAGCTCTGCCGGAGACGCGCGGCAGTAGAGGCAGGACGCGGACCCTCAAGGCGAAGAAGAGAGCCGGAAGGCGAACGGGGCCGGGTTCAAGAAAGGGAATACGAACACCTAGGAAGAGAGCATGGATGCTCCGAATCCGGGCGATTCGTGATAGGCTCCGCGAGCTCAGAGACAAACGCATGATACAGACCCAGACTTACCGAAAGCTGTTCCTCATGGCGAAGGGAGGATCGTTTAGGAGCTCCTCACATCTGGACGAATACATCGAAGCACACAAACTGGCCAGGAGACGATAGAGAGATGTCATATGCACCTACACGACAGCAGGAAGCAGGATGGATCCCCAAGACAAAACTCGGCAAGATGGTCCAGTCAGGTCAAGTTCTCTCGCTCGACGATGTTTTCACTCAGGGCCTTCGTGTGATGGAACCCGAAATAGTTGACGTGCTTCTTCCTGACTTGAAACAGGAGGTACTTGGAATCGGCTTCGTCCAGAAACAAACTGATGCCGGAGAGAAATCGAGGTTCAGAGCCGTCGTCGCTGTCGGAAACAACAACGGCTACTTGGGCGTGGGGGACGGCAAAGCAAAACAGGTCAGGACTGGAATTGACAAAGCAACGCTTCAAGCGAAGCTGAAGATAATCCCCGTCAGACGTGGATGCGGAAGCTGGGAATGCGGCTGTGGGCAATCACACTCTCTGCCATTCCGTGTGACCGGCAAATGCGGCAGTGTACGAGTTGACATCATACCGGGTCCCCGTGGACTCGGTCTCGTCGGCGGCGAAATAGCCAAGACGGTGTTGACACTTGCTGGAGTAAGGGACTGCTGGACTCGTACCTACGGATCCACCAGCACACTGGCCTCTACGGCGCTGGCCATCTATGACGCTTTGCGAAACACGTACAGAACCGTAACCTATGCGGACTGGGTCCGATAGGCAGAGCCATCAGAGTACATTCAGCTTGCGGCCGATCTTCTCGAATGCAGCCAGTGCCGTGTCGAGATCAGCGCTTGTGTGACCGGCATTCATTATCGTACGAATTCGGGCCCTGTCGCGGGCCACCATCGGAAAGACGATCGGAAGGGCAAAAACACCCTCATCGTAGAGCATCGCACTCATCTGTTGCGCAATCACGCTCTCTCCGACGATCACCGGAGTGATCGGTGTCCCGCTGTTACCAACATCGAAGCCCATCCGCTTCAGTTCCTTCTTGAAGTAGCGAGTGTTCTTCCACAGATTCTCAAGATGCGTCGGCTCATTCTCAACAACGTCCAATGCTGCGATGCACGCAGCCGCAACTGGCGGAGGGTGAGACGCGCTGAGGAGCCACGTGCGCGACTTGTTGAATGCGAACCTCCTCAGATCCTCGCTTCCGGACACGTATCCGCCCACAACACCGAACGCCTTGGAGAACGTGCCCATCTCAACATCGATCTTTCCCTCGATGCGGAAATGAGACGCGATCCCTCTACCATTCTCTCCCAGAACTCCGTCTCCATGAGCGTCGTCAACGTAGGTAATTGCCCCATGCTCCGACGCCACCTTCGCGATCTCGTCGAATGGGGCGATATCACCGTCCATACTGAAGACGCCATCTGAGATCACAAGAATCCGCCTGTACTTGCCACGGATCTCGCTGAGGACTCTCTCCAAATCCCTAACGTCGCAGTGCTTGTAGATTCCCTTCTCCGCCCGGCTCAGCCGAACTCCATCTATGATGCTTCCGTGATTGAGCTCATCACTTAGTATGAAATCGCCTTCGCCTGCCAGTTGAGGGATCAGGCCTGCGTTTGCGGCAAACCCTGTCGAATACACGAGCGCAGCCTCTGCATGCTTGAATTCCGCAAGCTTCTTCTCAAGCTCGAGGTGGAGGTCCATGTTCCCAGCAATCGGCCTGACTGAGCCTGAGCCTACGCCGTGCGTGTCGATCGCTCGTTTCGCAGCCTCCTTCAACTTGGGATGGTTCGTCAGATTCAGGTAGTTGTTCGAGCAGAGCATGATGACCCTCTTCCCGTCAACCACGCAGTGAGGTGCACTATTCCCCTGCAGCGTCCGGAGCTTCCAGTTGAGGCCCGCTGCCTCAAGATTCATGTACTCTTCCCGTAGGAAGGCGAGCTTCTCTTGCGACATGCCTAAGACAACCCCTCGCAGGATTCAATCTGAGAACGGAAATCAGCACAACCGCCGTCAATAATAGGATTTCGACCGACGACTCGTTCGGCAAGGATGTGCATGAGAGAAAGCATAAGAGGACACTGCCTGCCGATGTCAGATATCGTGGCATGCGCGGAGCCGCTCTCGGGGGCTCTGACTGCCATGCCTGACAATAGCCAATCGAATCCATCAAACGCGAGAGTTGGCTTCGGTGAATAGGATACTCGTGACCGGTGCTGTGGGGCAGATAGGAACTGAGCTCGTCCAGGCACTTCGAAGGAAGTACGGAAGAGACCAAGTGATAGCAGCGGGACACGCTAGGGAGCCGACGACGGACTTCCGCGAGTCCGGGCCATTCCAGTACCTCGACGTCCTAGATCAAGAGCAGCTGGCCAAGACAGTTGTCGACAACCAAGTTGACACGATATACCACATGGCCTCAATTCTGTCAGCAGTCGGCGAACTCAACCCTCAACTCTGCTACGAAGTCAATATGCGCGGATTCTACAACGCCCTAGAGGTGACTCGGAAACACAAGCTCAGGCACCTTGTCGCAGCGAGCTCGATCGCAGTCTTCGGCTCAGACGTTCCCCGAGACAACACGCCCAACGACACTGTGTTGCTGCCGACAACCATGTATGGCGTGACGAAGGTGTGCTGCGAACTCCTAGGCAACTACTATTTCAGGAAATTTGGCGTTGACAACCGATCTGTCCGCCTTCCTGGAATCATCAGCAGTGAGACCTTGCCCGGAGGGGGGACAACGGATTACTCTGTCGAAATCTACTATGCTGCCGTGGAGGGGAGACGCTACACATGCTTTGTGCGCGAAGACACAGTTCTGCCAATGATGTATATGCCCGACGCCATCAAGGCACTGATGGACCTAGCCGAAGCAGACGGAACGCAATTGAAACATCGTGTTTTCAACGTGAACTCGATGAGCTTCTCGGCAGGGCAACTTGCCAAATCCATCAGAACGGTCATTCCTGAGTTTCAATGCGAGTACAAACCCGACTGTCGACAGGCAATAGCGGATTCTTGGCCGAGATCCCTAGACGATTCCGCGGCCAGAGAGGAATGGGGCTGGAATCCTACCTACGATCTTTCAAGAATGACAAAGGACATGATTCAGAGGCTACAGCGAAGACTCAGAAAGTGAGCTCGCACCCTCTCCCTGACGCGCATCTGTAGGCACGCTCCGCATTGCCGGTCTTGGCCCCGAGTTGCCCGAGATCACTTGAAAGCCAGAGACGACAGAGGAACGAGAAAAGCAGATGCAGACTGTCCCGTTCGAATTGTCGTTTCTTCGACCGTACCTGCGGGCTCGTCCTGAGAGTTCACAAAACCTTTATCTAAACAGCATCGGTCTCAGTGGTTCCGAACTGGGAGATCGGATATTCGCAAGCCACATTGTCAGAGGAACCTTAGATGGCAACACGCAAGAGAAAAGTGAGAAGGTTTCGCGGCAGCCGATTTCATGGCTGGGGGACCTCTGGACAGCACCGAGGAAGCGGAATGCTGGGTGGCCATGGAAAGGTTGGCAGATTCAGACACAAGAAGAGTGCGGTGATCAGGTACAAGATCGAGCTTGGAAGGAAACGCCTGTTACCGCGACTGGGAAGAAAGGACAGGCTGGTCACTAGCGTGGGTCAGCTCGAAGATATGCTTACCCACCCGAAGTATGCGCGTGCTGTGTCCGAGCACGAAGGAAAGAAACTGTTGGACTTGCGATCGCTGGGATATTCGAAGCTATTGGGGTCCGGGAAGATTCAGGGCCCTGTAGTCGTTAGGGTTGACGAATTCTCGAAGTCCGCCGCAAGAAAGATCGAGGCCGCCGGAGGCCAAATCGAGAAACCCACTGCCTAGGAGCTTGGCCTCTTGGTTCGATTCATAGAGCTATTCAAGCCGCTAGCGCGATTCTTTCCAAACATATCGGCCCCTGATCGGAAGGTTGCCTTCAACGAGAAGATATTCTGGACCGCGATGGCTCTCATAATCTACTTCGTGATGTCACACACGCCGCTGTACGGGACTCAGGGGATGTCCCAACAGGATCCCCTCGGAGCGCTCAGAGTCATCTTCGCCTCAAACCGAGGCACACTTATGGAGCTGGGCATCGGGCCCATCGTCACGGCCGGCCTCATACTCCAAGTTCTCGCTGGCTCGCGCATGGTAAACATCGACATGACCAACCCTGAGGATCGATCGATGTTCACGAGCGCCAGCAAGATACTTGCGGTAGTCATGACAGTATTCGAGGCCTCAGCGTACATCGTTGGCGGCACATACGGCCAGATCAACCTCGAGACACAGATCATCATACTGGGCCAGCTTGTTGCAGCTGGCATCATCGTGATGTTGCTAGACGAACTGCTACAGAAAGGATGGGGCCTCGGAAGCGGAATCAGCCTCTTCATTGCTGCCGGAGTCGCTCAGGCGATCTGGTGGGAGTCTGTATCACCGATGGGGCCCATGGGCGACGGAAAGCTATACGGTGCCTTGATCGCGTTCGTACAAGGAATCATAAGTGGCAACGCCCTGTCGGACATCTTCTACCGCGGACAGGGGCTACCTGACATGATCGCTTTCTTTACCACCCTCGCGGTCTTCGCTGTCATAATCTACTGTAACGGGCTGAGAGTGGAAGTACCGGTCTCATACGCAAAGTATCGTGGGTTCAAAGGCAAGTTCCCCCTCAAACTGCTTTACGTCTCAAACATTCCGGTGATATTCGCAGCCGCACTGTTTGGGAACATCTATTTCATTTCGCAGATCATTTGGTCGAGATACAATCAGACAAATACCAATTTCTGGCTCAACTTGATCGGCCAGTTCACGACCTCAGGTAGTCAGTACCAGCCTACTGGGGGACTGGTGTACTATGTGGTGCCCCCTAACAGCTTGTCCGGCGTGATGGAGGATCCCATACGAGCTGCCGTCTACGCTGGTCTCCTTGTCGCTTTCTGTATTTTCTTCGCCGTGACATGGGTTGAGGTGGGAGGAATGGACTCTAACACTGTTGCCAAGCAACTGCTGGATTCGGGCATGCAGATTGAGGGTTTCAGACGCTCCCAGATGCCTATCCGGCAGCTCCTTGAGCGATACATCCCGGTGGTCACAATAGTCGGGGCGATAATCATCGGCGTGATCGCAGCTTCGGCGGATTTCCTCGGGGCATTCGGCTCAGGAACTGGAATCCTACTGACCGTGGGCATCATAGAACAATACTATCAGATCCTAGTTCGCGAGAGGATCACCGAGCTGTACCCGGCGGCAAGATCATTCCTTGGTGAATAGAAGTTGGAACCTATCGACACGATCTGGAACATCCTGATGGCATCCCTCCTACCGTATCACGAAATCCCGGCCTCAACTCTGCTGACCCTGGCGATGGCGGGAGGACTTGCTCTGGTGTCTACAGCATCAAACAGACTACTCGTCGATGTCAAACGTGCCGCAACAGTGACCAGAGAAGTCACTGCCTTTAGGAAAGAACTGGAAAAGGCTAGGAAGAGCAACGACAAGCAGCTATTGGCGAAGCTCACAAAGAAGCAGCAGGCAATGATGAAGCTCCAAACCCAAGTGACCTTCGATAGGATGAAGGTCAGCTTCTTGTTCATCATACCCTTCTGGATCGTATGGATCATACTCAGTGGCTCCTTTGGCCAGATCGTTGTGGCGTTCTCGCCGATCCAGATACCGTTCGCCGGAACCGAACTGTCCTTCTTCTACTGGTACTTGATATGCTCGTTCACGATCAGCCTACCATTGGCGAGACTATTCGGAATCAACCCGGAGGATACTTGAGTTGCCCGTTCGATCAAGGAGATCGAGATCAGCCAAGCGAACCGTAATACGACTACCAGGAGGAAGACACACGATCAGGTACCGCAGGCGGCGGAAAGGGAGGGCACGATGTAGAGTGTGCGGCGAGGTGCTACATGGAACCGCATTCGCTAGGCATCAACGCCTGCCCGGAAGCGCTCGATCTCCTTCTAGACTGCACGGCGGAAGCATCTGTGGATCATGCCTGAGGAGTCTGCTTAGGGCGAAAGTCCGGAGCCCCACCTAGATGGGCTTGGTCGTCACGATTGGGGGACCACACGGAACAGGCAAATCCACCTATGCTAAGATGATCGCAAAGCAGTTCGGTCTCAGATACGTCTCGGCAGGGCAGTTGTTCAGAGATCTCGCAAAGGAGAAAGGAGTCACCCTCGAAGAGCTGAGTCGACAGGCAGCCGAATCCCCAGAGATTGATCGCCTGCTTGACGAGCGAAGCGCAGCCCAAGCAGCCAAAGGGAACGCCGTGGTCGAGGGTCAGCTCGCGGCATGGATGGCGAAGGATCGTGCTCAGGTGCGCATCTACCTGAAAGCTCCTGACGAAGCCAGATTCGCTAGGATTGCACACAGAGATCATGTGGATTATGAGACCGCCCAGAAACAGACATTGGAACGCGAGCAAATCCAGCGAGAGAGATACAAGAGGTACTACGGAATCGACATAGACGACATGTCACCGTACAACCTTGTGATTGACACGGGGAACCGAACCGTAGAGAGCACAGCCAAGGAACTGATGACCCGTATTCGCAAGATAATCTCTCAATCCCGACAGGAATAAACCAAGGCGACTGCGCTGCAAGTGCTCGCTGTGGTAAGCTTATTAGTACATCGATTCATCTAAGCAGACCCGCCAACTTGGTGGCACCGA
>CAZJVZ010000065.1:0-7488 GCA_964549795.1 uncultured Candidatus Bathyarchaeia archaeon
GTCCAGATAGGAACCGCAATTCTTCATAGGGATCTTCGGGTCTTCTCGGAGGTCGCAGGCGGTCTTTCGAAGTACTTGGACTATAACGGTTTCAAGAACGTCTCTGAGATTGTCGGACTCGCACATTCGAAACCTGCATAGCACGAAATCTCTTTGACGCGAATGCGAGCCTGCCGCCGACGATGGTCGCCAACACTCTGATCTTGCGGATTTCTTCCGGCGCAACGGCAAAAGGATCACGGTCCAACATGACTAGGTCAGCGAGCTTTCCCTTCTCAATCGTTCCTTTCAGTCTCTCCTCATGAGTCGCGTATGCTGCCTTCTTGGTGAACATCCCAATCGCAGTGTAGGTGTCCACGCGTTCTCCATAGGTCTGAGGGGCAGAATGGACTGCTGCGCAGATTCCTTCTAGGGGGTCGATTGGTTCAACGGGGCAATCGGATCCTGCTATCATTCTCGCTCCTGCGTTATCCAGCGATCTGAGTGGGTAGACGAGCCTAGCGCGCTCGAGTCCTACTCGCTCGGGAACCCAGGCATCAGAGGTTATGAAATGGGGCTGAACTGAGGCAATGGTCTTCGATTGCCTGAATCTTTCGATCAGACTTAGATTGAGTACTGACACATGTTCTACCCTGTGGCGTAGTTCCTCGGATCCCGGAGTTGTGAGATTCGCGTTCTCGATGGCCGTCAATGCCATCGAGATTGCGCGGTCTCCGATTGCGTGGATCGCGACCTGCAATCCGTTGCGAGCTGCGGTCTGAACAGTCGTGTTCAATTCATCTTGTGAGTGGATGAGGACTCCGGTCGAGCTTGGTTCGTCAGCGTATGGCTGTTCAAGCGCAGCGGTGTGTGCTCCCAATGAACCATCGGTGAAGATCTTGATGGCCTGTATTCTGAGCATCTCGTCCCCGAATCCTGTCGAGATGCCCATTCCTGCCGCCAGATTCAGCCATTCATCCGTAATCAACAAGTAGATGCGGAGCTTGAGTTGACCCCGACGGTTCATCGCCTGCAGGGCTTGGACGTGTTGAGGGTTGTCAATGACGCAGTGCACCGATGTCAAGCCCGCAGCAAGAGCTCTGGTCATCGCTAGTGAGACTGCACTTCTCACTTCCCGGTCCTCTCGCGGCGTGATCGAAGAGAGCACGAGGCTCATGGCGTTCTCTCGCAGGACGCCGGTCGGTTCTCCCGTGTTCCCATCGAAATCTATGACCCCCCCTATAGGGGGGGTGGTCGTTGCTGTGATGTTCGCAAGCTTCAGGGCCGCGCTGTTCACCACGCACACATGCTCGCAGACCCTGGAAATGCATGCGGGTTTGTCACGGACCGCCTCATCGAGGTCATACCTGTTCGGGTATCTCTGTTCTTCCAGTTTCTCTTGGTCCCATCCGTGGCCCAGCACCCATCCTCCAGGGCGAGCCTTCTCTGCGTGTTTCCTGAGGGCGCTCTGTATTTCGCCGATGGAACAGGCTGCTCGGAGGTCTGCGTCAGACAGCTGGAGGCCATACTCGACCAAGTGAGTATGACAGTCAGTAAAACCCGGGAGGACCGTGGCTCCGCGGAGGTTCCAGGTGGGCACGTTGTCCTTGAGGGCAGAGAGAATCTCTCGGTCTGTCCCGACTGTTTCGATGCACCCATCCCTGATTGCGAGAGCTTGCGCTCTGGGGTAACGGCTGTTCAGTGTCACAATTCGAGCATTCAGAAATGCTGCGCCCGCGTGTTCGGGCGCTCTCTCATTTCGGCTTCTCTTTGCCGCTCTGCTTGCCGTGCTTCTTCTCCTTGAAGACCGAGGCGTACTTCTCCGGCCACTCAACCTTCCCACCACAGTGGTCGCAGTACACCGCGTTGAGAAAAAGCTCCCGCTCACAGTGCTCGCAGAAGAACCGTCTTTGCTTCATTTCAGGCTCGGCCAAGGATGTAGTCATTCGCTCCACTTATCCAGATGGGGAACCGGCTGGCAGATACCTTATGGATTCTACACACCGGCCAACCAATAAGGGCACGCTTGAGCGTTCCTCCCTAGCAGGCTTGCGTCAAGACGACGCTCAGCACCGTTCTGAGACGCCCGAATGGTGCCGTTTGCGGGTCTCGCATCGAGGCCCATATCTATGCCGGCGGCGTCCCTTGCTGCCTCAACCCCGCAGTCGGGGCCCCTCCATGGAATAGGATGCATTCCACGAGAGACAAGCGTGGCTGTTCGCCATGGTCTTAGCTGCGGGCTCTTCGGAAAAGCAGGGTGTACGCCACCCTACGCTACACTCAAGCATATTCAGAATGGGCATAAGCCTTTCATCCCTGTCGTTCAGGGTTGATCGAATGCATGAAGGATGAGGGGGCAGGGAAGTGCGTGAATGGGTGCCTAGGGACCCGCCACCTCGAGACCAGGTCGCTGAGACCGGCCTCATGAGGCGGCTTCTGCTCTCTCTCGACTCGATTTCCGGTTCGCGCCTTGCGCGAATCATGGCGTACGCGCTTGGCATCATGTTCTTCCTAACTATCATCTTTGTCCCTCCGGTCTTCGGGATCCTTCTCGGATGGTCCAAGATTTTCGAGATACTATCCTACCCAGATCTGCTCAGTAGAGGCGTCTCTGCGATCATTGCGTCTTTCGCAATCGCCGGCGCCGTTGCTCTCTTGGACTTGGCTGCAGGGTTGCCTATGGCATGGTTCATCGTGAGAAGCCGATCCTCTTGGGCAAGTACAATCGATACGCTCGCAAACATCCCATTCGTTGTGCCTACGGTGGCCCTTGGCTACTCCGTTCTCGCATTCTGGGGGGGAAGTCAGGGGATCAGTGGCCTATTGGGCTCCAGATTCGCCTTTTCTCCGGGTTGGCAGATGATTGTGCTGCTGCATTTTGCCTTCTCCTATCCGGTCATAGTTCGCGTGATGGTGGGCGCGCTGCAGGGATACAAGGACATCTACGAGACTGCTGCACGTACTCTGGGTGCCCCGACATTCACGGCTGCAAGAACCATCTCGCTGCCATTGCTGAAGTCCTCTCTCGTGGCTGCATTTCTTTTGGCGTTTGCCCGGTCTCTATCTGAGACCGGCGCGACGGTCATGGTTGCCGGTGCTTTCGAGAATGGGCCCGTGTTCATCAGCAAGGCTCGGCTTGCCGGCCAGGAAAGTCCTCTACTGTTTGTCAGCTTTGTTCTCATCGTGGCGTCTAGCTTGTTCTTCATTGGGGTTCGGGTCCTTGCTCCAAGGATGCGACTTCCGATCTCCGCTGTTCGTCCGCAACTCGAGAAGCGACTAAGTTCGGGGCCCGCTGTGGGCCTTAGGAGCCTTCTCACGCTTCTGGTCTTCGCTGTCCTTGTGATCATACCTTCGCTCTTTGTCGTGTTGCCTGCTGTTGGTGCGGTTGCAGATGGCACACTGCAGGAGGCTTTCTCCGGGAATGGCATCTGGTCTGGCTATTGGCAGGCGGTAGGCTTGTCCTACTTGGTTGCTCTTGCTGCGACAGCGCTGAACGTTGTGGCCGGTTTGCCTGTTTCTGTCCTCATTGCGAGGAAGCGTGGTGGCGAATTCGTGTCGGGCATTCTGGATACTATGGTCAACATTCCCATTGTGGTTCCGTCAATAGCACTCGGCGTCTCCATAGGAATTTTCTGGGGCGGGGCCACATACATATCCGAGTTCTGGCTGCTGATCTTCGCGCACGCAAGCATCACTTACACGTATTTCGTGAGATCGATGGTCGCAGCTATCGAAAGCATTCCCATGGAGATGGAGGATGTTGCACGCACCTTGGGCGCCAAACCTCTCACAGTCTTCCGAAGACTCACCATTCCGCTGTCAAAGTATGCGCTCTTGGCAGGTGCGATAATGGCGTTCACCCGAAGCGTTGACGAGACAGGGGCCACCTTGGCTGTGGCGAAGAGACTCGTCACCGCGCCGGTTCTGATGGTGCAATGGGTTCGAGGCATAGCCGCGGCCTCCCCGAGTGCCATAGGCTTGGGCCTTGCGTTTTTGGTCGTGACCTCCTTTGCATCGCTTCTTGTCTTGACCCTCGCTACACGAAGGACTTGACAGCCTTGACATCAGTAAGATTAGCGGCTGTCTCCAAGACCTTCGCAAGAGTGAAAGCCATAGATCATGTCAACTTGGAGATCAGCGACGGCGAATATGTCTGTGTGTTGGGGCCGACGGGCAGTGGCAAGACGACACTTCTTCGTCTAATCGCTGGTTTGATCTATCCGACAAGCGGGGGAATCGAACTCGACGGCAAGCCGGTCACGGGTCTTCGCCCCGAGGATAGGAGCGCCTCCTATGTGCCCCAGCAATATGCGCTCTTTCCCCACATGACTGTCAGAGACAACGTTGCTTTTGGGCCGCTGGCTCGAGGATTCAGTCCCGAGGAATCCCATCGAACGGCTGATGAAATGCTGAGGCTTGTGAGGCTCGCCCACAGAGCGACAGCATTCCCGCATGAGCTCAGTGGTGGCATGCAGCAGAGAGTTGCGCTGGCGCGTGGACTCGCTGGCCGTTCCCCACTACTTCTCTTGGATGAGCCCTTGGGCGCTATCGACGCTCGACTCAGAGTGCTACTTCGCTACGAACTCAGGCGACTGGCGAAGGAACTCGCAGTGACGGTGGTCCACGTCACCCATGACCAACAGGAGGCGATGTCAATCGCCGATAGGATCGCCGTCCTGAGGGACGGACGCGTGGAGCAATTTGGTCGCACGTCCGAAATCTATTCTTCACCAAGCTCTCCGTTCTTGGCGAATTTCGTAGGCGGAGCAAACTTCTTGGAGGGAATTGTGGTTCGAAGGGAATCTGGCACTGCATTGATTGAGGTAGCCGAAGGGTTCTCGCTGACGTCCTCAGAGAAGGAACACTCCGCGGGCGATGCGGTGGTAGCTTCTTTCAGACAAGAAAGGACATCCGTCTTGACGAATGCAAGCACAGAGGAGAATGTCATTCCAGGAAAGCTCGTCTCAACAAGCCTCTTGGGCGTCTTCATGAGGTGCGTGGTAGACACCGGAAGAGCAGGAGAGGTGATGGCGAAGGTTCCTCTGCGTGAGGCATTGGAGCAGAGACTTCAGGATCGAATAGGACACGTTGTCTACGCGAGGGTGGCTCGCGACGGTGTCATGCTCTTCAGCAGGCCTGAGAGAGCGTTGGCGGTGGAATTGGAGGCTTTCTAGTTGCCTGACGTTCGAGTGGCTGACGTCAGCAAGCGATTCCAAGACGTTGTCGCATTGGACAAGGTCTCGCTTGAGATCAAGGACAGGGAGTATGTCTCGATCATAGGACCAAGCGGGTGCGGCAAATCGACCCTGCTGAAATGCATAGCTGGAATCATCAAGCAGGACTCGGGACAGATATCCATCGGCGACAGAGAAGTCACTGTCTTGCCTCCTGAGGAGCGGCAGCTCGGATACATGTTCCAAGAGATAGCTCTCTTTCCGCACATGTCGTCTTGGGACAATGTGGGATACGGGCCACGTGTTCGAGGAAAGAGTCGGGATATCACGCGAAGGTTCGTTGGACAGGTAATGGAAATGACGAGGCTGAAGATAGGACCCCGTGCATACCCAGACGAGCTGAGCGGAGGAGCGAGACAGAAGACCGCGCTTGCTAGGGCTATAGCTGCGGAGCCACAGCTCATGCTGCTCGATGAGCCTCTGGGTGCTCTTGATGCTCACGTTCGAGCAGCGCTTAGATACGAACTGAAGAGACTGGTGACTGAGCTGGAGCTTACCGCCATCCACGTCACACACGATCAAGAAGAGGCCATGTCGATCTCTGATCGCTTGGTCATAATGAAAGCCGGACGGGTCGTAGAGGTTGGCACACCTCTTGAGCTCTATCTTCACCCCAAACGCCTGTTCACTCAGAACTTCCTAGGCGAGGCAAACTTCATTCCCGGGGATGTGATGGAATGCGACCCAAGACACCTGACCGTGTCAGTCAATGGCTGGAAGCTGGATCTCAAGGGGTCCGGCTTCATCAAGGGTGGGACTGCGGTTCTGGCAGTTCGGCCAGAGTCAGTCATTCTGTCGCCAGTTCATGCTCAGGCCGATTCAGAATGGGTCGGGGTTGTTGAAGAGCAAATGCTTCTAGGTGACTGCATACGAACGGAAGTCGATCTCGACAACGGCACACGGGTGGTTTCTCAGACACCTAACCAAGGTGTCCAACCCGTCAGAGGTGTTGGAGAGCGTGTCAAAGTCGCTTTTGCTGCGGGAGGCCTAATACCTTATCAGTTTCCTGCTCGGGGTCTTGATTCAGAACTTTCGCTCGATGATTTAGCTGGAGGGACTTAGATGAAAGCCACTTTCGAAAGCTGGTTCGCGGCGAGAACCAGAGCCCGGGCCATCGACATGGTCAGGCAAGCGTCGAGGATGCTTTTTCCGATTGTCGAGGAACTAACCACTTGCGTCAACGCCTCGATCGCTGGAGATAGGGACGCGATGGAAGGCGCGTTTACGAGGCTGCATCAACTTGAACGGGAAGGCGACAGCCTACGGAGACTGATAATCACTGAGATGGCGCGAGGAAACCTCCCCATCGACGAAAGGCGGAGCTTCATGAGGCTCGCCAGACAGGTCGACTGGGTCGCGGACTGGTGCTTGGAAGCCGGGAGACTGGTCAGGCAGTCACCCATGAGCAAGCTTCCGGAAGCGATTCGCAAGACCGCGCTTGGCATGTGCAAAGTGGTAAGAGACTGTGTTTCGGACGCTCAGCGATGCATCGATCTGCTCACTGACAAGAAGGTGGAAGAGGCACTTGACGCTGCGGACAAAGTGGAACGCCTTGAGGAAGAGGCAGACGACCTCTACCGCAATGCTAGAGGCCAACTTAGTGAACTCACGAGCGAGCAGTTCACGGTCGGGCAAGTGATTCTGCTTGCTGAACTCATGGACGCAATTGAGAACATCGCCGATAGGTGCGAGGACGTGTGTGATCAAGCACGAGTGATAGCAGTCAGCGTCAGTTCCTAACCCGGCTACTGCGATTCTGCACTTGGCGCTTTCATCTGCGACGAGTGTCGTTATTTACTTTCTAGACCAATACCTAGACCCATCGGGTGGTTCTGTGACCAAAACCATGAACTTATTACCTCGCAGCATTGTACGCGTTCAACTTTCAATGGTGAAAACCATGGTAAAGGTCACTGTCGATCTGGCCAAGTGCAATGGAGATTCCATTTGCGTCGATGTGTGCCCCGTCGCCGTATTCGAGCTGCAAGAAGTGAAGGGCTACGAGGGCAAGAAATCCGTGGTCGTCAACAATGACGCATGCATTGTATGCCGAGCATGCGAGGTTCAGTGCCCGACACAGGCAATAACCGTAACTGAATGAGTCGTCTGTACGCGGATCTCACAGCCGATCATGCCAGGCCACCGCAGGTCTGGCCTGATCTGAATGTCTGCCATTGTGCAATCCAATCCGGTACCTCAAAGCTGTGGCTGCGCTTGTCTTGATCGCAATGCCCTCAAGAAGAACCTCAAGCTGAGCTATCTGCTCTCGCTCGCC
>CAZJVZ010000066.1:0-7484 GCA_964549795.1 uncultured Candidatus Bathyarchaeia archaeon
TTCCCGGCGGGCCCGCCACAAACATTATCCGAGTCTCTTCCTGCCCTGTGCGCTTCGGCTAGCGCGCTCACAGGTCAACTTCGAATCCGCCGATACTCGGCACTCAATTGAGTGTGCGTCCAGCTTTCCCACGTACTCTCTCTGCACGAGTGCTCGGCCCGGGTAGCGTCGTAGCTGGAGTTCTTTCCCCAATATATTTGATTAGTCTTATGCACTCTTCTTCCGTTTCCGCATCGACGTCCGCACGCTTTGCGTGCGATCACGCGAGGCCCCGTCACTCTCTTCATCAAACTTGACGTTCTCTAGTGCTGCGAAATCGTAGGACATGACTTTCAGCTTGCTTGGCAAGCGACGCCAGCGTGGTTTGGGCTGCTTGCCTCATATTTCGTCCTGCTCTGCTTGATCACAACGTACATGCTACCCTTGCTCCTCTTTCTCTCTGCGGATCGTATTCGCCCTTCATATTGCGGAATCGGGATTACGCCTTCTCGCTCTGGGAGTTTCGGTCCAATCGAGTCTCGGCGTGCTCTTCCTTTTCTTCAAGTTTGCGCACGAGGACCTCGATTCGCTCGACGAGGGCTTCAACGTAGAAGGCGTCCTGCTCATGCAATACGGCAAGCTCCGCCTTGACGGCTCGGCTTAATAGTTCGAGAACCTCTATGCGCTCCTCTGCGTTCTTTGCCGCTTCTTCGCTCTTGGAGTATTCGACCACCTGCTGCAGAGCTTGCCACATGATCTTCTCAAGCTCCGCTCGTCTCTCCGTTCCAGGCAGCCCTGCTATCGAGACCGAGCGATAGAGGCTAATCCATTCGCCCACCATCTCGATGCACCTCTGCAAATGTTCATTCGTCACTGATCCCGCCTCCTTTCATGATTCTGACCTAGGGTCACTCGGTTCGACGCCGCGAGGGCACGAACCAGTTCCTGCTCAGATGTCAGGTAGACAAGCAGGCCCGCTCGTAGAAGACGCGCGTAGGTGTGTGACCGCAGTCTGCCGGACAGACTGGAATACTCGGCCAGCAGGTTGGCCATGCGTTTTGGCAGAGAGACTGTAATGAGCCTCGACCGTTTTCCAGTCCTGGGCGCGTACATCCGTTTCCCTAGATACTGTTTCAGGATACTCGGAAAGCTACTGCCTGACGGTGGGCCTGGGGACTTGGCAGGCCGCAATGTGAGAAAAGAGCCGCAGGCACCAACCAGAATCAAGCTGCGGCGTAGATCGCCTAGCCCCCATCCCTCATTGTGGGCAAGATGTCTACAGGCTTGGTCGAGATCAGCAGGAATCCTAGCTACGATTCGGCCGTACTTTGCCTTTTCGCGAAATTGTATGCACTCATGCATACAGTCCACCCCGACGACGTAACCTATGCAAAGAAAAAGCGGATGAGTCATCGCGTGAGGCTGGAGACAGTTGCTCAAAAGTGTCTCAGGTCTTCGGCATCTCACAAGGTCTGATTGCAAGCCAAACGGGAGCTTTTGCAGAGGTGGTCGGCATTCGAGGTTATCCTAGTGACGAACCCGAGATTCCTAGTCTCTCGCATGATTCATGCGGACAGACACGACAAGAAACGGCTCAAAACGAAGCGATCCTTCGGGTTGACGTCCCTATCTCTCTTTCGATCCCTCGAAGTGCCCTAAACGACTGAGCTTTGTGAGAGGTAGAGCTGCTCAAGGCTACCATATTGTTCATCTCCAGATGCCTCGAAGCAACAGTCGGCAACATTCACTGCCTTTGTTCATGTGTATGTATTGCATCAGGGTCAAATCTCGTGATGGCTCTGCGAGCAGAGGCAGAAGAGGGTGTAGTTAGATGTTTGTACCCAGATCCCACATCTCTGCAGTTGAGTTGTCAGGTACTATTGGTTCGCAGATTAGGGGGGCGGAGTATGCCCGGGTCTTCGACTGGTTGAGAGAAGATAGGCGTGTCAAGTCCGTCCTTCTCATGGTTGATTCCCCCGGAGGTTCTGCAACCGATTCTGGCTATCTGCAGTCGTCAATAGCTAGGCTCGCAGAAGTAAAACCGGTGGTTGCCTTCGTTCAAGGTATGGCTGCGTCGGGAGGCTACATGGCTTCCAGTCCGGCAACTAAGATCGTCGCGCTTCCCAGCGCTCTCGTAGGCTCCATCGGAGTGATCTCAATCACACCGATACTAAGTGGTCTGCTCGACAGATTGGGGATAAACGTTGAGGTCGTGAAGAGTGGCAGACTGAAGGACATGGGATCGTTCCATCGAGAGCCCACCGATGAGGAAAAGAGAAAGGAGCAGGAGCTAAGCGACGAATTCTATGATGACTTCGTTGACAGTGTCGCGAAGTTCAGACGGCTCGAAAGGGACAAAGTCAAGAGCCTAGCTACGGGCGAGGTCTTCACCGCGAAGAAAGCATTGCAGATGGGGCTAGTGGATGAGCTGGGCGACCATAACCGTGCGATAGAGCTTGCATCGCAGCTCGGCGATGTCCCCAAGCGAGTAGTCTACATCAGACCAAGGAAAGGACTCCTGCAAAGGCTGTTTCGAGGATTTGCATCATCGATAGTGGACGAAGTCTCTATGCATCTGGAGGACCAGTTGTTGCGAGAGCTGAGGCTTCAGGTCAGAATGTGAAGAGCACCTCTGGGTCATCCCGGTGTTCTTCGCCGATAGGCGTGCAGGTAACAAATCGCGCAAGCCATAGCCAGAACAACAGGCAGTGTCATTTGGGCTGTTGGTATCTCCGGAGTTGAGGTGCCGGTGGGTGTGAGGTTGAAGTCTACCGGTGTTTCCCAAGCCATGGACACTTGGATTTCGACTCCTTGCCCCTCGTATCCTGGATATGAGACGCCTAGCGTGTAGTCCCCGTTCGGTATCCACATCTCATAGACGCCGTCCAAGGAGCTCGTCGTGACGAGTGTCGGACCATATGCACTCACCGTGGCCCAAGAGAGCGGGATCAGATTATCATACATATCGAGTCCGCGAATGGTCCCGTTGACGTGGGCTAACCTGTCAAAGTACAACTCCAAAGTCAAGTTCGCGGTACTCAAAATTGTAGAGAACGTCATCGTCTGGGCTTGCGCATAACCTGGCACCCATCCGTATACGGTGTACGTTCCAGGAGCTAGCCCGTAGTCCGTCTGATGGAAACCATCCGTCGCATCATAATAGTTCACCCACCTCACAGTCGGATTCCCTGCATAGTCTCGGAAGCCAACTACTTCAACCGAAGAAGTGTCTGCGTAGGCTGGTATGTGGGTGATGTTTGCTCCCGTCAGGACTCCAAGGGAGTCATACACTTCGATTCTTACGGGCACTTGGATGGAATTGCAGCGTGCACACGTATCGATCGGCGACACTAAGCCTTCTTTCCGGAATGTGAGTGTCAAATTCAACCTCGTGGCTTCGACTAGATCTATCTGAATGTCGCTTGTGCCTCCAAACGGCATTGACACATGGTAGTCCTTGGTCTGGACGTAGCCGACAGTGTATGCTCTGATGAGGTAAGTGTCTGGCGGGAGATCAGTTACGTTGGCGAAGATTATGCCGAGAAGAGGTTGCTTCGCCGTACCAGAATAGACTTGCTGCGAGCCTATTGCTTCAATCCTTATGGTCGCGTTAGGATATCCCCACGGTACGCTCTGAGGTGGGGTTTGCCAGTTTACTGATCTCAAAGTGATGTACAGTAGTCCGCCTCTGACCATGTCGAAGCTAAGGCTGGTCGTGGAGCATCCCCCTCCTAACGTTGCCTGAGGATAGAAAGCCTGAGAATATCCTGGGAAACTGGCTTTTATGAAGTAGGTTCCGCTGGGTAACCCGTTGTTCTTTCCCGTAATCATCATCGTCCAACTGGTGCTGTTTTCGGGCACGGAAGTGCTGTTGTAACCTTCAACCCCTCCATCAACTCCAAAGGCTTCCAGTGTCAGCGTGCCGTTCTTCGGCGTTGGGCTGACGGAGCCAGTCACGTCAACGAAATGGACTGTGACACTGAATTGGCTGCTCCTCCACAGATCGAAAGAAACCGATATGATGCGCGAGTACTCGTACACGTGCACCGCAACAACATCCCTCTGCAAGTATCCATTCACGTACGCCTTCAAGTAGTAATCCCCTACAGCAAGTCCGGAAACATAGTCAGCATAATCTTGTGGGACATGTCCATCCAAATCTATCGTCCCAGGGAATGAGAATGAGTAGTACGGTTGAGATGGATCAACGTTGGTTGCGTTGGTTGCGAGAAACCCTATCGACTGCAAGTTGTAGTCAAGTAGTTCCATGCTGATCCTATGCGACGCTGGGCTCCCCCACGGGACCGCTCCAACGCCACACTTGGACCAGATGGTGCCAGAAATGGACGCGCTCGGTTCTAGGTAGATGTCGACGCCATCCAAAGATTGCCCGGCGTCCACGCTGACGGTTCTGTTCAAAGTTTCTGGAACAAAACCAGCCGCTGAGGCGGTTAGATTGTACGTTCCCGCGGCCAAACCGTAGATGGTGTAGGTACCGTTCGCGGAGGCGTTGAAGTACGCCTGTGCTTGGATAGCTTCACCCAGTGCAGTCTCCCCCTCAGCGACAACCTTGCCTGATACACCGACCGGCTCACCGTACTGCCCATTGTTGGCGTTCATCACGTGTCCGGATATGTACGCTGGGTATAGGCCGCCCTTCACGACGATTGTTGGGAAATTCTCAGCACCGATCGATCTCCCATCTATGAAGACCTTCACGAAGTATCTACCGCACACCTCAGGAGCCTGAACATTGAACAACCTCACAGTGTAGTTGCCTGGAGCAGTGTGGCTGGTGATTCTCACGTTCCACTACGACGGGCCAATGGGGTCGTTTGAGCGCAGCTTGTCCATTGATATCAGGTTGTAGTCGTTCGTTATGCTCGTCCACACGCTAGTAGTGTCAGATCGCAGAAAACTGCACTCCGGCGGGAGATAGATCGCTATCGAAGAGGCTTCGCTGCCCAATCTGAATTTAAGAGAAATGTCGCCTGTTGAGTTCCGAATTACGGCGCCCTTTGGATAGTCCAACTCCACTATGCTAGCGGGTGCGCCTAAGGTGTGAGCATAGGCTCCGGGGGACATCTGGAGCGCACAGACCTTGGAAATGACGGCGAAGAATGCTGGACCTGCTTGGGCGACTGCTGGAGGGACTGGCGGGGTGTTAAACAGGGTCGTATCCCAATCAGGCGCAGGGCCGACGAACCATGGGAGTGACTCGAGGGGTAGCGTTCCGCCAGCTACCGGAACGAAAGCGGCTGCGGCTGCAAATCCTGCATTCAAGAATACGCCTGCGAGGGGCGCTGCTGGTGGCTCATCCGTTGTGATCATGACCACGTGGTTGCCGAATGGTGCACATGGAACAGTGAATGGTATCGGAACCCCTGCTGGTAGATTGGGCGCCACTGGGAACGGAGCCGCATAACCTGTGTTACTGACTCCGCCTACTGCGACCAAGTCACTGCCAAGATAGGTGCCATCATTGAACGGGTCATAGTACATTTCGGTCGCTGCGAAAGATGTGAGTCCTGTGCCAAGAATGTCCGCGTCGGTAGCTAGAACGTTCGTGCCTGGAGCGTAGAACGGAGCTGCGGTTGCATCCCACACTGCGGGGAACGCGTGGACACGCGGCAGACCAGATGAAACGATTACCTCTCTCGTGTCACCGACGCTGATGAGGTTGTCTGCGACGTTGTCACGGTAGATCAACTCACCCGAAACGTATGGGCCTGCTCCAGTGTGCTTGTCAGTCGCGGCAAACGCTGTCAAACGTCTGCCAACATCAGCGTCGCCTGCCGCAACGATTGAACCGGCTACGTAGCCAACCACATTAGGCCAGTCTGTAGTCCATGCCGCTGGCAGGAGATCTTTTAGTCGACCTGTATTGGCCATGCCCTTGTCTGTGAAGTCAACTGCACTTGCACGGAGAGTGCCAGCCACCAATGCTCCTGCGGCTTGGTTGTAGATCCACTCACCGTAAGTGTACGTCGTGCTAAGGTCAGCATCATAGTATGACTGGCTTACGAGGAATGCCTTGATGGGTGTTCCAACGTCCAAGTCGTTTGCAAGTACTACGGTGCCCGGCAGGTAATTGCCAACATAGCTGAGCCTAGTATCGCCAGCCTTGACGGAGTCTGTAGGTAGGGCCGCGACTAGGTATTTCGATTCGCCTGCGGTCCACTGGCCGTTGTTGTTCGTGTCAGCGAAAAACTCATTGGGACCGAAGGCTACAAGTGGGGCAGCATGCAGCAGGTCCTCTGATCCAGCTAGAACAGTTGATCCTGCTGCGTAGGTGACTTGTGGAATCACAACGTTCCTTGAACGTGTGTCACCTGCACCGACAAAGCATACGTTTCCTGGACCTATGTCGTTGTAGATTGCCTTCTGGTAGTCGAATACGGGCGAGTAGACCTTGGTCCACGCCGCATATTTCGCGGTGATTCCTGTGCCTGCAAGCGTGACAGTCACGCTTGGATACTTTCCGCGGATATCACCCGGACCAACACGCACGAAGCCCGAAACGATGTTGCTGGCATCACGGATGTAGATCCCGTCCGTAGCCCAGTTGAATCCTACAGCAGCCGCTGCCGCGCTGACTGCAGTATGCATCACGTACGCTGGAAATCCGAAGAGAGGTGTGCCGATGTCGGTGTCGCTTACCGTGACTGTGCTACCAGCCGCATAGACTTGACCGCCCGGAGCGGTCACAGGGCTCTCCCTCACGTCGTGAGCGGCGACGACGCCAGCTCCTCCGGCGGAGAGGTAGATCGCGTCTCCAGGAATGTACTGGCCTGCAGGCCATGGGGGAACGGGCGCGGTTCTCGCGTACATCTCAGTACCGGCCGGTGGACCGGTCACTGCACCGAATGGGTATAATGTTGCTCCCAAGTCAGCGTCAGCGACTTCCTTGTCGAACATGACGAAGACCTCGTGGCTGAGCGTTAGCTGTGTTCCGATAGGTCCGTCGGGAGTGGTAATTGTCTGCTGCGAAAATGGTACACCGGATGCGTTGCTGAAAACTGGCAGTGGATCTATGATAGCATTGACAGGGACAGCCATGAGAATTGTGCTGAGAATCATTAGCAGAGCAAGGGCTGCTGCCAGTACTTTCCTATTCATTTTTTTTCTCTGCCAAGACATTTTCAGGACGGTGCTCAGTTGCAGTCGACCAAAGAGGGAGGAATATCATGAACAATCATCACTTGCGATGAATCCTCTTTTCTCCGCCCGAAGGCCTTGAGGAATCAAGACCGAGGCGACTTCCGGCTAGCTTTCCGCAAGCTTCGGTTCTTGTTCCAAGTCCGGGCCTTGAGGCTCCTCTGCTTCCTGTCCTTTCCGTGTCTTGACATACAGCTTGGCGATTCCCAGAATCGCGAAGACTATTAGGAATCCTGAAAGAATGGACTCCACGACCAGGACCTCCCAAGATGTGGATGGGACAGTGAAAGTTCCGCGCGTAAACGTCGGTTGAGGTGAGATCAAGTAGACCACGTACATGTACAGGC
>CAZJVZ010000067.1:0-7079 GCA_964549795.1 uncultured Candidatus Bathyarchaeia archaeon
GTTCCGGTCAGAAACGGAACTGAAACGAAATGCAATGTTGACGGGTGAGCAAAGAACAGGGCCAGCAAGACCGAGTAGATGATTACTGAGAGGATCCATTTCCTTCTCATCAACAGGCCAAGCACGAGCGCATTCATCATCGGCGCCAGGAAATCAAGTCCGAAGAAGTTCGTCCGACCCGTGATCATTATCCCAAGGAACGTGCCGACAACCGCGGCGAGGGGACCTGCGTAGGGGCCCAACACAATTCCCAAAAGAGGAGCAATGAATTCTGTCGTGCTAAAGACACGCCCGGATCCGCCGATCATCACAAAGATCGGAAACAGTCTGAGTGTTCCATAGATCGCAGCAAAAGCCGCAGCGAGCATGACGAGACGGGTACGCGAGGTCTCAGCTGGAATCATCGTCCCATCCCTACGCTCAAGTCCCATGTGACAGAACGCGCTTCCTCAATGACTCTTGGCGGTCATGATTGCCCCCAGCCATCGCGAGGATTTGTCCAGCAAGTCGAGAACATGGAGGATGCATAAAGCCTAGGAACCGCTCAGCATTCCCGACAGTTTCAGACGGTAATAGATCGCAGTACCCACGACGGTGACGATGGCGACCGTGATCAGCCTCTCGACCGGATACACGTACATCACGAGATTCCAGACTTCCGCGGGCAGATTGTAGTACCAGATGGCCAATGCGCTACCAAAGGCGTGATCGGTCATCGTGCCGACGAAGCCAGCTATGGCCACGGCGAATGTGATCTTTCTCACTGCGTTGGAGGCAAAGTAGGAGGCGGCCAAGCTTGCGACTGGTGAGAACGCAAGAATCGCAGCGACCGCGCTCAACCAGGGATAGAACATCGCGGCGCGACCAAACGGATGCAGGTAGAACGCGCCTATGCAAAGTAGGACTATTGTGGCCGGCACGTATGCCCTGCCCTTTCTAACGTATCCGGCCGCCAAAGCACCAAGGGCCGGAGGCAAAGGCGTAAGCATCCCGAAAATGGCACCTGCGGGGTTGAGGAACAATCCAATCAGCGCGCCCAACAGAACTGAGAACCCGCCTGTGAGAGGGCCGAGGAGCAATCCGATGAGAGGGGCTGTGACAACGCCAAGCGTTATGCCCCCGCTTACACCAATAGCCACCGAGAACGGGATTATCGTGACGACTGCTTGGATGGCCGCGAAGATGGCGATGGCGGACATCTGCCTTGCAGTCAGATGAGAATGCAGCTGAGACACCAACTGTAGCTCGCCTGGTCTTCTGGGGTTCGACGATATCCACAGTTCCTGTTCTAAATCATTTCCGTCAAGGATATTGTCACGTTCCAACGCTGTTCCGGAAGAGCCTGCCAGACATGAGGGCCAGAGAAGGTGACTTCGTGGAGACCTCTGACGGCCTCTTCTTCGATGTCAAGGGCTTGGTACATCCTCCCGGCAGGATAGTTGCGTATCTTCGCTACTACCCTTGCGAGCGGGGCACAAGGCTGCGAGGCGGCAGTCGATACGCGAAGGTCTACGATCTCCCTCAAAGGCGTCTTCTTCTCAAGAGGAGATGGCCGAATTATCTGTATCATGATGTGGTTCATGGCCGTGAGCTCCAGGGGGTCCCGATCGGCAATGTACGGGCTCTGCATCTTCCGAAGCGTCGACTGGGAGCCATTCTCCGTTCTAGGCAGCGTGACTCGCTCGAGGCAACAGCAGCTAGGCTCGTCAAGGAACTCGTGGACATGCCAGGAATCTCCCCCACAAGACTCGGTATCTCTGGTTCCCTGCTCGTAGGTTTGCATCGCCCGGACTCGGACATCGACATCATGGTCTACGGTGTGGAATCCGCAAAGCATATCCAGCGAGCCCTGTTCGCTCTTCTCGACGAAGATCGGCACTTCCACAGGTATCAGACTCGCCATCTCAGGAGGCTGTATGCTGACAGAGGTTTGCAGCGTGCAATCGCCTTCGAGGACTTCGAACGGCATGAACGCAGGAAAGCATTGCAGGGTAGATTCCTGGGTCACGACTACTTCGTTCGATGCGTCAAGGATTGGGCAGAGATCTCAGAAAGATACGGCGACGAAGAATACCTTCCGCTGGGGAACTGCAGCGTGTCTGCTGAGATCTCGGATGACATGGAATGCCTGTTGACCCCTTGTCGGTACAGGCTCAGAGAGGTGAAGGTCTTGGCGGGAGACTCGCGCCGCAAGCCAGCAGAGGTGTTCTCGTTCCGCGGACGCTTTGCGGAACAAGCGCAGAGTAGCGAGCGTATCTTCGCGCGTGGTAGGCTTGAGCAAGTGCGATCAAGGAGGTCAAGGCGCTTCAGGCTGGTTGTCGGTGAGGGCCGGACTGACGTTCTGCGTACTATGTGGTAGTCCTCACCTGAGGGGCTTGCCAAACAGTCTTCATTTGGCGCCGACTACTCTATTCCTCAAGATGCCGAGGCCTTCGATCTCTGCCTCTACCAAGTCTCCCGGCTTGAGCAGCTTCTTCTCCGGCTTGGCATAGAACCCGACTCCTGCCGGTGTTCCGGTGGCAATGATGTCTCCTGATTGGATTGTCATGACTTTCGATATGAAGGCGACCAGCTGCGGGATCCCGAACACCATATTGGCGGTTGTGCTGTTTTGTCTTGTCTCGCCGTTGACTCTTAGCTCCATCTTCAGGTGATGTGGGTCCCCCAGTTGGTCCTTGAGCACGAGACACGGGCCGGTTGGGGCGAATGTGTCGAAGCTCTTGCCCCTGAACCATTGCTTGTCTGCGAACTGTATGTCTCTCGCGCTTATGTCGTTGAACACAGTGTAGCCTGCGACGTGGTCAAATGCTTCTGACTCAGGGACATCCTTGCCGCGTTTTCCGATTATGACGCCAAGCTCAACCTCATGGTCAACCTGAGTTGAGATCTTGGGATAGATGATGGAGTCGTCTGGGCCGATGATCGCGGTGCTCGGCTTGGAAAACAGAATGGGCCTGTCAGGAATGGGAACCTGTGCCTCCTCCGCATGGTCTCTATAGTTCAGGCCGACACAGACTATCTTGGGAGGACGCGCAACGGGAGGCAACACACGTACGTCGTGCATGTCCCATAGCACGCTGCGTCTTGCCTCATTCGGACTTTCTGCTACGAGTACTCGTGTGTGAGTGATGAGTGCTGACACGTACTCCTTGATGTCTTCACCGGGTTCGAGAAAGTCGATCATGGTCCGGGGGAAGATTTCGGGCGTGCGTCCTCTCGTAGTTCCGTATGAAACAGGTCATGTGCACGGCCAAGATCAATGATGATATCGCCTTGAAGTGCGCCGAGTCTTTCCTGCTGATGAGCTTCGAACATGACTAGCTTCAATGCGACTTCAACGCTCAGCGAACGAGACTGCTGATAAGGCTTAATACTGTTCAGTGCGTCTGCGCTTGTTCCGTCACCAAGTGAGGCGTACCTGTTGGACAGGAAGGTCGGTGTGGCCGTCGTTGGCGCTGGTTTTGTCGGCGGGCAGGCACACGTGCCGGCGTTCAACAAGATACTTGGGTCAGAACTGGTAGCACTGGGAGACCGCGACGAGCAGAGAATCAGGAAGTACTCAGACAAGTACCACGTGAAGTACTATCTCGACTACGACCAGCTTCTGGATGATCCAAAAGTGAACGCGATTGTCCTGGCAGTTCCAACCCCATTTCACTTCGACATGTCCATGAAGGCGATAGCCAAGGGCAAGCACGTGCTCTGCGAGATGCCTCTCGCCGCCCGGGTTGCTGAAGCGGAGAGGCTTGGAAGGGAGGCTGAGAAAGCCGGAGTCACGCTGATGCCGGTTCTCAATTTCCGATTCACACCGAACTACGTGAAAGCCAAGGAACTGATCGATGCCGGGACGATTGGAAAGCCTGTGGCTGTCTTCTTCAGGGAGTTCATAGCGGCCAAAGACCTTGCTGCCCAATGGCCCGCCGATTCGTGGGCTTGGAGCATCGAGAAGAGCGGAGGCTACCCTGACTTCACCTTGTCCGTATGGTCCATCGATCTTCTGAGGTGGCTGTTGGATGCTGAGATCACTGAGGTTGAGTGGAAGTCCAGCTACGCCCCATTGAAGGAATTTGCGGGCATGAAGTCCTACAACACAATGGGCGTGGTTAGGTTCTCAACCAGGGCTGTCGGCGCGCTTCATTTTAGCTCCATGGTGGCACCTACTGCAGGGACAAGCCGCCTTGAAGTCTACGGAGACAACAGCATGAGTCTTCAGGCGAATTGGAATGACTCACTCACATTGGTCGGCCAAAATCCAGAGCGCCAAGAATGGATGTTCAGAGAAGGCGGAACGAAAGTCTGGGGCCACTACCAGCTGGACGAGTACTTCATCCAATGCGTACTCAGCGGGCAGAGGCCAAAGATAACCGCCATGGACGCGGCGAAGGCCATCGAGGTCGCGTCGAAGATGGTCAAGTAGAAATCGCGCGAATCCAAGAGTCTCCATTGGAGACCTGGGGGGTCAGGAAGCCCTATGGATATTCTCAGATCTTGAAGTGATTGGAAGTGTCATGCTCAATGTTGATCCTCCACCGGCCTCACTCTCGACGCTGATTGAGCCTCCGTGCGCTTCCATGAAGTGCTTGACTATTCCTTTGCGCGCTTGGTTGATGTCTTTGCCGTGTGTTCTTCAGCGCGTGCTTCTATGAATTCCACGATCTTCTCTTCGCCGTACTTCTTGGCCTCCTGCTGCTTCTCTAGCTGTTCCTGGATCTTTCGCAACAGGTCTTCCATGACGTACGGTTTGACCATGTATCCGTCGGCGCCTCTGTTGACGGCTTCGATGGCGTTCTCCAGAGATGGATAACCAGTGATGATGATCTTGACCATCTTCGGAACAGTCTCTCGCATCGCCCTCAACAGCTCTATGCCATCCATGTCAGGCAGGCGGAGGTCAACCAGCGCTACGTTGTAGAGTCCCGCCTCGGATTTCGCTATTGCCTCTTTGCCGTTCTCGGCAACATCGACGAGGTAGCCGTTGTCCTTTAGGACAGCCTCGTGTGATTTGCGTATGCTCACATCATCGTCCACAACGAGAATTCTCGCACTTTCTTTCTCCTTCATTTCTTGGGTTTCACCTCTGCTTGTCTGACCGGAAGCGTCACGGTGAAAGCCGATCCCTTTCCTGGTTTGGTCTTGACAGTGATTGTGCCTCCGTGTGCTTCCACAAAACGCTTCGAAATCGGTAGGCCAAGCCCCATCCCCTTCGCCTTGGTCGTGAATAGTGGGCTCCAGAGCTTTCTCAAGCTTTCTATTGTCATTCCTTCTCCCGTGTCTCTGAAGGTTATGTGAGCGTTGTCGCCTGATCTTGCGCTTGTGATTGTGAGCGTGCCTCCTTCGGGCATGGCCTCAAGGGCGTTTCGTATGATGTTCAGGAAGACTCGCCTCATCTTTCCAACATCCAGCTCTATTGTGGGCCGCTTCTTGGTCGAGTTGACCACACGTATTCCTTTTGGAATCCTCATTCTTCCCAGGGCGTCTTCTGTGATCGATTTCGCGTTGATCTGGGATAGTTCGAGGTGTATATCCCCTGAGAATTCGAGAAGGTCGTTTATGATCTTGTCAGAACGGAGTATGTCTTCGTCGATGAGCTGAAGCATTTCTTTTCCTTTCTCGCTTAGCCTTGAGCCATCTTTGGTTCTCAGATAGTGTGTGGCAGCCATCATCCCTGTCAAAGGATTCCGGAGGTCATGACCCACCATTGCCGCCGTCTCTCCGACTGTTGCGAACCGTTGGGCTCTCGCAAGCTCCTGCTCCATCTGCTTCTGCTGGGTTATGTCGGTCCAGTAACCGATGACCTCCACTGGCTTGCCGGTCGAATGACGTATTGCTCTCACTTCTTCGTGCACCCAACGGTACTTACCATCCTTGTGCAAGAAACGGTAGTCGTAGCCGACATGACCCTCCTTGAATAGGTGTGGCAGCTGAGAGAGGGCACGCTTTCTATCATCAGGATGGACATGTCTCGCCCAGAACTCCGGGTCTTTGATGAACTGCTCCGGTTCGTAGCCAAGCATCGAGATGAGATTGCTGCTCATGTATGTGATGTCGAAATCAGTCAAGTCACTGTGCGGCCTGCCGGTAATGATCACGGCTGGGTTCGATGTGATCACATAGTCCAGCCGTTTCTTTGCAGCACGGATCTCCTCCTCGGCCCGCTTGCGTTCCGTGATGTCTATCGCAATCCCTCTCAGGCCGGCACTCTTGCCTTCACGCACGATGGGAGCAGTGTAAACAAGCACTGGGAAAGCGGTGCCGTCTTTTCGCAGCACGGTGAATTCACGCTGGCCTATCATCTCGCCGGTCATTACTCTCTCGATGCCTCTCGTCGCTCTGTCGCGCTCCGCTGGGGCAAGAACGCGAAATGCGTTCAAGCCCTTGCTGAATTCTTCCTCGCTGAGGCCTGTGGCTGCGAATCCGGCGCGGTTCATGTACTGGACATTACCGTTCCCGTCGATCTCAAAGACAATCTGCGGCAGTAGGTCCGCCAGTTCTCTGAATCTTCTCTCGCTTTCTGCCAGCTTCCCAGTCCTCTCAGAGACCAGCTGCTCCAGGCCTGTCGAGTAACGCGCAAGCTCCTCAGCATGGCGCTTCTCCTGCTCCAGCATCCGCGCGTTCTCAACCGCAATAGCCGCATGATCGGCGAAGAGCGTCAGCAGCTTCTGATCTGCCTGTGTAAAACGTCTGGATGCGGTATCGTCGAGGATGTGGATCACGCCTGTCACCCGGCCCTGCCAGATCATGGGCACCGTTAGAAGGGCACCGAAAGGCCGCTCTTCCTCGAAGGCACCGGCTCGTCCTTGCCAAGTGCGATAATCATCGACGATGAGGGGTTCTCCAGTCTGGGCTACGATGCCGGCGGCTCCCTCACCGTACTTGAGCGTTGCCCCCGTGTAGTCGTGTGGGGTGTTGTAGCTGACCACACAGCGGGCTTCCTGCTTCCCGGGATCACATAGGTACATGCCTCCAGAGGATGCGCCCACTAGTCGTGCCGCCCGTTCGACGACTGTCTTCAGCAGCGTGGGCAAATCGTGTGGACCGGTAATGTCGAGCACGGTTGCTTGAAGCGCAGCCAGCTCCTC
>CAZJVZ010000068.1:0-7064 GCA_964549795.1 uncultured Candidatus Bathyarchaeia archaeon
CATCGGCAACGTGGACATCCACTACTTCGCAGGATACACTGGAGGCTACAAGGCCATCATACCAGGACTCGCCGGAAAGGAGACGATTGAGAGAAACCACAGTCTCATGACGTTGCCAAACGCCGAACCCGGCGTGATAGAACAGAACCCGGTTCGCGAGGATTTGGAAGAAGCAGGACAAATGACAGGGCTGCGGTATGTCGTCAACGTGGTCTTGGACGAAGCGAATCGAATGGTTGCCGCATTCGCAGGAGATCCCATCGCCGCGCAGCGACGAGCAGCCAAGTTCGTGGACGAGTCCGCGAAGGTCTCCATCAAGGAGCCCGCGGACATAGTTGTCGCGAGTGCCGGCGGGTACCCGCGCGACATCAACCTCTACCAAGCCCACAAGGCGATAGAGAACGCATCACACGCCATCAAGCCCGGCGGAACAATAATCGTCGCAGCCGAATGCCGCGAAGGCTACGGCAACACCACTTTCGAGAATTGGACCAAGAGCGCCTCGAGCCTCGATAAAGTGCGGGAGAAGCTCAGTAAGCAGTTCGTTCTTGGCGCCCGCAAGACGTACGCGCTCAGCAGAATCGCCAAGCGAGCAGAGATCATCATCGTCTCTGACAAGATGACTGAAGCAAACCCGATCATCTTCAAGACATTCAGGAAACCGCAGGAAGCATTGGACCACGCTCTCCGCTCGCATGGACGCGATGCGTCAATCCTGTTGATGCCTCACGCAATGAGCACATTGGCCACAGTTACTTCCTGAACCCAAACGGGCTCCCGCAACCTAGTTCCGGGAGGTTTTCATTCCCAGATGTATTCACCTCCGAGGTCGCGAGCGTGAGCAAGCCTTAATTCGGATACTGTCACGGCAGTTGAGACGCTAGTGCGAGAGAGTGGATGAACGGGAAAAGTAGGGAACAGACAGGAACCGGCATGGCGGTGGGACTGGATGAGACTTGTACCGCGACTTTACTACCTCTACAGGCGCGCATGGAAGCGCCTCGCCATCTTCTCCGCCGTCGCAGGACCGGGAATCATAGTGATGGTTGCAGACAACGACGCCGGGGGAATTACCACCTACGCGGTCACAGGATCGCGTTACGGGTTCAACCTCATCTGGCTGGTCATAGTCTTCTGCATACTCGCCTACTTCGTCCAAGAGATGACAGTCCGTCTCGGCGCCGTAACCAAGCGAGGTCACGCAGAAGCAATCTTCGATGGCTTCGGCCCGTTCTGGGGATGGTTTTCACTGATAGACCTGACACTCGTCAACTTTCTGACGATCGTCACCGAGTTCATAGGCATGGTCGCAGCGGCCAGCATCTTCGGAATACCCCCCCTAGTGACAATCGTGGCAGCTGTCATCTTTCTGACGGTGCTCGTGGCCTCAGGCAGCTACTGGACGTTTGAGAGGATAACACTCGTATTTTGCCTCCTCAATCTCGTGTACATACCTGCGGCCTTCCTCGCGAACCCCAGCTGGAGCGAGGTCGCTCGCAGCATTGTCTCTCCAAGCTTCCCGGCGGGCCTAACCACGGGTCTCCTGACATTGATAATGGCGAATATTGGAACCACGATCGCGCCATGGATGTTGTTCTTCCAGCAGAGCGCGGTCGTTGACAAAGAGCTTGACGAGAAGGACATTCTCTACTCGAAGATCGATACAGCCCTTGGCTCGATCTTGACAGGCCTTGGTGCAGCATTCATAATGATCGCGACCGGCTCGACTCTCCACAAGATGGGCATAAGCATCACAGAGGCATCAGAGGCGGCGCTCGCGCTGGTTCCGTTTGCCGGGCAGTACGCAGGTGCACTCTTCGCGATCGGTCTATTCGATGCAGGTCTGCTAGGGGCGATCTGCATATCTTTGTCATCCTCGTGGGCATTTGGTGAAGTCTTCGGATGGGCACACACCCTGAATGTCAAAGTGAAGAGCTCCCCCTGGTTCTACCTATTCTATTTCCTCAACGTCGCCCTAGCCGGAGCAATCGTACTCATTCCGAATGTGCCCTTCGTGCTGATTACGCTCTTCGTACAGGTTGTCGCCGTAACCCTCCTACCTGCCGCTTTAGTCTTCTTGATCCTACTACTGAACGAGAAGGAACTGATGGGTCCCTACGTGAACACGAAACTGCAGAACGTGATAGATTGGGCAATCGTTGTTGCAGTGATCGCGGTCTCGTCATTGTATGGCATCTCGACAATCTTCCCTGACTTATTAGGAGGATGAGGATGACAGATGATCGATGAAGTATCAGAGTCACAGTCTAGGGGTGGTCAAGTGTCAGCGAGGTCAGACCAGATCCGAGAGCGCATTCTGAAGGCCTCGCTCGGGCAGAACAAGACCACGCGATACATCTTCCTGAGCGAAGTGATCAGCAAGAGAGTCCAGACTGAGAAAGGAGTAACTGTCGGCAAACTGAAGGATTTGGTGATCAGAGACGACCCCCACTATGCTGAAGTGACGAACATCATCATCGAGCGCTCACTTGGTCGCCCTCCTCTGTATGTCTCTTGGGACAATGTGGTCAATGTCACGACGGAGAAGACTGTCATAAGGGAACCACCTGAGGGTAGATACCCAGAGATCAAGCATACCGGAGACCAGCTTCTCCTGCGAGACAAGATCCTCGACAAGAGAATCCTCGACATCGAAGGATTCGATATCGAAGTGGTCTATGACATACGGCTTCTGCTCGTCGAGGGAAAGCTATTCGTTGTTGGAGCGGATGTGGGCAGACATGCGTTCCTGCGCCGGCTTGGTTTTGGCAGAATAGCAAAATCCGTGCTTGAGAATGGCTCCAAAGAAGACGTCATACCCTGGCGATATGTCCAGTCCTTGCCGGCAGATCTCACAGGTACCAAGGGAGATGTGAAACTCAACATCACGAGACAGGGGCTGAAAGACATCCATCCTGAGGATTTGGCTGACATACTTGAAGAGCTCAGCCAAGACGAGAGAGTACACCTCTTCAATGCACTAGACAACGAGGTAGCCGCCGACGCTCTGGAGGCAACTGAACCTAGAGTCCAAAGAGAAATCCTTGCGTCAACGACCTCTGAGCGAGCGGCCCAAATCTTCACGTATCTGTCGCCTGTCCAGATCGCTGACATAATGTCAGTTCTACCGCGAGATGATTCCGAGGAGTTCATGAAGATACTGAAAAGAGATGTGGCTTCCAAAGTACATCAGCTTCTCAGCCAGCATGATGTCCCTGCGTCGACTCTTGCGATTCGCTGTTTTCTAGGATTCCAAGGAGATCTGACAATTGAGGAAGCATTTATGAGATTCCGAGATGAAGCTCGGGCATGCAATGTCACCATGTACATCTATGTGGTGGACAACGAGGGTCACCTGAGAGGCGTTATAGATATCAACGAACTCTTGCAGGCTGACCCTGCGGGCAAGCTGGAAGAGATCATGACAAGAAACGTTGTGACTGTCGCGCCCACGACCATGCGTGCCGATGTTAAGGCCATCTTCCGCAAGTATCGTTTCAGAGCGATCCCTATAGTGGACGACTCCAAGAAGATTGTGGGCGTGATAAGAGAAAAGGACGTATTCCTGCCGGAGTAACATCGGACCACAGGATCAGGATGTAGGAGCGCATGCCCAGAGTGCACACGACCAGAGTCACCAGAGCAGCACTCCTGTTCCTCAGAATCTATCTGATCTTCCTTGTCGGACTGATAGTTTACAGGTTCCTTACTCAGATACTATTCACATAGCCTGCTCGTCCGTTCCCACGGGATATCTCGACCGTTCTTTGAAACCTATGGAGCCTTGCCCGAAATGTCCGATTTGGCGACGAGCCGAGCTGCTTCGACCATGTTCTTGAGTTTCTTGAAAGCGATGCCATACGCATCTGGGATGCCCAGCATTCCGGCGAATCCGCAGTCCGGCTTCACTATGATGCGTGGACCGAATCTCTTCAGGGCGTTTCTTAGTGAGCCTGCGATCTCTTCAGTTGTCTCGATTCTTGGACTGACCGAAGAGACGCAACCAAAAGCGAGGAACTTTCCGTCCTTTTCGAGTTCATCTCTGCTGTAGGCGCTGAGCTTGTTTAGGGATGCTGCGAACTCATGGTCAACGATGTCCACGTTGCTTTCCAGTAGAACGGTCTTGACCAAGGGAGTTATTCGACCGCAGACATGGATCGCGGAGAAGGCCGACACTTCCCTGATCAACGTGTTCAGTGTCTCAACTACGAACTTCTGATCGTACTTGAAGAGGACAGTGTGCCCAAGCATGACTGAGAGGAACGGCTCGTCTATGTTGATCAAGTCGAATCCAAGATCGCATAATCGCTTACATGATCTGCCAAGGATCATAGCGAGCGCTGTCACAACATTCGGCTTAGATGTGCCGCACGTCATCAGGTTCTTCCTGTCAAGATAACTGGCAAGCGTGAATGGGCCCGTAACGCAGGCCTTCACTCCCTTCACCTTAGAGATCAAGCCATGCTCACGAAGGAACGTGAGGTAGTGCTCTGCCCGTTCCGTCCCGATGGGCACGGATGTCTCCTTGATCTCATCCGAGAGAAGGCGAACTTCCTCACCTTTCACTTCGATTCCTAGATCCAGTGTGGACAGAGGCAGGAGAAACTGGAGGCCCATGTTCATTGGTTTCGACGGCGTGCCCAAGAGCTGAGGATGGCAAGGATAGTCTAGCCCCACATTGACCTTGTCAATTATCGCTTGATTCGTGCTCTTTCTGTCTTCGTCGAAATCGTCCAGAATTGGCAGGCTGCCAATGTCCTCAGTCGCGAGCAACAGATCTTCAAGGCGTCTCTTCAGAATACCTCACCGCCTAGTCCAACGGGTCTCACGGACCATTCAATGGGAGTATGCCTGTTCTTCTGGATTAGGTGAGCGGTCAAGCGTAGCGTCATGCAAGTGATACGTTATCCGCTCTGATGGTCTAGCCGTAGAGCCTCGCCGCGGCCTCTGTCAATCCTAGCTCGTTGAGTTTCTCTCTTGTCGGTCTTCCTTCTTTATCCCATCCACGCTTTTGATAATATGTCTGAAGCATGCTCGTGAACTTCTCCTTGTCGAGCTTCATGCCCTTGGTCTTGCCGTTGGGTATGGGGTCAACGAAGTCTCTTCCGGGAGGCATGTCGTCCCTTGCTGAGATTCCTTTTCTCAGAACTGCTATTGTCCTAGTCAGGTTCCAGACCCGTTCTGATTTCTTAAGCAATTCGTCTATGGTGAACTGCTTCCCGGTCACCGCAGAGTAGGCCTCAGCGTACAAGCTGGGATCCATGCCCAGTTCGACCCAGTGGAATCTGCAGACACCAAGCATGTCGAATAGCGGCCGCAAGTGCTGGAGATAGATGACTCGGTCGACTTTATCGTCGCCGTAGCTGTCGCGGCCAACCTGCAGATCGTACGTGATCGCCCACGCTCGATTGTGATGGGCTCCAATGTCCGCGGTCGCGTATGATAGCGCCATGGCCGGAGCCGCTCGATGATCGTATCCAGAAATCTCCAAGCCCTTGACCTGCATCGCGAACTCAGAGGAGCCCTTTCCAACCTTCTGAGCCAATGACTTCACGCCGCAGGCCATGAAATCACCGAAACCTTTCCTGTGCGCGATCATAGTGAGCAACTTCAGCACCGAGTTCAAGTCTCCAAACTTGGGCTCGAATCCAAGTTGACGCTTTGAGATCATCTCCCGCTCGTAGGCTTCCAAGACGAAAGCGATGACGCTACCGGCTGTGATCGTGTCCAGACCGAGCTCATCTGCCAGATAATTCGCTCGGACCACATCACTGATGTCTCGTAGTCCAAGGTTGGCTCCGAGTAATGCTGCGTTCTCGTACTCCACGCCGATCTCGATGTCGCGGCCAGTCTCGTCCTTCACTCGACTCACGTGTTCACACGGAACCGGACAGTTGGAACATGGTCTGCTCTTGACTTTGGTCGCCTCCATCGCGTCGCCGCCGATCTGACGGGCCTGATCGAAATGTGTCTTCTGGAAATTCAGAGTGGGTAGAGACTCAACCTCGTTGGCCCATTCGATGACACTCATGGTGCCCTGGCGCATCCAAGTCTTGTAGACTGGATTGTGAACGATGATATCCAGCGACTTTCTGTAAACCTCAGCGAGCCTGTCCGGATAGGCGAGCTGGACATCTGTGGATCCCTTTGCGACGATCGCCTTCAGTCGCTTGGCTCCCATGACCGCGCCGATTCCAGTCCTCCCAGCCTGTCCATGCCGGGTCTTGGCGCGGTCCCAGTCAATATTCACACATGCGAAAGTGACGAGGTTCTCTCCGGCGACTCCAATGGTGGCGACAGACGCTTCTTCCCCATGCTTCTCTCTCAGAATCCGATCCGCCTCACTTGAGCTCTTCCCCCAGAGCTCACTCGCATCGTTCACTGTGATCTGGCCATCGACGACTAGCAGATAGACGGGCTTCTTCGAAGCGCCTTCAATGATCAGCGCATCAAAGCCTGCCTTTCTGAGTCTGTGTCCGAAGAAACCCCCGACGTTGCTGTCGCCATAGATGCCGGTCTGGGGGCTGATCGAGGCAAAAGTCGCCTTGGATCCGCCAGGGAAGTTCGGCACCGTCAAGGGCCCAGCGGCCACGACGATCACATTCTTTGGATCGAGCGGCCTAGTCTTGAGGGAGACCTTCTCGAAGATTGTCGACGCCGCCCAACCTCTTCCTCCCAAGTACTCATACGCGAGCTTCTCATCGACCTCTCTTGACACCACCTTCCTTGAAGTAAGGTCAACTTCTGCGATCTTGGAGTAACCCATCGGTGCCATACTGGAGACCTCGGAATCGCTTGTGTCTGATGCGAACGGTATCGGCTACGTGCGTGATTTAAGACGCTTGCTTATACTTTCCCACCGACGCGTGAACTTGCCAAGAAGCCGACCTTCCCGGAGCATCACAATGCTTAAGATTCCACTTGATGTCGGGTAGTCCTAGCCGAGTTTGAAGCAGATGTCATCAGGAGAAGAGCAGCCACCGGCTGCAGCAAATGTCAAGATCGAGAGTCTTGACCCAGAATCTAGGCAAGTGAATGTTACCGTAAAGGTGGTCTCGAAGGGC
>CAZJVZ010000069.1:0-7005 GCA_964549795.1 uncultured Candidatus Bathyarchaeia archaeon
CTGTTTGCGTAGCCGCCGTTGTTTCGCTTCTTCATGAGCTCGACCATCTCGTCCAGGCTATTCGCGTACTGCATGGCTTTGCGGATGCGGAAGAATTCCGGCGCCTCATTCGGGTCGTACTGGCCGAACCCACCGATGGTCGTCTCCGTGCCCATCAGCCCGGCATCTGTCACGAAGAAATCTGAGAAGCTGTCGATGTAGCATGGGTCGGCCTGCATTAGGATACGGTGCCCTGTAGCTGGCTTGATGTCCAGGATCATGTTGGCGAACTGGCCCTTCTCAAACTCGTCCCAACTATTATGGGCCATCACAATCTTCCCAGCTTTCGTAGCCGACCCAGTGGCAGCGAATGCGCTGCAATGCCCGATAACCTCGCCGTGCAAGGTACCGTATGTGCTTCCCTGCGCAGTGGGCCACCAATAGTCTGTGAGCTCTTCGTAGCCATTCCAGGCAAGGATCTCCTGCCATGTCACGTCGATGCCAGCATTCTTGGCTCCATCCGCGATGCCCTTCATCTCGTTTAGGAACTCTTGGTCTATCCGGTCGACAAACAGTTTTTCTGCTTGTTGGACGAAGAATTCCCATTGCATTCCTGTGTTCCAGTAGGTCAGATACTTTAGGCTCCTCAGTATCTCCTTGAGCTCCGGGGCAACCAAGTTGCCATGTTGGTAGCCTCTCTCATGTGGATCGCCCTCGATGTGAAGGTAGATCCAGCCGTTTCTGTCGAAACGGTAACCTTCCTCAACTGTTTCTGCAGCAGTTGCTCCTGTGGTAGCTGTTGCTTGCGGGGCATTCTCCCCCGTTGTCGGTAGCCAATAGTCTCTTGTCAGGTAGCCTACGCCAGCCGCAGCAGCGGATCCTCCAGCGACGCCCAGGAATTTCCTTCTGCTAATCTTGCGAACCAAAGCCAATCATTAGACCGCAAACTCAGACGTATGTTAAGAGATTGTCGTTGTAGTCGTGGTCACGGTGCGAGTACCCAGGCTGCTTGGAGTGCTTGAGGAATCGAAGAACATGAATGCAGATACACAGTAGCTTCCGGTCTGGCACTGACGTGGAAAGGCAATGGCGAGGGATTTTCCCGTGTCCACATTCAGCGTCCCGGGGGTATAGTGACGTGATATACGCCATTGCAGAAAAAATCATGATGGGGCTGAAGGAGCAGGCTATGAGGCATTTCGATCTCTGCAGAGCAAAGGACGAAATTGGCCCCAATGTGCTCGCGGTCCACCACTTGGACAGCAACAAACGGGAGAATCATTTGGTTCATTTGGTGGCGGATTCTAGACAAGCATCAGAACATAAACGATAAGTTGTGCAAGGCTGGATCGCGTAGGATGGATGGCACTTGTCGGAAACGAAAAGCGGCTCGTCTAGGAGAGATTTTCTGAAGTTGGCTGGGGCATTCGCTGCTGGGGCGGTTGTGGGCGGCGTAGCAGTTCAGGGAACTCAGCCGCCTAGAGGACCGGGAGTGACCGAGACCACTACGGCTGTTGAACAAACCGCGACAGTCACCACATCCCCCCATGAGGTTGAGACCGGAAAGGAATTGACCGTAGACCTCATCTATGACAGTCAAGAACTTGTGAGCAGCAATGTAACAGGCGCGCAATGGGCGCCCAACGGAGATACCTTCACCTACTATCAGCCAAGTCCCCAAAACGGCACTCGATGCATATGGAGCTATGATCTCAAGACGCGTTCAAAAGCGGTCTTGATAGATTCGAACAGGACACCAGTCCTTGAAGAACCACAGTTCGTGGGCCCGGAAAAGCGATTCCTTGTGCCCAGTTATCTTTGGTCGCCTACGGGAAAGGAGATTCTTTTGCCCTCTGGCAATAACCTGTATCTCTACGATGTCGCGTCTGCTACAGTGAGACGCCTGACTTATGATCGAGAGACCAAAGACGATCCGCATTTCTCTCCGGACGGGCAGAGAATCGCCTTCATTAAGGATCACAACATCCATGTTCTTGACATAGAGACCGGAATTGATGTGCCCCTGACTAGCGACGGCAAGGAACATGTTTTCGTCGGACAGTTTGACTGGGCATATCAGGAAGAGTTCGCTAGCGTCAGGACCGGCTTCTTTTGGGCTCCGGACGGTCAGCATATTGCTTTCTTCCAACTAGACGAGACTGGCGTACCGGAGTTTCCCATTGTAGATTTTGTTCCAGTCGAAAACGAGGTTCAATCCACGCGTTATCCGAAGGCTGGTGAGAATAATTCGATCGTTCGAGTCGGAGTGGTTTCGATCGATAATCCACACATTGTGTGGGTCGACCTTGGTAATGAGACTGACATCTACATACCCCGCATTAGATGGCTCCCCGACAGTCAGAGTCTGATGATCTATCGCCTGAACCGTGCTCAGAACAGAGTTGAGTTGTTGCTTGGAGACATCTCATCAGGCTCCACCCGAACTGTGCTAGTCGAGGAGGCGACGGATGGCTGGATTGATATCTACGATGACCTTACTTTCCTACAGCACGGCGAACGTTTCATCTGGTCCTCTAATCGGGATGGGTTCAAGCACCTCTACCTCTATGACATCCAAGG
This sequence comes from uncultured Candidatus Bathyarchaeia archaeon, assembly GCA_964549795.1. Taxonomy (GTDB): domain Archaea; phylum Thermoproteota; class Bathyarchaeia; order 40CM-2-53-6; family 40CM-2-53-6; genus CAVPLU01. Next base: position 2,560 of record CAZJVZ010000069.1, read on the forward strand.
GAACCTGATTCGTCAGCTAACGCACGGCAACTGGGAGGTGGACAGTCTTGTCGCAGTTGACGAAGACAATGGTCTCGTCTACTTCTGCGCAGGTAAGGAGAATGTTTGGGATCGTGATTTGTACAAGGTTGACTTGAACGGTGAAAACCTCACACGCCTATCCAAGCAGAAGGGATGGCACTCCATTGATATGAATCCAAGCTGCGAGTACTACCTCGACTACTTCTCTGATTTCACGACACCGACCATCGTCGGCCTGTACAGCAGCGATGGAGAACTGGTCGATATCGTCGAGCCCAATGAAGCTCTTAGCGAAAAGCTCAAGCAATACCGTCTATCTCGCCCGGATTTCTTCTCCTTTGACACTGACTATGGCGTGGAATTTAATGCTCTCATGATCAAGCCGCCCGGTTTTGATCCATCGAAGAAGTACCCTGTGCTCATGTACGTCTATGGTGGACCAGGATCACAGACTGTTGTTGATGCTTGGGACTCGGATTCCCGTCGGCGGCAGCTTTGGCATGAGATGCTGGCGGAGAACGGGTACATCATATTTGTTGTCGATAACAGAGGAACTGGTGGCCGAGGAAGGGATTGGATGAAAGTGGTCTACCACCAACTGGGCGAGGTTGAGGTGCAGGATCAGATCGCCGCAGTCCATTATCTGCGCAAACTACCGTACGTGGATAGCACCCGCATAGGAATCTGGGGATGGAGCTACGGCGGCTACATGACCTCAATGTGCATGCTCAGAGGCGCTGACTACTTCAAAGCCGCCATCGCAGTAGCTCCTCCGACAGACTGGAGAGACTATGACAGCATCTACACTGAGCGCTACATGGGAAAGCCCAAAGACAACACGGAAGGATACACTGCAAGCTCAGCAATAACTCATGCCAAAGATCTGAGGGGAAGACTCTTGCTGATACATGGCACTTCTGATGACAATGTTCACTTCTCTAATAGCATGCAATTGGTCTATGCTTTCCAGAACGCACATGTACCTTTTGACCTGATGGTTTATCCCCGCGAATTGCACCACATCGATGATCATGATGCGAGACTGCATCTGTTCAGTTCAATGAGTAGGTATGTTCTGCAGAACCTTTAGTAGGCGTCCAGGGCGCGAAAGTGGCAGAGGACAACATCTAGAACGAAGACTGCTTTGTCGGAGTCCATTCGCGAGCCATATCCTATTTCGATGAGCTTCAGGGCGTCCTTTTCAGTTGGTCTTCCACTTGTCTCTTCAGATGTTCCGCTCCTTTCTCAAGGAGTTCCTGATTCTCGGTGGGTTTGCTACTGCGTTTCTCCCGCCCTGAATGAGATCCATGGCTGGCTCGGTCTATCCTTCAGGTAGCCGTCCAGGTGGCTCCATTGGGCGTGTTCGGCGAGGAACTTTGCGGCATCAAACGACATGCCGCAGGAGCTGCCCCATCTGGCCCAGAAGCTGAGTTCCTTCGCCATGTCGCTGTCCATCACTTTGCCGTCTACGGCTCCCATTGGCCGGTATGGTTGTCTTGAGGGCCAGTACTCGAAGGCGTCCAACTCGTAGTGGCCGTCGACGGTGCGTGAACACGGGCTCTCTTTCTTCAGGTAGACATCGTAGTGGTCGGCTAGGATTCTCCTACCCGCTTCGATGTCAATATTGCCGTGGTACTCCTCCATGAGCTGGGTAAGCCGGACTCTCCGAGCCCCCATCGCCCACCTGATGTCCGTGTAGCCGGTATCCGAGCATTCTAGGTTGCGAATCCTCGGATCTGTAGGGGCGTTGAAGCCAACATAGTAGCCGTTCGTGGTTCGTTCGACGCTGTAATACTTCAACCCTAACTCGAAACGCATGATCTCCCCAGTGTTCGCGTCTGCGAGGAGCCAACTGTTCGCGTAACCGCCGTTGTTCCGCTTCTTCATGAGCTCGACCATCTCGTCCAAGTCATTCGCGTACTGCATCGCCTTCCGGACCCGGAAGAACTCCGGGTCCTCGTTCGGGTCGTATTGGCTGTAACCGCCGATCGTGGTCTCCGTGCCCATGATGCCCGCGTCGGTCACAAAGAAATCTGAGAAGCTCTCAATGAAGCCTGGATCAGCTTGCATGAACATTCTGTGACCAGTGGCCGGCTTGATGTCCAAGATCATGTTGGCGAACTGGCCCATCTCGAAGACGTTCCAGCTGTTGTGGGCCATCACGATCTTCCCGTCCTTGGTAGCAGACCCAGTCGCGATGAACGCGCTGCAATGCTCCTTGTTGATGCTACTGTCAATTTTGCCTTGCTGCACGTTGGGCCACCAGTATCCAGTGAGTTCCTCGTATCCATTCCACGCAAGGATCTCCTGCCAGGTCACGTCGACGCCAGCATCCTTAGCCCCGTCCGCGATGCCCTTCATCTCATCCAAGAACTCCTGATCTATCCGATCGGCGAACAGGTTCACAGCCGCCTCAACGAAGAACCCCCACTCCTTGCCGGTGTCCCAATACGTCAGATAGTTGAGGCTCCTCAGTATCTCCTGGAGTTCGGGAGCAACCAAGAAGCCGTGCTGGTATCCCCTCTCATGCGGATCCCCCTCGATGTGGATGTAGATCCACCCGTTCCTATCGAAACGGTAACCCTGTCCGACTTCAGTTGTCGCCTCCACCGGCGAAGAAGGGCTCATATGCGGTAGCCAGTAGTCTCTCGTCAAATACGCAACACCAGCAGCCGCAGCGGATCCTCCGGTCGCCGCCAAGAACTTCCTTCTGCTAATTCTCCGAGCCAAGATCCATCGCGAACTACTGGCATGCTACTCCCAATAAAGTTGTGTCTGCCCAACGCGACTTGCCGTGGAAGAAACGAGAAGAGGCGTACGCGCAGCGTGAATATTGAAGGCTAAGAAAAAGCGAGATTCAGGTGGCGGGAAATTCGACTCCCTCACAATTTTGTAAATCTTGAACCCAGTTCTAGGTAGAAGTAACTGCGTCTCAACTCGTCTGCGGCCAACCGAATCTTCCGATATCATCGTGCGATCAAGTGACCGCCAGAACATGATGACAGCTTGTCTTCCCAAGACAGCCCACCTACCTAAACGCTGCTCCTGCGCAACGTCGCTGAGAGGGTTCGAACGTCTCTTGATCCAAGAGATCCTCGTCGAACATCTTAAAGAACGATTACGCATGTCGTATGGCTGGTGAACGGCCACCTTGTACGCTGTCGATGCCACGTTCGGGTGCGTGCCACTTCTTTGGAGGATGCAATGATATGTGCGGGGCTCACCCACACAATCGCGGCTGGCGTGAGGACTACAAGAAGAAACTGACAACTGCTGAGGAAGCTATGCGAGCCGTAAAGTCGGGCGACGGCGTCTATATCCATGCAGGGGCAGCCACACCATTCCCTCTAATAGATGCGCTGGTCGCGTCAGCTGACAGACTCCGCGATGTAAGCATCATCCATGCGCTGACCTTCGGCGATGCTCCATACTGTAGACCTGAGTACTCGAAGTCGTTTCATGTCCATGCCCTCTTCATAGGCGCGAACGTGCGAGACGCCGTCAACGAGGGCAGAGCAGACTATACGCCGGTGTTCCTGAGCGATGCACCCTACCTCTTCACATCGAGAGTAGTGCCGATCGATGTCTGCCTCGTTCAGGTTTCCCCTCCCGATGCTCATGGGTACTGCAGCTATGGCGTTTCAGTCGACGTGACCCTGGCCGCTCGGAAGCAGGCCCGGGTAGTGATTGCTGAAGTCAACAAGCAGATGCCACGCACTCTTGGCCGTTCCTTCGTTCATGTGAGCCGTCTCACACACATCATTGAATCCGACAGACAGCTACCTGAACATCTGAGTCAGGCCCCGTCTCAGGTTGAAAGACGTATTGGCGAGTATGTTGCCTCTCTGGTTGAAGACGGTGCCACTTTGCAGACTGGCATAGGAGAAATTCCCAATGCCACTCTAGCTTGCCTATACGACAGGAAGGACCTGGGAGTACACACTGAAATGTTCTCTGACGGTGTGGTTGATCTGGTGGAGGCCGGCGTAATAACCAACGATATGAAGACAATCATGCCTGGCAAGATAGGGGCCTGTCTTGTGCTCGGAACCAAGCGTCTCTATGACTTCGTTGACAACAACCCAGGCGTAGAGTTTCAGACAAGTGATATCATGAACAATCCGCACATAATCGCTCAGAACTACAAGATGACATCCATCAATTCCGCCCTGCAGGTCGACATAACGGGTCAGGTTTCAGCTGACTCGATAGGCAATGTGCTGTATAGCGGTGTTGGAGGTCAGGTTGACTTTGTCCGAGGCGCTTCCAAGTCAAAAGGTGGCAAAGCCATAATTGCGCTACCGTCGACCGCCAAGAATGGTACCGTCTCCCGTGTTGTCCCCTTCCTAGATCCAGGCGGGGGAGTGGTTACCTCTCGGGCAGATGTGCACTACGTGGTAACCGAGTACGGTGTCGCCGACCTCT
>CAZJVZ010000070.1:0-3641 GCA_964549795.1 uncultured Candidatus Bathyarchaeia archaeon
GCCTCGGCAAAGAAGCCGTTCTCGTCCACCGAAGCCTTGAGGATGTTTGCGAGTTCGCGTGATCCTTGGCTTGGGACCATGCCAACTGCCAAGACTACGAGGTCCGCGTGGATTTCCACGTTCTTGCCGATGAGGGTGTCAACGCCTTTCACAACCAGTTTGCCTTTCTCTTCGTACACCTTCGCGACTCTTCCGCGGAGGTAGAGGAGTCCTCCTTCCTCTTGGCAGCGTTTGACGAATTCCTCGTATCCTTTTCCTCCTGCCCTAATGTCCATGTAGAAGACGTATGCTTGTCCATCTGGGACTTTGTGGTGGAAAAGCATCGCATGCCGAGCCGTGTACATGCAGCAGATCTTCGAACAGTAGGCCAAAGCGGTCTCAGGTTCGCGTTGTCCTGCACATTGAATGAACACGACCTCCTTCGGAATGCGTCCATCCGAAGGTCGTCTAATGATACCGGATGTTGGCCCTGAGGCAGACAACATGCGTTCATACTCTAGGCTCGTCATCACATCTGGAAAGATGCCGTACCCGTACTCCGTGAGCCTCGTTGCATCAAACAGCTCGTAACCAGTTGCTGAGATAATGGCTCCCACTTCGAGCTCATGAGTCCCGGGATGTGCATCGAGGTCTATGCAGGACATGCCAAGTTTGTCGCAAGCCTTCTTGCACTCGCCGCAGGCTTGAGGCAGAAGACCAAGACAACTCTTCGCGTCCAAAACATAGACAGGAGGAACAGCCTGCGCGAATGGGATGTATATCGCCTTTCTCCAGGTCAGTCCAGAATCAAACTCGTTGGGCACTTCAGCAGGGCATACCTTTGCGCATTCTGCACACATGTTGCACTTGGTCTCATCAACGTAGAGTGGATCCTGTCGCACTCTGACCTTGAAGTTGCCGACGTAGCCTCTTACATCCTCAACTTCAGACAGTCTGAGAATCTTGATGTTGGGATTCCGAAAGGCTTCCACCATCAATGGCCCAAGGATGCAGATTGAGCAATCCAACGTTGGGAATGTCTCTGAGAGCTGCGCCATTCTTCCACCGATCGAGCCTGTCTTTTCAACGAGGTAGACTTGGTATCCACTGTTAGCCACGTCTAAGGCGGAGCGGATACCGGCGATGCCTCCTCCTATGACAAGGGCTCTTCTAGTGACTGGGACGGTGATCGGGTCAAGCGGCTCATTGAGTTTGACTTTCTCTATGATCTGACGCAAGATAACGTGAGCTTTCTCGGTCGCCTTCTCAATGTCGTCATGAACCCAACTGCATTGTTCGCGAATATTCGCCATTTCGCATTGATGTCTGTTGAGACCCGCCGCTCGCGCAGCATTCCTGAAGGTGACTTCATGCATCGCAGGCGAGCATGCAGCAACAACGACCGCGTCAAGTCTGTGCTGCTTTATGCTATCTCTGATCAGTGTTTGGCCTGGTTCCGAGCAAAGGTACCTGTGGTCAGCCGCGATCACAACATCGGGAGTCTTGCTGGCTCGATCAACAACTTCGCTGACGCGAACCGTTCCGGCAATATTCAGACCGCAATGACAGACGAATACTCCCACACGTTTCATGGGTGATTCACGCTTTCCGGGGGCGCTTGCACACGGCCACGAATCGCTTGGATCTGCACCGGGTTGAGTCGAAGGCTCTGTGGGGCGGCTCCGAGAGCGAGACCGAGCAACTGGGTGAAATAGATTACCTGCAATGGTTGTGAGCCAGAAGAAGCAGCAAGGTCCTGTTTCTGAGACGCTTCGAGATTGTATTTGCACAGTGGACAGCTGACAGCAAGGATTGTCGCCCCACTAGAACGAGCAGACTGCACTACATTGCGAGACAACAGTGTCATAGAGTCAGGAGAACCTACACCAAGATACGATCCACAGCATTCCGTTCGTGATGGATACTCGACCGGTGTACATCCAGTGCTAACGAGGAGGTCTTCGAGTACTGATGGTCGATGTGGATCATCGAGCCTCATTTCGTCAAATGGGCGAAGCAGCAAGCACCCATAGTAGGCGCCGACGGGCAAGCCATGCAAGGGCGCCTTGACCGTATCTCTGACAGTGCCGAAACCCACACGGTCTCTAAGGATTTCCAAGAAGTGGAGGACGCTTAGTCCACCTTCGTACTTCTCTTCATTGAATTCGTTGATCTGTTCCTGTTTGATCGCGTTGCGTCCAGCTTGGAGGTTCGCTCTCTTGAGGACATTGTGGCATCCAGCACAGAGGGTAACGAGCGTGTCGCCCTCACTGCGTGCTCTGGCAAGGATTCGGTTGGGTCCGGCATTCGTCATGATGTTGTCTGCAACGTTCGAGAATACTGCTCCGCAGCACAACCATCCCTGCATTTCTTTCAGTTCTGCACCGAGAGCACGAGCGCAAGCTTGTGCGGAGTCATCGAAATCTCTTGCTACGGTTCGGAGAGAGCATCCGGGGAAATACAGGTAGGATTCCATTCTTCCAACTCAGTATGGGCTGAGTTTCCTAAATGCACTCACGAGTCCTTGCTGGGGCATCTCAGGCGACAGCTTCTCGATCTTCAGATCTCGAAGGTCGTTGCGAAGCTTGATGGTTCGAAGGGCCTCGCAGATCTTGCTCACGTCTAGGCCTCTGGGGCATTGGGTTTCGCAGGAGAAGCAGGTCGCGCACAACCAGTACGACTTGGCATCGAAGACTTCCTCAAGGCCGAGCTGGAGGAATCGAACGATCTGATGAGGCATGAGGTCCATCTGCGTCGCCAAAGGGCATGTGGCCGAGCATTTCCCGCATTGATAGCAGAGCGAGAGATTCTGACCGCTTATCGTTTGGATCTTGCGCAGTAGGGGACTCGTGAGCACTTCAGCTGAGATCGGATACGCCACTTCACTCCCACCCTCTGACCACGAACGCTTCGAGCTCGATCTTCGCTTCTTTGCTACGGTAGTCAGGAAGCAGTATGGGGCTGTGCCGATCCGTGCTGACGCCCGCTTTCTTCAGTTCCTTGTGGAATCGGGTGACGTGCTCAAGGGTTGGCTTGCCGCCGGGTGCGGCATGCGATCTCTTGGCGGCGTCTCCTCCGGCGCGCCTTCCAAATACCAGGATGTCCAGCAGTGAATTGCCCATCAAACGATTTCTGCCGTGTATTCCGCCGGCAGCTTCGCCCGCGGCGTACAGATTTGGGACGTTTGTCCGTCCGTTCTCATCTATCAAGACTCCGCCGTTCTGGTAGTGTTGTGTGGCATAGACGAGGATCGGGTCCTTGATTATGTCGATTCCGAATCGTTTGAACTGCCTCACCATTGCTGGTGCGAGTCTCTGGGTTTGGCCCGGGCCCCGCAGCTCGTCGATGAGCGGTGTGTCAAGCCACACGCCCACCAACCCGCCAGGTGTCCGAACCCCCTTGCCACGTTCTTGACACTCTCTGATTATCGCTGACGCGACGGCGTCTCTTGTCTCAAGTTCGTTGACGAAACGTTCTCCGTCAGCATTGACGAGTTGGGCGCCCATGCTCCTCATCTTCTCAGTTATGAGTTGTCCCGAGATCAGTTCTGGGAATGCAACTCCTGTCGGGTGATATTGGATCGTATCCACAAAAGCCAGCTTGGCCCCAGCACGATAGGCCAATGCGAGCCCATCGCCTGTTGCACCGTAGTGATTAGTTGT
>CAZJVZ010000070.1:3741-6949 GCA_964549795.1 uncultured Candidatus Bathyarchaeia archaeon
GGGATGTTTGTGAATCCCCCGCCTCCCATGACATCAAGGTGGTGAATTGCGGGGGAATCGTTCTCCCTGTCCGCTGCTTGGATTCCACCTTGCGCCATCATCGTGTTGGCGTCGCCGAATCTCAGCTTGGTGCACAGCAAGACGCGGGCGCCGGCGTTGTGGGCGGTCAGAGCTGCCGCCGCGCCTGCACCCCCTCCGCCGATGATTAGAACATCAGTCTGGATGTCGGTCCTTGATAGATCGGTTCTTTCCGGGTTTATTCGACTGTAGCCTTCCACAATGTCGCCCAGCTCATTGATGACCGGTTCTCCCTTGTTCGCTCCGACTAGGAGCTTCCTCGTCGTCCCCGGCTTGTAGTCGGGGTGATACTTCGTTAGCAGTTGTTTCTTCTCATCCGGCGTAAGTTTCGGGAAGGGCTGTCCAGTGCGTTCTTTCCGGTTTGACGTCACTTTGTCAATCGAGTGTCGCATGTCGTCGCTGTAGGTGATTACTGTTCGCCATTGCTTGGTCTGTTCTTGAGTCATCTACGCTTCCTCCGGCTCGATTTCTCGGGAGTTGTACAGCTTGGTCAGCTCGGCAGTGCTCATCTTGGTCAGTCTTGCCAGTTCTTCGTCGTAGCGTCCTGCTCTGATCTCCTCAAGCTTCTTCTTCAGGTGCTTTGCCTCTGCGGCCATGTGAGTTCCGTAGAGTCTTCTTGAGAGGATCGCGACATTGTACTGAACGATCTCGGCTGGGCATCTTGTGGCACAGAGTCCGCACATGATGCAGTCGAACGAGAGGTCTGCGGCGGCGGCGATGTCTCCACGCATCGCGGCGGCCATTACGTCTATGACCGGCAGATCCTGTGGACAAGCTCGAGTGCACGAGTTGCATTGCAGGCATCGCAGGATCTCAGGGTAGTATCGCAAGAGCGAATTGATGTCCGGCTGCAGACCCTTGACATCATACCGCGCTTTTGTGGAGGGATGGAATGGGAGCATCGAAAATACCATTCCTTCCCGGACGGGTGTCTGGCATGCGAGCCCTGTGCGGAGTCTAAAGTCCCCTTGGATTCTGTAGACCGTTGCGCAGGCGCCACAGAATCCGCTGCGGCATCCACATCCGCGCAATAGCCTGTATCCAAGATGTTCCATGGCTGTCAGTATTGTGAGGTTCCGTGGGACACGGTAGCGCTTCCCGAAGACGAATATTGTTACAGCCGATCCTTCAGCACCCATCTTCTGTACCCTCGTGGTGTGGCTTGAAACAAAGTTGATCGTGGATTCGTGCAGAATTTAGCCCGGCCCTACTTACGTATCCGACAGTATATTCGCCGGAACTCATCAAATCAATCAGACCCGTGATTACGTTTTGGTGACAAGACAAACCAAACTCCATGGCTTGATCTGCCTCAAGATTATGCAGGCGCTCTTTGTTCTTGGAGCAGTTTAAGGGCGTAGTCGTATCCGCTTTTGAAGGCATTGAGATTCAGCTTCTCTGTGCCTCGGGGCGTGTACTTCCCGATTGCCTTCTCAATTGGCGCAGTGTCCATCATACCAGTCAGGCCGATTATTGCGCCGATAACAACCATGTTCGCCACGATCTTCTTGCCCAGACTTTCGGCTATGCGTGTGGCGGGCACTCGGAAGGTCCTTGCTGCATGATTCGACTGGTTCTCTTGGACCATGTCAGGATCGATGAGAACGATTGCACTCCCATTCACATCAGTGATGTTTTTCCGGTAAGCTTCTTGGGACATGATTGCGACTAGACTCGGCTTCCTGACCTTTGGATAGAAGACTTTCTCGTCAGAGACTATGACCTCGACCTTTGAGGCCCCTCCCCTGGACTCTGGGCCGTATGACTGTGCCAGGGTGACATTCTTGCCCCCGAATACTGAGGCGGCTCGCCCGATCATTACACCCGCGGTCACAATTCCCTGGCCGCCAAGGCCAGCGATTCTTATCTCAAATCGCGACATTCGTGCGTCGCCCTACCTTCTCAAGTTCTGCCTGAACAGATCGATTCTTCTCCCACAGCAAATCGCTGAACTCCGGCTTCTCAACATCAACGAATTCTCCGACAATGATCTTGTCAGGTCCGATCACAGCCTCAATAGGGTCGATGTTGGAGCGAACCTCGCTGACTTCTCTCAGCCATTTCATTCCAAGGATGGGGTCCGCAATCTTGTTTCTTCGACCATACTCTTCTGGGCATGGGGTAACTATTTCGACAAAGCTGAATCCCTTTCTGCTGATGGCCTTCTTCATCGATTCCCGAATTCGCTTGACGTGAATTGTTGTCCACCGCGCCACATAGACTGCACCTGAAGCTGCAGCCAAGTGCACTAGATTGAATGGATGCTCGATGTTCCCGTATCGACTCGTCGTAGTGAATGCGCCGACGGGTGTCGTTGGGCCGGCCTGCCCGCCAGTCATGCCGTAGTTGAAATTGTTGGAACAGATTACGGCTACATCTACGTTTCTTCTGGCGGCGTGAATGAAGTGATTGCCACCTATCGCGAATAGGTCGCCATCTCCACTGATCACTATCGGTTTCAAGTCCGGCCTCGCCGCTTTGACTCCAACAGCAAAGGCCAATGCGCGACCATGTGTCGTGTGAAACGAATCAGTGTTGGTGTATCCGGAGATCCTTCCTATGCAGCCGATTCCCGATACTACGACAACCTTGTCTCGGTCGTACTTGAGTTCGTCCAAGGCTCTGGCGAATTCCCCGAGTATGATTCCGTTGCCGCAACCGTTGCACCATATGTGAGGAATCATGCCGCTTCTTGTGTAGTCTTCCAGTGGATGGTGGAGGTTCGACATGTTGTGTACCTTCATGTTCTAGCTGACTGCCTGAGCTAGGATCTCCTCGGGTGTGTGGAGAGCATCTCCAAGTCTCGGAATGGATGTCACCTTTCGCCGGCCTGCACTTCTCTCAACCTCTCGGACGAGTTGCCCATAGTTCATTTCAGGCACCAGGATCTTGTCCACTTGAGCGGCCACCTGCTCTACGATTTCGTCTGGGAATGGCCAAATTGTGGCGAGTCTCAGGAGTCCAATCTTGATGCCTCTTTCTCGTCCTTCGACTGTAGCGGCTAGTGCGGATCTGGCGACGCTTCCGTATGCAACTATGCACACATCAGCATCATCGAGGAAGACTCGTTCAACTTTCGTGATCTCTCCGACGTTATTGCGGATCTTGTCGCAGATTCTCTGAACCAGTT
>CAZJVZ010000071.1:0-6937 GCA_964549795.1 uncultured Candidatus Bathyarchaeia archaeon
CTCGAATGCGTTCAGTAACCTCTCCTCCTTCTCAACCAAACAAGACCAACATCACCTGCATGGGCTCGAACGAGACGTGCACATGCTGCGGAAATGAACTGGGCCAACGGCCCGCAAATTGCATTGGCGACCTAGCGCCCTCATTCCACGACGTGATTGGACCGTTAGGATGTGTGAGGGTCCCTTGGTGCGTACAAGAAAGATCGTCCTCTCGACGACGATTTGATTAGTGACACACGCATCAAGAAAGCCATTCACTCTCTTCTTCGTAATCTCCCGCTGCCTCTCAGTTTCCAAAAGGAAACCCCCCGCCTAATACATTGCCAATGCTCAGCGAACATGAAAGAGTTGATTTTGTATGGGCAAAGTTGTACATTTCGAAATACCTGCCGACGATCTTCCACGCGCGAAGAAATTCTACAGTACCGTATTTGGCTGGAGCACGAGCGAAATGCCGGAGATGGAGTACGTAATGCTTGGAACCGCAGAATCGGATGAGAATGGAATGCCCAAACAGCCGGGCGCAATAAATGGTGGCATGATGAAACGACAGGATCCCCTCAAACACCCGGTCGTTACAATAGACGTAGAGAACATAGATGACGCGCTTGCAAGCGTGAAGAAGAACGGCGGACAAGTGGTCAGAGAGAAACTTGCGGTTGGCGACATGGGATTCACCGCCTACTTCAGAGACTCCGAAGGAAACGTAATCGGACTCTGGCAGAACCCTAGCAAATAGACAGAACCGTCTTTCCTTAGACATCGTCCAAGCTTCCACAATCAGCCCAATATTGAAATCCATAGAGTGAGACCTCCTCATAATGGAATTCGGTGGGAGCGGCGATGTCACAAGCCCTCACTAAGGTTGAGTTCACTAACCTCGACAAGGTCCTATACGCAAAGGTCGGGATCAAGAAAACTCAGGTTATCGAGTACTACATCCGAATCGCTCCGAAAATGCTTCATCTCCTAGCTGGAAGACCGCTTTCCCTGACCAGATACCCTGACGGCGTCGACAAGCAAGGCTTCTATGAGAAGGACATCCCAAGAGGCACACCATCCTGGGTAGAGACATTCAAGAGATACTCCGAGACAGCGCAACGAGACATCAACTACGTGGTATGCAACGACCTTGACACGCTTCTTTGGCTCGCTAACCTAGCCGCGTTGGAGATGCATATGACGCTCTCCACAACTGACTCCTTCATGAAACCTAACCTCGTCCTAGTCGACTTGGACCCAAAACCACCACTCGGCTACGATGACGTAGTCGAGGTAGCGCTACTACTGAAGGAAAGGCTGGAGACGCCAGGCCTGAGACCTTACGTGAAAACTTCAGGCAAGAAAGGACTGCATATCGTGATTCCGATCGTCCCTGTGTACACGTTTCAGCAAACCCGAGAATTCGTTCATCAGCTAGGAAAACGCTTAGCCATGGAATCCGACATCGTGGCTGCCGACTTCTCTAGGTCCAGAAAAGCCGGGAAGGTATTCATAGACTATCTTCAGAATTCCCATGGTAGAACGATGGTATGCCCTTACAGTCTCAGGGCAACCCCCTCGGCTACCGTGTCAATGCCCCTAGAATGGAAGCAGATAACGAAAGGATTCAATCCAGAAGAGTTTAACATCGCGACCGTGCCAGCGATTGATAGCGACCCATGGAAGGACCTGCTTCAAAACTCACAGAAGCTGGAATGATCCGTAATGGCTAAAGATGAAAAGGGAAGGGCTCCGAGGAGGCCAATCTGGACTGGAAGCATCGCGATAGGCCTGGTGAACGTCCCGGTCAAACTTCACGCAATGGTATTTGACAAAGGGATCCATTTTCGGTTTCTGCACAAGGACGACGGTCAGCCGCTCAGGTACGAGAAGGTCTGCACGAAAGACAACAAGGTTGTACCTTGGGAGAGTGTGGTCAAGGGGTACGAGACCACCAAGGACCGGTTCGTAGTCTTTGAGAAGGCTGAGCTGGATGCCGCGAAACCTGAATCGAATCAGACGATTCGCCTCCAGAGGTTCGTGGATTACCTCTCCATCGACCCAATCTACCTGGACAGGCCGTACCTGCTCGCGCCTAACAAGAGTGATGACGCCTACAGCCTCCTCTCCACGACTCTGAAGAAGCTGGGGAAGGCAGGAATTGGAAGGGTCACGATGCGAGACAAGGAGTACCCTGTACTGATCTACCCGTACAAGAACGCCCTAGTCCTCACCACTCTCCGATATCCCCACGAGATCGCAGATCCCAGCCAGCTCGAGGAATTGAAGGATATCAAGGAACCCAGCAGCGAGGAGCTAGCTCTTGCGAAGAAGATCGTCTCAGACCTGTCAGGAGAATTCGACATCACCGATTACCGCGATACCTATCAGGAGAAACTGACGGCGCTAATCGAGAAGAAGCTCAAAGGAGAACCCATCGTCGCCGAGAAGCCCGTTCAGGCTGAGGCGAAAGAATTGATGGTCGCCCTCCAAGAGACTCTCAAGCAACTGAAGAAGAAATGAAGCCCAGAAAGTACAGGCCGATGCTCGCAGAGGCGACGCAAGCACCATTCAATTCGAGAGACTGGGTCTTCGAAATCAAATGGGATGGAATCAGGGCAATCAGCTACGTGAACGACGACCTCAAGATAGTCAGCAGAAACGGTAACGAACTGAAAGACAACTTCCCCGAACTCCAAGAACTCAAGGACGTGACTAGGAACGTCGTCTTAGATGGGGAGATAATTGTGATGAAGGACGGCAAAGCGGATTTTCAGGCCGTCATGGAAAGAAGCAGGATCGCAGAATATCGTAACATCGGATACTTGTCCGGCCAGTCTCCCGCAACATACGTGGTGTTTGACATACTGGAGAAGGACGGCAAGGGTCTGACTGATACTCCCTTGATCGAAAGGAAGAAGATCCTGAAAGATACCGTGAAAGAGGGAAAGCACGTCATCCTGTCAATCTTCGAGGAGGAAGCTGGAGAGTCCTACTATGAGGCCGCCCTGAAGCGAGGCGTAGAGGGCATCATGGCGAAGAGAAAAGATAGCCCTTACGAACCTGGCACTAGGAGCAGAAGCTGGCTGAAAATCAAACCGCTCACATCGTGCGACTGTACGATATTCGGCTACACGCGAGGACAAGGGAACAGGAAGAACACATTCGGAGCACTGATCCTAGGACTCTACGACGACGCAACACCCGTATTTGTCGGAAAGGTCGGAACCGGCTTCTCCGAGGAAACTCTTGAAATTCTAATGCAGACCTTCCGCGAAATCCAAGTCAGCGAGCCGACGCTCACCAAAGTCGACGTTCCGGAGCCAATCACTTGGCTCAAGCCGATTCTTGTTTGCGAGATCGCGTATCAGTCAGTCACCAAGGAAAACAAACTTCGTATGCCGAGATTTCATCGAATAAGATCCGACAAGACCGCAACCGAGTGCACTCTTGATCAGATTCGACCAGCCGGCTTGGAGAAGTACGCGGCCAAGAGGGACTTCAGCCTCACCCCCGAACCTACCGGTGCCGTAGAGCAACACGAAGGTAATGAGTTCGTCGTACAGGAGCACCATTCGAGAAGGCTACACTTCGACTTCAGATTGGAAAAGGACGGCGTGCTGAAGAGCTGGGCTGTCCCGAAAGGAATTCCAGAGAAGACTGGCGAGAAACACCTTGCCGTGGAGGTCGAGGATCACCCTCTCGAATATCGCAAGTTCGAGGGAACAATTCCCCCAGGCCAGTACGGCGCCGGAACGGTCAAGATATTCGACAAGGGCTCATACGAGCCAGTATTCTGGAAAGAAGATGAGATTGAGATCGCACTGAAGGGCGAACGGCTTCACGGCAAGTACGCTCTTGTGAGATTCAAGAGAGCAGGACCGAAACAATGGTTGCTGATCAAGGCGAAGGACTGAATCATTGACAGCCAAGATTCACATTGGCACGATGGGCTGGAGTTACCAATTCTGGACTGAACTCTATCCAAAGGGCACTCTTCCTGAGAACTATCTCGCCGAATATGCAAAACACTTCGACACCGTGGAAGTAGACAACACCTTCTACCGAATCCCAAGCAAAGACACGGTCGAAAAATGGAGAGAACGTACCCCAGCGAACTTTCTTTTCTCGGCCAAGTTTCCTAAACGAATTACTCATGACAAGATGCTTCGCGACTCGGGAGAGGTTACAAGCGTATTCCTCGAAAGGATGTCTCTCTTGCGAGACAAGCTCGGGCCCTTGCTGCTACAATTTCCCTACGCATTCAAGCTTGAGCACCTCGATCTCCTGAAGGATTTCCTACCTACGCTTCCGAAATCCCAGCGCTTCGTTGTGGAGGTTCGGAACAAGAAACTGCTCTGCGACGAACTGTACACCTTGCTCAAAGAGAACAACGTCGGCTTCGCGATCGTACAGCAACCCTTCATGCCCACCACTGAGATGGTGACTTCCGACATCGCCTACATTCGAATAGAAGGCGACAGGAGGAAACTGAATGGAACCTTAGGCAAAGTAGAGCTGGATAGGACGGACGATATCAAGAGATGGGCGGAAAAAATCCAGACACTTCTGGATCAGTCGAAGGAAGTGTTCGTATACTTCAGCAAGTTCTATTCAGGTTATCCTCCGGGAGACGTCAGACAGACGCTTGAACTGCTCCAAGCAAAATCGAACTAGATTCTCATGAGAGACGACTGCTGCTCGCATGCCTTTCTCTACCTCCGGAATTCCTGAAAGACGACTCCAGGTACATACACGCCCGATCGTAGCGTCTAATCGCGTGACTCATTGTTGGGCGGTCAGCTTACGCAGTAGTGATCATCTCTGGTCGACTCTGTATTGTCATGGAAGAGTATTACAGAAGCGTGGACGGCTTCTATCAAATGAAGCGAGCAGAGAAACGGAAGCGGCCTCACTCTCTCCTGATGCCTCTCGGCCAATGAAAGAATCCCAGTGACGCGGGCTCTGCAGCCTCCGGAGCAGTCATATTCATCGTCTCTCTTCTAGCGGTGAGTCTCTTGCCGGACACACCTGCTACGCCAACCGACGATCCAAATCAGGACGCCCGCACCAGCCTACCACACACATAAAAAATACCTTCCAACGATGATGGTCCAAATCATGACGGCCACGATTATTCTCAGCACGTTTGGGACAGTTCTGTTACCCTTAAGTACGAAGGACCTTCGAGTCCAAGGCATGACGTCGATGCCAAACATTGAGCACACGAATACGAAAGTCGTTCGACGACTCTATGATGCGTTCACGCGAGGTGACATGGAGACAACCAAGACCTGCTTCGCTCACAACGCAGTCTGGCATTTGCCGGGGCGGAGTCCCATCGCCGGCGATCACCAGGGCGTAGATGCAATCCTAGGCTTCTTTGGGAAGCTGAGAGAGCTTAGCGGAGGAACATTCAAGGCGGAACTCGTCGATGTTCTTGCAAATGATCGAAACACGGTAGCACTCCAGCATGCAACTGCTACGCGTGGCACGAAACGTCTTGATGTCACAGCTTGCCAAGTAATGCGCGTTCAGAATGACAAGATACTCGAGGTGCGCGGCTACTACTCCGACCAGTACGCCTTGGATGATTTCTGGTCATAGTTTGAAGCGTCATTGTTCCGTTCATTTGTGTGCATACAATGAGATCCACACGTAGATGAATGGAGAGAGCAACTGTTTTGTGCAGTTATAGCTGAATGAGAAGAAACAGAGGGCAGATAGGTTTGTCATACACCGGTCAGGCGCCACCGCTCACCAGTGAAGAGACTGAATCGATGCTCAAAGAGAACCACTATGCGAGGATTTGCACCCACAACCCTGACGGCACCATACACGCCATGCCTGTCGCATACAGATACTTGAATGGTCAAATACTGATAATGTCCTTTGTCAAAAGCCGAAAGACCAGAAACATCGAACGAAACAACGACGTCACCGTTCTGATTGACACTCCAAACCCGTTCAGAGGCATTCTCATCTACGGCAGAGCAGAAGTAGACTACGACAATGTCTACGAGCAGGAACTTGCGATAAACGAGGCCAGCCCCGCCTTCCAAGGTATGCCAAGAGAGAAGCTGGAGCGCATCACCAGGTTCTATGTGGACACTTGGAAGAGCGTAATACTGAAAGTGACTCCGAAACGCATCATAACATTCGACTACAGCAAAGATGAGAAGTGGAACAACTTCCTGAAAACCTACCTTCAGGAATAGAGAAAAACAGGCTCAACAACCCTAAACACTGGCTAGAAGCATCCACGCCAAAACGGATTTCGTTCTTTCGTCGTCATTCGTCGTCCGCCGTCATTTGAGTAGATTTGTGTGTGTGCACACCAGCCTACCACACACAAAACAACAAGCGAATTTACGTTCCAACAGTGGGAGACTCCTCAACTTGAAGTTGAAGCTCGTGTGCTAGCGTAACCTTAAGATGCGGCAAAGCTACCCCCATAGAGGTGGTCGTGTTGACCGTCTACTTCGTCGAGTTGTATGTGGTCAAGAAGGATAGGAAACGAAAGTACAAGGCTCTGATGAAGAAGATCCATAAGAGTCTATATCAACACAAGAGGGATGTGCCCGAGCTCCTCTCCTACAAGACCTTCGAAGCTCGGAGCAGAGGCTCCCTTGCGAATTTTGTTGAGATGTTTGAGTTCGCGAATCAAAGGAGCATGAACAGGTTCTTCGGAAGGTTCTCAAAAGCAAGCTGGCTCCGCGCCTTGCAGCAGGAGTTCCATAAGCTCGTTCCAAAATGCAGTGGGCTCACTTGGACTGAACTCCTTAAGGATGAATGGCTCGTGCGCTAGACCCAATCAAAGCCTTGTCGCCCCCTCTCTTCTCTTCCCTGATTTGGCGTCGTTTAGGTGCGATTTGTGTGTGTGCGCGCACCAAGGTACCAACACACACAAGACGATGCTATTTCCGTTGGAGAAGTTCTATCCAGATGCCGTTTG
>CAZJVZ010000072.1:0-6790 GCA_964549795.1 uncultured Candidatus Bathyarchaeia archaeon
CCGGCAAGTTCCAGGATTCCCAAGGGGGGAGGAAGGTACTCCCCCATGACAAACCAGAAGTGTTTCGGCGGCTCGACGAATAGGGCCTTCACATTCGGCACGCCTGGACTGCCTGAAACACTTTCCTGGGAGATTTAGCGTTTCGCTACGCAGGGTCACGGCTTCATTGCTGTTCCAGTCTAGTGTCTAGAGCAAGCATCTTCGTCATGCATGGCGATAGTGAGGAAGGCCCACGGTAGGCGTCTGAGGAGTCGAGCCATTGAAGCCAGTTGAGTCAGACTTTCGTTCCGCAGTTTTGGCAGAACTTTGCGACAGTCGGGAGAATCTCGCCGCACTTCTTGCACTTAGTGGTCGGCACTTGGCTTGGTTGGGCCGGCATAGCAGATATGCTCTTGCCGCAATTCGGGCAGAACTTCGAAGTTGAGGGAATCTGGGCGCTACAGCTTGGGCACACGACCAGCAGGGCCGCCGGCGCTCCAGCCGATGAGGGGGTCTGGAAGAGCGGCGGAATAAGGACCATTCCCGCACCGAGTGCTGCACCTGACGACTTGCCCAGTTCTTTCGCAGCCTCCTTCACCGTCTCCATCCGAAGTACCTCTTCAGGCGCCATTCTCCCTTGTTTTAGCCAGAAGAGTCTCTCACGATACTCCGGGGTGGTGTCAACTCCTTCGAACTTCAGATCGACGAGCTGGAGGCCGATCCTCCTGAAGGATTCGACGAGCTCGGCTTTCACCTCGCCCGAGGTCTCGTCTAGTTTCGTGAAGACTGTCACAAGGTCATACTTCGAGAGGTCGTCGATCATCCTCTCGTTGACAAAGCCTCTAATGAAATCGTTGACGCTTGGAGTCGTGTAGGCGTTCTGTCCGCCTACCACTTCGTTCACGAATAGCTCAGGACTCTCGACCTTCAACCAGAACGATCCGAATGTCATTAGCGGTGCAAGTTCAGTGGTCTGAGCTCTATTGCCGAACTTGCCTGCAAACTGCTTCATCGAGATGAATACGACCGCCGCCTTGAAGGGCGTCTCAGTGAATCCAGCTATGCGCGAAAATGCGTCCGTCAGCAGCGGAAGGTTCAGTGTGGTCAGCGTGTGACGTCCGGGGCCTAGTGTGTCGTAGCTCTTTCCGTCCCTGAAGAAGACAGCCTTCTCATATTCGTGTACGATGAGCTGGGCTCCCCACATTATGTTCTCAGCCGGATATCGCCAAACGATATCCTCAGGACCTGCACCTGTCCACTCAATGACCTGTGGCATGACTAGCCTACCTCCACTCCGTCAATCACGTCTTTCCTCTGGTCAAATGCTCTCTCGAACTCTTCAATGGTCTTCCGCAACTCGCGGACGTCTGCTCCGAGAGCGTCGAATACCTCCGCCTCCACTTGCCCCTTCACACCTTTCACTCTTTCAGCCACACCTTTGGCTCCGTCAACCAGTTGTGTATCGAACGTGATCATCCTGTCAAGATCGGCTTCCTCTATCTTGATCGCGTCAAAGAATCCGTGATACCCGTACGATGCATGGTTCACCTTCTCAGAGACTCTGTCGAATGTAGCCATCAGATGATCGATTCGCTTCAGATCGTCAGAGTGTTCACCTTCTGACGCAGCTCGGTAGACATCCTGAAGATCGTTCCTAGCTTCTTGGAGCTTGGAATGCAGGAAGTCGCGGATGATCTTGTCTGCATCTCTACGTTGCTCCCGCTTCTTGTAGCCGCTGAAACCTGGAACCACCAGCATGATCTTCTCCAGGAGCTTGTCACTTTCCTGTATCCTCTGAAGAGGTGTCTTCTTGCTCAATCCTGGGCTCACAGCGTTAGTGCTAGTGATTCTTTGCTATTAAGGCGTTTGAAATGCGAAAGGTCAGAGAAGCTTGAATTCTGGCGCGGGCAAATCCCCCTTGATGACTTCTCCAGTTGCACCATCCATGAGAATCCGATACCTCTGTTTCTTGTAGTCGTAGTTGACGAACCAGATTGGGCTGTGAAGATAGAGGGTACTCTTGACATCAAACTCCGTGGTCATCTCGATGATCTTGTCCACGTTGTCCTTCGCGAGGAACTCGTGCAGGTTGCGGATCTCTCTTTCAGCGACCTCCGTTGCCTCGGTCGCGTCCAACTCAGCGTTGAGCACCTTCGCTTTGCTGTCAATCTGAGTGAAATCGTACGGTATCTTTGCCTCAAGGGGAACCTCGTAGGCGCGAGTTGGAAAGTCTGATCCGCGCCTTGCTAGGACCAGCCAGCTGTAGTGGTTCTCTATGCTCCATTCTTTCTCTACAGGAGGACTGATCCTCTCGAAGATACCTTTGCAGTGACTGCTTGCTTCGGTATCAATCACCCAGAACGGGAGATAGAAGAGGCTACTCTCTAGAACAGCTGCCCTGGAAGCCAGATCCTCCGAAGCGGCGAAGCTGCCTCTCATCCAGCTTCTGATACCATCCGCGATCTGTGTGTCGGCATATCTGTTCACTATCAGCGAGTGCTCGAATTCGAATGCTTTTCCGGTCTCGAGGACGCTCGTGAACCCACAGTACCTGCATGTGACGGCTATTTCTCCAGGCTTGACTAAGAGGGGGCCCCCACAATGGGGACAACTGATTTCCTTCACTATCTCGGTCAAGCTGAAGTCGCCCTGAAGAGGGGCGTTTCGGGTGAACTCTGTTTAAACTTATCCTGATCTTGGCAGCAAGGAAGAACATCAAAGGTCCTACTCACTTAAGTTCGCACAGTATAGTCTATCAGACGAAAAACGGCGCGGGTCGGATTGAAGGCAGTAGTCCTGGCGGGAGGGAAAGGAACACGACTCCGACCCCTTACCTACACCAAACCCAAGCCACTCCTCCCGCTGGCAGGAGAGCCTGCGATTGCACACCTGATCCGAAGACTGTCGCGTCAAGGAATCGATGAGATCATTCTGACAACCAACTACTTCGCAAGCAGACTGCGAACAGCACTCGGCGACGGCTCGAAGTACGGACTGCCAATCCACCACGTCGAGGAAAAGACCCCTCTTGGAACTGCCGGATCTGTGAAGAACTCTGAGTCGCTGATAGATGAAACGTTCATGGTAGTTCAGGGCGACAACCAATTCGAGTTTCGCTTGGATGAAGTGATACGACTTCACCGGAAGCTTGGCGCACAGGCCACGATGGTGTTGGTCCAGGTCGACGACCCGTCAGAGTACGGCATCGTCGAATTGTCGGAGGGCCGAGTGACACGGTTTCTGGAGAAGCCTAGACCTGAGGAATGCTTCAGCAACCTTGTCAACGCAGGCCTCTACATGCTTGAGCCTGAGGTGCTTAGACTAGTTCCTGAGGGGAGAGCGTTCGATTTCTCGCGGAACTTGTTTCCCCTCATGCTCCAATTGAAGATGGCTCTGGCAGGATCCCGCGCAAGCGGCTTCTGGGTCGACATTGGCGATCCAAAGAGCTACCTGAAAGCAAGCGTCTGGGCCCTAGACCAACTCGAACCGAGACAAGCAAAAGCGGAGGACAAGATTGCATCCCAATCGGACACTTCGATCTCAGAGAGAGCCACGCTGAGAGGACCGGTCTATCTGGGCAGGAACGTGAAAATTCACAAGGATGCCGCGATTGGACCCTATGTGTGCGTGGGCGATGGGAGCGAGATCCTGATGGGCGCTAGAATCGCATTCTCAGTAGTCTACGAGAATACGCGGATAGGGGCAGAAGCTACGCTCGACACATGTGTGGTTGCTGAGAACTGCAGGATCGGTAATCGCACGCTGCTCGGGCGACATGCGGTGGTCGGGGCGGGAGCAGATCTGGGAGAGAGTTCGCACGTTTCTGCCCAATCGAGGATTGGGCCATGGACCTTTGTGAAACCGCGTTCGACAGTTGAAGGGGCGCTGGCCTCGCTGGAGAAATGGGAGGAGAGGATATCCCGACTTCTCGAGAGATCAGATGTGGACCTGCAACTTACCCGCGAAGAGGCGGCCGTGTGCGGGGCGCTCTGCGAACTGGGCGAAGCTGACGCAAAGACAATCAGTCAGTCTGCCGGCATTCCCCCCTCAGTAATACAGTCAGTATTGTTGAGTCTCCAGAAGAAACAAATCGCCAGTCCACTCGGAAAAGCGCCATCAGTGTTTGTCCTGGTGCAAGACAAGACTCGATCGACATCTCAGTGAGTATCGAGCCACTCCTGGGACTGTTCTGAGAGAGAGATCGTGTGTTCACATGGAGCAGTCCAGTGGAGAGCGCGTCGCACGGTCAATGCTTTATACCGAATTGCGATCTAGACTTGCACCAGGGAAAGAAGATGGGTTCAGTAGCACACATGCCAGCCTGGATGCGAGCGGTCTTCATCACAGTCGGGCTCCTCTCAGTGATCATCTCATTCGTGGCAATCTATCGACCGTGGCTTACTGTCGAAATAGTTCTTCTCTTGATCCCGCTCGTCCTGCTGGTCAACGGAATCAGCTGGATCATCCACGGCGCAGCTGGAAGATAGACCGTAGCGCGGACACACCGCATTCTGCACGCGCTCATCTAGCCTAGGCTCTCGACAGGAAGCCCGCGACATATGCTGTACAATCCACCATGACACAAGAGCGGTCTCATGTGTAGCATCGTCCCTGAGGCATGTTGAATACCTCCGCATGCACGTCTACCAGAGGATCTTCGATCTTGCGAATAGGAATCGTTGGCGGAACCGGAAGCATGGGCAGAGGACTGGCGCTGCGCTGGGCACCAATGCACGAAATCTGGCTTGGGTCTAGGCGAATCGAGAAAGCAGAGAGGATCTCGCGCGAATACGAGTCAGTAGCTCGAGGATTCTACGGAAATCGGATGAAGGGCAGTATCAGAGGAGCTGTGAACTCCGACATCCCCCCGATTGTCGAGGTCGTTGTGCTCACTCTCCCTCCAAGGCATGCGATCGAGACCGTGAGACAGATCAAGGAGAAACTAACCTCCCGGCACGTAGTCATCTCAACAATTGTGCCGATGACCAAGGAAGGGAAACTCTTCACGTATTCTCCAATCGTTGCCGGCGGCAAGGTTGGATCCGAAAGATCAGCAGCGGAACTCGTAGCCGACGAGATAGGAGATGTCCCTGTTACCTCGGCATTTCAGACTGTGCCTGCTTCCTATCTTGGAGACCTCGACTCGGTGCTCAACGTTGACGTGCTCGTTAGTGGGCAAGATGAGCATGCGCTGCAGACAGTCGCAGAGATCATCCACGACATTCCGAACCTCCGGGCCTTGCGAGTCGGTCCTCTAGCGAACTCAAGATTGGTGGAGTCGATCACGCCACTACTGCTCAACGCGGCTATACTTAACAACCTCAGGGATCCGTCGATCAGGATAGTCCCCTGGTTCCCGTCGGACTTTGCTGAGGAATAGCACCTTACCTGAATCCGTTGGTTCCGGTCCCTATATTGCTTCTACGACGGGCATCGACTCGTCGAATCTCCTGATTATGTCAGCGACTTCCTTGAATGCTTGGACGTTCTTCTCGATATCTCCCTTCGTATGCTGAACCGAAACTGTCCACTGTTCATCGGAGCCTGTGCCACTGGGAATCACTTGTCGATTGAGCATGCTCAGGTAGTAACTGAACCACTTTCCGACACTACACCGCAGGAAGCTTCTCCAGTCGGTGACATCTCGATCAGTGAACAGGATCGTGCCGCTCAAGCCTATTGCCTGAACCCGTGCCTGAAGCTTGGCGTCGTGGATCACGTCTCCATATCCCCTAGCGAGTTTCTCTCCAAGCTCGCTGGCATGGTTCATGGCTTCCTCAGTGAGAATCCTACCAAGAGACACCAGCCCAGCCTCGATGCACAGTGGATTGGAGTTGAATGTACCGGCATGCGCGAGAACTCCCGGCGCGATCTTTTCCATTATCTCGCTCTTCCCACCGATGGCCGACAGGGGAAGGCCGCCAGCTATTGCCTTTCCGAGTATCATCAAGTCCGGCACGACACCGTAGTGCTTCGAGGCTCCTCCGTAGAACTTGCCACAGGTCTTGATCTCGTCAAAGATTAGAACAGAGTCGTGGTGGTCGCAGATTTCGCGTAGACCCTCGAGAAAGCCAGTTCCCGGAGGGACGAATCCCATGTTCATCGGTATCGGCTCAAGTATGACCGCGGCTACCTCGCCTCGATGGCGTCCCATCAACTGCTCTACGGCCTCGAGGTCGTTGAATGGCGCTACGATCGTGTTCTGCAGGATCTCTTGCGGAACGCCTTCAGAAGCAGGAACGGAGTTGGGGAATCTCGCGTCTCCCGCCTTCTCAATGCTAGGCTTCACGCTCACCAATAACTGATCGTGGGAGCCGTGGTAGCATCCCTCGAATTTCAGGGTCTTCTTTCGTCGTGTGGCGGCGCGAGCGAACCTGAGCGCGTGCATGGTGGCTTCGGCCCCCGTGTTCGAGAATCTGACCATCTGGAGACCGAACCTTTGGCAGAGCAGATTCGCGAGCTTGGCCGAATCTTCGAATTCGAATCCCAGCAACGAGCCCTCGGCAATCCTCTTCATAAGCGCTTCAACCAACACTGGGTGGGCGTGTCCTGCGAGAAGCGCTCCGAAACCCATGTTGAAGTCAATATACTCGTTGCCGTCTGCGTCACGAATTCTGCTGCCCTTCCCGCTACGGAAGTAGATTGGATATGGGTCGATGAATCTGTAGTTGCTGTGGACGCCGAATGGCGTTTGAGCCTTGCTTACTTTGAAGATTTCGTTTGACTGGGCGGTCTTTGATGCGAATCTCGATTTCTCTTGATCTAACGCGTGGGACAACTGGATCAACAGCAGACGCAATGCTCAAACTAG
>CAZJVZ010000073.1:0-6486 GCA_964549795.1 uncultured Candidatus Bathyarchaeia archaeon
CCGCTCCACCTGCTGAGAAAGCAGCGGTGGGCATCAACGCCTGAAGCACCAGCGAAATGCTTCCTGCAGTGCCAACATCAAACTTGAACGATCCTGATGCCCTTTTCTTCGGAGCAAAGAAAAGATCGGTCGATCCGATCTCGAGACCTCTCGTCTCCGCATCTGAGAGAGCTGCGACCGCCTTGATGGCGGTCATATGTTGCGCGCGGAGGCCAGGGTTCGGCCTCTTAGCACGGATGTTACTGACATGTACTTGTTCTCCGAGCAAAGCTGAGAGTCCCACCGTGGTCCTCAGGACCTGACCTCCGCCTTCCCCGAAGCTGCCGTCTACATCGATCACTTTTCTTCCTCTCGCAGGATCCGGGTTGACTGAATCGTTTCGCAGAACAAAAATGCCTCTAGTTTATTTACCCTTAGGAGCATCTTCGGCCTGTTCGGGAGAGCAATTCGACGGGCAGAGAATCGCAGAGCCACGTCCGGGACCTATCCCGAGGCGAAGTAGGATGACGAAGAAGCTGAGACGAGGTCTATTTGTTGGAAGATTCCAGCCATTTCACCTAGGACACTTGAGCGGAATCAAGGCCGCACTTGGTCGAGTGGAAGAACTCATCATAGTTGTCGGAAGCGCAGAGTACAGCCACTCAGACAAGAACCCGTTCACTGCGGGAGAACGCGTTGAGATGATACGCACTGCTCTGAAGGAAGCGAGCATAGACCCTTCCACCTACGTCATCATCCCAATCAGAGACGTGCACATCCATGCCACATGGGCACCCTTCATCGTGTCCCAGGTCCCTAGATTCGACATCGTGTTCACAAACGAGGCGCTTACATCGCGCCTCTTCAAGGAGCATGGGCTTAGGGTCGAACGAATCCCGTTCTTCGACCGAACCGTCTACTCCGCTACTGAGATCCGCGAAAGGATCCTCAGAGGAAAGAACTGGGAATCGCTGGTTCCCAAGAGTGTGGCGGAGCTGTTGGTGAGTTTTGGTGGCATCGAAAGGATCAGGGAACTTGCTGTGACCGATAACCCCGGCCGCTCATGAAGACGAGCTTGTCGCCGGGACGCACACGAAATCGCTTTGCTGCACTCCCCCTGTTGATCGCAATCTCAAGGAGGCCGTGGCTTCCCACCAGAATGACCGGTTTGCCTTGCGGGGCGTCAGAGAAAGTCCTCACAGCCTTCAGATCGTGGAGCCGTCGCTTCGTTTGCATCACCACATTTCGCCCGACTTGCACGCCTGCGACTTCGAGATCCTTCTCGCTGGCGGTTGTCGCAATGTTGCCGAAGGAGTCGATGGAGAGCACATCACATTCTATTCTGCCGTGAGAGGCTGCTGACTCGAAGATCTCGACTGAAACCGGATCCGAAATCCTTGGTCCAACACCAGATGGATCAGCGCCACATGCCACCTTTGCAGCTGCATATGCAAACACGTCTCGACCATGAAAGGTCGACGAGACGGGATCACTCATGAAGGACTGGTTCTCAATCGAGTGGACCTCTTCTATTCCATCTTTCGAGGCTGCTTGAAGAAGTAGGCCGTTGTCAGGACCTATGTACATGGACCTCCTACATCTCACCAGTATGCCTCGTCTCTGCCCTCCTACATCTGGATCCACAACGGCGACGTGAATTGTGCCGGCAGGGAAGTGGCTTGAAGCTGCAGCGAGTACGAACGCACCCATCCGGATGTTGAACTTCTCAATCTCGTGACTGATGTCCACGATTGTGGCTGAAGGGCAAACAGCGAGTATTGTCCCTTTCATCTCAGAGACATATTGGTCTCGGTTTCCAAAATCCGAGAGTAGTGTGATGACGTGCATGTCTCTGCAGTCGACTCTTCAACTTAAAACGTTTCCAGAACGGCATCGGGAAGGATAGTACCTTGAACGTGCTTGCAGTTGGAAAGGGTTTAGAAGAGCCTGCGTCTCCGTTATTCTGCCACGAGTTGAGGGATGAACGGGTTGGAATGTTCACAACTTCTCATGCTGCCGGGGCCGACAAATGTTCCGTCACGAGTCATGCGGGCCATGGCCAAGCCCATTATCAATCATAGAGGCCCAGAGTTCCGTGAACTCTACAGAAGAATGCTTGACAACCTGAAGTTTGCCTTCGAGACCAAAGGAGACGTTTTCGTCGTATCAGCATCTGGAACGGGAGGAGTCGAATGCGCAATCAGGAACATACTCTCCAACGGCGACAAGGTTGCTGTTCCTGTGAATGGGGTTTTCAGCGAGAGGCTCAGAAACGCCGTCACTGCATTTGGTGGAAAGGGCGTCGAGATCCCCGTGGAATGGGGAAAGGGAATAACTCCCTCGCAAGTTGAAGACCTGTTCAGGAAAGAGAAGGACCTCAAGGCTTTCGCCGTTGTCTACAACGAAACCTCCACCGGCGTTACGACGAGGAATCTCAAAGAGATCGGAAAGACATGCCATGACCACGGCGCATTGTTCATCGTGGACGCGATTTCAATCCTAGGCGGAGACGCCCTGCCGGTCGACGAATGGAGCGTGGACATTTGCATAGCGGGCAGTCAGAAGTGCTTGATGACTCCACCGGGCCTGGTGATCCTCTCAGTCAATGATCGAGCATGGAAGAGCGTGGAGACAGCGCGGAGGTCGTACTATTTCGATCTTCTCGAACACAGGAAATTCGCTCAGAACTGCGAGACTCCGTACACTCCGGCTGTGACACTGTTCTACGCGCTTGACGAAGCCCTGTTGATGATCAAAGAAGAAGGATTACAGGCTCGCTACAACCGTCACAACTTGTGCGCAAGATCACTATACGGAGGCCTCGAAGCACTTGGCTTCGAAATCTACCCACGGCAGGAGTTCAGATCGCAAACCGTCGTGGCAGCCAAATACTTGCCCGGCGTCGACGACAAGAAGTTCAGAGACCTGCTAAGAGAGCAGTATCATGTTG
This sequence comes from uncultured Candidatus Bathyarchaeia archaeon, assembly GCA_964549795.1. Taxonomy (GTDB): domain Archaea; phylum Thermoproteota; class Bathyarchaeia; order 40CM-2-53-6; family 40CM-2-53-6; genus CAVPLU01. The sequence goes on from CAZJVZ010000073.1 coordinate 2,930, forward strand.
TAGTAGCAGGCGGCATGGGCAAGCTGAAAGGCTCGATGTTCAGAGTTGGAGTAATGGGGACGGTGTCACGCTTCGAGATACTCACGACCATCGGAGCCATAGAATCGACACTAGTCGACCTGGGTCACAAGTTCGAATACGGCGTCGGGTCAAGAGCAGCGCGCGACATTTTCGGGAAGCAGAGCTGATGGCGCGATCAGAAGACTCGCAACGACGACTTGACCACTGAACCGCGTCGAAAAGTTAAATCAGACCCGTTGAATGTGGGAGCCGTCGGGGTACACCCAGTGCCGATCAAGAACGGAGATTTCGTCCTCCTCAACTACACATTGAAAGTGAAAGAGAGCGGCGACGTCGTAGACACCACGATAGAGGCGGTTGCCAAAGAGAAGGGAATTCACCACGAGCATGGAGAAGGCGCAGAGGGTACAGAGACCCACAGATACGAGCCCTTCTTCGCGGTCGTGGGGGAAGGATGGGTTCCGAAGGGCCTCGATGAGGGACTCGTAGGTCTCGAGGCTGGACAGTCTTCGACAGTCGATGTTCCTCCTGACAAGGGATTCGGGACAAGAGACCCATCCAAGGTGAGACTGGTCCCGTTGAGAAGATTCAGAAACGAAGGAATCACCCCGGTGCCAGGCATCCAAGTGACTCTTGACGGCAAGGTCGGATTGATTCGTTCCGTGGGCGCGGGCAGAGTGCAAATGGACTATAATCACCCGCTTGCGGGTCGAACACTCGTCTACGAAGTGTCGGTGCACAGCATCGTTGAGGCCCCGGAGGATAGGATCCGTAACCTGATTCACAAGCGCCTGCCCATGGTGGACCAGGCGAAGTTCCTGCTGCAGTTGACTGCGAAAGAACTCACAATAGAGGTGCCCGAAGAAGCGTTCTTCCTTGAGGATCTCCAGCTGGCGAAGAAAGCGATGTCGGCTGACATCGAGAAGCTCTTTCCCGACATCTCCAAGACCTCCTTCATTGAGACGTACAAGAGACCCGCGCCACCGGCAACAGAAAGCACGGAGACTGCGGAGAAAACCGAGAAGAATAAAACGTAGAATGGGCTCCCGAGAGCCCCGGAAACATTTTTAAGGGTTCCAGCGACTGATAGGTGCGCGCGTTCTTACCAAGCGCGGTTCTCACGTCCTTCCGTGGTAACTCTGAGAGAGCAAGTGAACAAGATGTACAATGAACCAACGGACAAGATATCGAAGTATGTGCTGAAAGGAACCACTACCGTAGGCGTCGTTTGCAAGGACGGAATAGTCTTGGGCACTGACACTCGTGCGACGATGGGCTACTTCGTCGCACACAAGCACGCCAAGAAGGTCTACCAACTCGATGACCACCTCGCCATGACCATAGCCGGGGGGGTTGCAGACGCTCAGAATGTTGTCGAGATCGTAAAGGCGAACTCGAAACTGTACAAGTACGAGAAAGGCATCATCATGCCCGTGAGTGCAGCCGCTAGCCTGACAGCAAATCTCCTCTTCGCCAATAGGTACTACCCGTTGATCCTGCAGGCTTTGCTTGGGGGAGTCGATAGTACCGGGCCTCACATTTTCGCGCTTGACCCGCTAGGCAGCGTGACAGAGGAGAAATGTGTCTCAACAGGGTCAGGCTCTCCGGTCGCGTATGGCGTCCTCGAGAACGATTACAAAGACGGAATGACCGTGAAAGATGCCGTCCCGGTTGTCGTGAAAGCTGTGAACTCCGCCATGAAGAGAGATTCAGCTAGCGGAGACAGCTTCGACGTGGCCCTTGTCACAAGCAAGGGATACGAGGAATTGGGTGAGGACGAGAAGAAGAAGATCCTCTCCGGCCTGAACTAGGCAATATCGCAATCCTTTCCTATCATTCAAGGTGCCTCCAGATGGCCAGACCCATCGATGATTCTCACGCAAGGATACGTGAGACCATACTTTCCAACATGCCGAAGGAGGCCGAGATCACAAGAATCGAGTTCGAGGGCCCTCGACTCGCGATCTACGTCAAGAATGTTGTTCTCCTCCTTGAGCAAAGCTACGTCGTAACGGACATCGTCAATTTGCTCCACAAACGTGTCGTGATACGTTCTGACCCTTCCATTAGAGTGACTGAGGCCGAAGCTGAGAAACTGATCAAATCCTCGATACCGCAAGACGCAGAGATCACGAACATCACCTTTGACCCGTCGTTGGGTGAAGTCACGATAGAGGCAAAGAAGCCTGGACTCGCAATCGGGAAAGACGGCTCCACGCTTCAAGAAGTCATCAAGACAACGAGTTGGCGACCCAGAGTCCTTAGAGCCCCACCGATGCCGTCAAAGATAGTCACGAGCACCAGACACATTCTTCATTCAGAAAGCGAGGCGAGGAACCGCATACTGCGGGATGTTGGAGAACGCATCTTCAGACCGAGGATTGGAACTGGGGATGGCGTCTTCATCACCCCGCTCGGAGCATTCCACGAAGTGGGCCGCTCCGCCCTACTAGTGCAAACGAATGAGAGTAGCGTTCTGCTGGACATGGGTATCAACCCAGGCTCGAGCGACCCTGTCCACGCATATCCCAAGATCGATGCGAGCGAGTTCGACATCGACAGACTCGACGCCGTCATAATCTCACACTCTCACCTAGACCATTGCGGTTTCGTTCCGTTCCTCTACAAATACGGCTACGACGGACCCGTCTACTGCTCAGAGCCCACTGGGATTCTCATGACGCTCCTGCAACTGGACTACCTTGACGTGTACAACCGCGAGGGCGTGCATGCACCGTACGATCAGAAGGATGTCCGCGAGACAGTGATGCACACAATCCCGCTGAAGTACGGCGTAGTCACAGACGTGGCTCCTGACGTCAAGTTAACCCTCCACAACGCAGGCCACATACTGGGTTCCTCGATCATCCACCTACATATTGGTGAGGGATTCCACAACATCGTCTACACTGGCGACTTCAAGTTCGGCCGGACGATGCTGCTGGAACCCGCATCGTGCGTTTTTCCACGAGCGGAAACGCTCGTCATAGAGAGCACCTACGGCGGGCAGGATGACATCATGCCTGAGAGGACAGCTGTAGAAGGCAAACTTGCAGGCATCGTGAACGAGGCAGCCGGAAGAGGCGGCAAGGTCCTGATCCCGGTTCCGGCGGTCGGACGCGCTCAGGAAGTCATGCTTGTCCTCGACAGCTACATGAAGAACGGACTCATCAAAGAGATGCCGATCTACCTGGAAGGTATGATCTCTGAAGCTACTGCGATTCACACGGCATTTCCTGAGTACTTGGTCAGAGAACTGCGCGACCAGATGCTCCACAAAGACGTCAACCCGTTCCAGTCGGACTATTTCTCAATTGTCAGTCACCCGAGCGATCGAGAACAGATTGTCGCCGGGCAGCCGGCAATAATCATGGCGACTTCTGGCATGCTCGAAGGAGGACCTGCCATAGACTACTTCAAGCAAATGGCGCCGGATCCAAAGAACGTTCTCCTGTTCGTCAGCTACCAGATCGAAGGAACGCTCGGCAGCCGACTGAAGAACGGAGTCAAAGAAGTCTCGATGATGGGAAGAAACG
>CAZJVZ010000074.1:0-3655 GCA_964549795.1 uncultured Candidatus Bathyarchaeia archaeon
TCCTTGTCGAATGGGAAGTCGATGTTCTCAAGGCCATGTATCTTCGAGTAGCCGACTCTGGAGACGCCGGGATATCCGCCATAGTCGGTGCTCATTGTCATTATCTTGTCTCCCGGGCGGGTGAATGTCGACAGCAGGGTCATGTCGGTGATGTGCCCAGACAATGGTGTTACGTCGGCCCATTCTGATCCGAAAACCTCACGGGCAAGTCGCCTGGCCGTTTCCTCGACTTCATCCGTGAACTCCGCTCCCATGTAGAAGTGGTCAGGTGCCGTGTAGCGATGACCTAGATCACACCCGAGGATTCTTCGAACTGTAGGGCTTGTCACGTTCTCAGAGGCGATGAGGTTGAGACATTGCTCTGTTCTCCATCGTTCATGCTTCGCGAGCGCACGTTTCAGGTCCGCTGCCAATCATGTTCCCCCGACATCATCGTGATTCGACCGTGCTACTGAGACGCGGTACATTCCCGAACCGACCTAAAACGATGTTGCCTAAGACGCACGTTGCACCGCAACTCCTAGAGAGCTGATGAGCCTAGGAGACGCTGAGGGCAGTCCCCCGGTCTAGATTCGCCTGTAGATTCCCTCTTCACGCGTGCCCTGCTTGATCTCAGCTTCGATCTGTCTCAATAGAAGTATACGCTTGAAGGTCGGTGGATGGGTGGAAAACGCCTCATTCAGTCCCGTCCACGCCGAACGGGCTTCCTTCTCCATCGCAAGCTGCAGTTCCCTCTCATTAAGAACTCCATCGTGGTCCAGATCGTACTCGCTTCGCCTCTCCAGGATACTGCCAACCTCGTTCTTGGCCAGAGCAGGGTCCGAGATGTAGAGTGCTCTGACACCCTGAAGGCTCTCAGGGCGAATCGAAAGCCCATAGGCGATCTTTGTAAGCGCACTCTCAAGGCTCCTCGGAGAGCCCGTCAGATAGCCCGAGTAGACATCCGCGAAATGCTCTCTGAGCCGGCTCAGTCTCAGAACGAGAAGTTGAGCTACGAAGTATACGGCCAACGCCACGATACCTGCCAGCACGATGAGTCCTGCGTTCTTGTCTCGGTCGCGTGAGCCTGATCCCATGAACATGGTGCTTCTGGCGATCATGTACGCGAGCAGCGGAATCGCCGAAAGAACAGTCATCACTATGGAATCGCGATGCTTTATGTGCCCGAGTTCATGGGCGATCACTCCTCTGACTTCATCCTCATTGAGTTGTCTAAGCAGGCCGTCATGCACGGCAAGTGTCATGTTCGAGGATGAATTCCCGAATACGAAGGCGTTCGGTGCTTGACTCGGGACTACTGCGAGCTTCGGCATTCTAATGCCGCTGCCCGTCGCAAGCTCCTTGACCGTGCTCTCAAGCCAAGGATACTGTCCAGGCCGAATGTATTGAAGCCTTGTCGACCACGCGACAATCGATGGGCTGATCAGGAACTGGATGCCTAGGAAGATGAGCGCTAGTACAAACGAACCTAGGAGAGTCGAGAGGGGAGAGAGGTTCATGTTGGTTGCTGCACTGTAGAGTAGTGACAACGCTCCGAGAAACCCGACAAAGACTACAAGTGTCACAATGATTGTAGCTAGCATCGTTGTCCGGAGCTGGGTTAGGCTTGCCATCTCGCTCACGTGCAAGCCACAGGCTCTACTGATCAACAACAAAAACCTAACGCTAGATGGAAATCAAGCAAGCAACGAGGTGTTTGTGAGCATCCCTCGGTTGGTTGTTCGAATCTGCGCATTAGATGAAATGGGGTGTTTTCTCAGCCTGACAATCGCCTTTTCCAGTCAGCCGCTGGCGTCGAATTCTCAGTCCACTTTCTGTGTCTCCTAAGGCAGAAGACTGTGGTTGCCGGAACCACAAGAATCACGACGCTCACCACCACCAGAAGTTCACCGTATGGCAATCCAGTCGTGGGCTGTTTTGATGTTGCAGTCAAACTCTGGGTTTCGAGCGTGCTCGTGCCCGAGCTGGCGGGTGTTGTCGCGGCGGTCCCATTCGATGTTGCGGCGGAAGTCGTCGGAACAACTCTGGCTTCGGAGAGCCTCAGAGTGATGAGCGCGGTTAGCTTCGCCGTCTCAAGCAGGTTGCTCCTCGATACGCGATTTGCATCATCAGCCGGCGTATGATAGGCGTCATCTGGCCAATAGATGAACATCAGGGTCTGCACGTCGCTCTCCATGAAGGCCACGTGATCGCTTCCTCCGGACACTCCTCCGACGTCAAGGGAGATACCAAGTTCATTCGCACTTTCGGTCATAGTTGAACCAAGGAGTCCGCGAGTTGCAGAGATCTCAGCGAGCAATGAGTGCCCACACCCAACCATGTCCAGGTTGAGATACGCAATCGTTCCTCCCAGCGGAAAATAGGGATGATTCACGTATGCATAGGCGCCGTAGAAGCCCTCCTCCTCCCCGCTCCAAGCCGCAAACAGTATTGACCACCTTGGCCTTGCAGAGAATGAGAAGACTCTAGCGATTTCCATCATGACTGCGACGCCTGAGGCGTCGTCGTTTGCGCCATGATAGATACTTCCGTCCACGTCCTTTCCCCAGTGATCGTAATGCGCTCCCACGATCACGACACGCCCTGAAGCCCCAGGGTCGGAGCCCGGGATGAAACCGAGGACATTGTACGCGGGCGCGTACTCAGTGAAAGTCACATTCATTGAAATGTGAAGCCATTTGCCTGTTGAGAAGGACTGAGGCGTTCGGCCTTGGTTGATCTTCTGTTGAAGCGATGACACTGTAGAGCTACTGTCTCTGAGCAGAGCATTGGCGAACTCTTCGCTGCCTGCCAATATCGCAAGCTTTGTGAAGATCGTCCAGCAGCAACCGCATCTTCTTCTCTCGACATAATGTGGCGTGGGTTCAGTGGGACTGTCGATGAGGATCAGGCCTGCGGCGCCGTGCCTGAGCGCATTCTCCGCTTTCGAATACAGAGATTCGTAGTCGCGTTGCTCGAACCGGAGCGATGGCGGTGCTCCCAGGATGGCCACTACAATCTTACCGCGGACAGAAATGCCTGCGTAGTCGTCGTAGCTCAAGTCATATGCCGATATCCCGTAGCCCGCGAACACGACCTCCGCAGAGAAGTCTCCTCCGCCGCTCCCCGGAACCACGTTGAAGTCCCTCCTATACACAAACGCGTTCGAGATTGTGCCGTTGATGTCAGTCAGCGTGAGGCTTGGCATCTCAACGAGATCCCACAGAGGCATCGTGAATTCAGCCTTGTAGGATCCGGCCTTGCCCGCAGGTTGCAGGCCGATTGAGTCGAAGTAGTCGGCAATGTAGCTCGAAGCCAAGTTGGCACCTCTGGTTCCCGCCCTCCTCCCCTCGAAGCGTTCTCCGGCGAGTTGTTCAACAAGGCTCCAAGCCCTGTCCGCGTCCAGCTGACCCAATATTGAGAGGTAGCCGGAGTCCACACTGGCATTCGGGATGGTCACCAGAACAGATACGGCTGCAAGCGCGATTATCACCAATGACACGACGCGTCGAATCTGGGCTGGCACCGGTTCCGATTCTCCCTGAGTGTCAGCCTTCGGAGATATTCTCAGATCCGCAGGTCTCGCATTTCCATTTGTAGACCATTCTCCCGTCTCTGAGTACGAGTTCGGCGTCTGTAGCGTATTGCTTCTGGCACTTGGGGCACCAGAAGTGCG
>CAZJVZ010000074.1:3755-6331 GCA_964549795.1 uncultured Candidatus Bathyarchaeia archaeon
TTTCGGGCAGACGCGACTTGTGGTGACGCAATTGCAGGTGCTGCCCGGTCTTCAGGAGATGGTTGATTCTCTCGTGAAGATCGTGACATCACGGACTTTTCTTGAGATAGTCATCTTTCCCGGTCTCCTGAACGTTCTACTCAGTGTGGCTTTTCTGACCTGGCTGGAAAGAAAGACAATCGCTCGGATTCACCTCAGAATAGGGCCACTGTACGCCGGCATTTGGGGCGTCCTCCAACCGATAGCGGACTTTGTCAAGCTGCTGTTCAAGGAGATGATCTCCCCCGAACTTGCTGATGTGAAACTGCTCATGCTCTGTGCCCTTGGCCTCATGATGCTTGCCGCTGCACCTATCGTGACGATTCCCTTCGGTGAAGCGTTTGTCATCGCGAATATGGACATAGGCCTGATCTTTGTCTTCGCTGTGATGTCGCTGTTTCCCAGCGTTCTCTTGCTGATCGGATGGGGCAGCAACAGCAAGTACTCATTTCTAGGTGGATTGAGGTCGCTCTTCCAGCAAGTGGCCTACGAGATTCCCATGTGGCTGTCGGTCCTGGGCATAGTTATGCTCACGGGGACACTGAACCTTGCCGAGATCGTCAGAGCCCAACAGAAAGTCTGGTTCGTCATACCGCAAGTCCTGGGCTTTGCGGTCTTCTTCACAGCTGCTCTCGCCGAGCTTGAGAGAACACCGTTTGATCTGCCAGAGGCCGAGACTGAACTTGTAATGGGATGGATGACTGAATTGTCCGGCGCCGCGTTCATGGTAGGCTTCATGGCAATGTACACGAAATTCTACGTGATGTCGGCTTTGATCACGACCCTCTTCCTCGGCGGCTGGCTTGGCCCCGCGATCATACCTGAGCCCATATGGGTTGTTCTCAAGACATTCTTGGTAGCAGTTGTGATTGTCACTATCCGAGGAACCTTTCCACGCGTAAGAGTCGACATCCTTCTTAGAACCGGCTGGATGAGACTGCTCCTTCTTGCACTTGTCAACATCGTTGTAACTGTGATCCTGATCTGGCTGGGTCTCGGCTGGGTCTGGAGGGTCTAGCGATGCCCGACATGATCTTCCTTGCACTCAGCGCCGTCGTTGTCGCATCGGCAGTTTTCGCTCTCGAAGCGAAAGAACTGATCTACGGCACAATCGGGCTGGGCGTCTCACTGGTCGGCGTGGCCGGGCTCTTCATGCTTCTCGGCGCCGAGTACCTCGCGATGTTCCAGGTCGCCGTCTATGTCGGAGCAGTTGTCGTGCTGATCCTGTTCACGATCATGCTCGTTCGCAGGGAGTCCGGTAGGATTGTGGACGAGGAAGAGCCAGCGAGTTTTGGCAGTGTAGGCATCTATGTCGCCGCATTAGTTGCTCTGGCGGTGGCGGGAGCAGTGATACTTCTCGCTCCCGTGTCCCCAGTGGCGCCTGAGTTCTATCAAGTGCAACTACAGGACCTAGGCAGGTCCTTGGCCGCGTCATATGGCGTCGCCCTTGTCATCCTCGGGCTAGTAATTGGCGCAGCCGTCGTCGGTGGACTGACCCTCGTGAAGATCGATCGGGAGGAGAAGCCAAGTGGAACCACTGAGTAGCTACATCATACTCTCATCCGCCATGCTTGGAATCGGCATCTATGGACTGGTCTCCAAACGCAACGCGATTCGCCTACTCTTCTCGATAGAGCTGATAGTGAATGCAGCGAACATCAACTTCGTTGCCTTTGCGAGATACTCCAACCCCCCAATCCTGAGCGGGTGGAACATTGTCTTCTACTCGATAGCTGCAGCCGCGATGGAGGCAACCGTTGGGCTAGCGTTGATTCTAGTCGCGTTCAGACTCAACGGAACAATTGACATTCGAAAGCTCAACCGCCTGAGGGGCTAAATCATGATTTCCCTACTCTTTGCAGCTCTCGCTCTTCCGCTGGTTTTCGTACCGCTAGTCTGGTTTCTGTCATCGAGGTTCAAGATGCAGGTGGGATGGATCGCCATGATTCCGCTTGCCCTGTCAACACTGTTGGTGGTCTTTTCGGCTTGGTCCGGGCACGTGGAAGAGGGATTTCGGTGGGAGCCAATCGGGTATTTTGGCTTCCGAGCCGACGGGCTCAGCACCCCAATCGTTTTCGCGATAACTCTCCTGTGTGGCGTCATTTCGGTCTACTCAATGCCGTACATGACTCATAGGCTCGAAGGCAAATCGAAGGATTCTGGCCTGTACTTCTCGTTGTATCTACTCTACTCAGCGGGAATGATTGGCGCCGTACTAGCTACGAACCTGATCGAGTTCTACCTCTTTTTCGAGTTGATGCTAATTCCGTCGTATTTTCTGATTGCCCGTTGGGGTTACGGGGATCGAGACAGGATCTCGTTCATGTATTTCATGTGGACTCACGTGGGAGCTCTCTTGCTCCTAGCCGGGATCCTCACACTATGGTCCGTCACCGGGACTTTCGACATCTCAGCATTGGCCAACGCCGTGATTCCGCAGCCGTACAAGTTCTGGATCACGATCACAGTCCTCGTGGGTCTGCTCGTGAAGATGGCGGTGTTTGGAGTTCACATTTGGCTCCCGCACGCCCATGCCG
>CAZJVZ010000075.1:0-6208 GCA_964549795.1 uncultured Candidatus Bathyarchaeia archaeon
GAGGAGAAGGGGCGGGTGCAGGTTCGAATGTCGGCGCTGGTGGCGGAGCAGGTTTCCGCTTGACGACACGTTTCTTCGCTACTTTCTTGGCCTTCTTCTTCATCGCCTTCTTAGCTTTCTTTCTCTTCTTTGCCAAGACTAAATTCACTGAGATAGTGTTGCAACTCTGGAAACCTAATAACGCTTGCGCTATTTTGCAGGCAAGCCTCTCTCACGCTGGACTTCTGGGCTGAATCAGAGACCGTGTTCCTGCTTGTACGGTCGTAATATGGGCGTTTTCGGTCTTGTCGGGCAGCCCCTACGAAATGGGGCTACTGCTTGTGGCCAAGCCGGAGGGTCTGGGCCCTCTCGGTGAGAGCACTCATGGTGGACCCCACCTCTCCTTGGGTGGACCCCACCACTTGCCCCCAAGTCTCTGGAGCGCCACCCGCGTGGTTGTTCATAGTTGAAATCTCCCGATCCACGTTTCTTGGGTTTCGTTCGCCGGCACGTCGGGTGGTGTCTCAGTAGAGGTCGGGAAGGGAGTTGAATCCAGTATCCTCCTTGCCATCGGATGAATCTCATAAAGCAGGAGTGGCCCATGCCTAGCTAGGTGAGTCGGAGTTGGCGGAGGAGATCTCGTTTGAGGACTTCAAGCGGCTAGACATTCGAGTGGGAATCGTCACAAGTGTCGAACGAGTCAAGAGGACCGAGAAGTTGTACAAGATACTCGTGGATTTGGGGTCGGTTGGATCTCGTCAGACGGTCTCGAGCCTAGTGGGATACTATGAGCCCAGCGACCTCGTTGGGAAGAGGGTAGTCTTCCTGACGAACCTCAGGCAAACGAAGTTCGCAGGCGAAGTCTCGCAGGGCATGCTCTTGGCGGCCGAAGTGGATGGGAAGCTTGCTCTCCTGACGACGGATCACGAGATCCAATCAGGCGCACGGATAACCTAGCCGTCCTTCGCTCATGAATTCGTGCGTTTTCAAACGTTTTAATTACCGCATTTGGAGGTTCTAGTGGGTTCTCCGAGGACGAGCAAGAAGGCTTCCCCATGCCAAGAAAAGGCCCGACCGAACAAGACGTGCTCCGCATAGTGATGGACAGAGGAAACGACGGCATCCTGCAATCCGCGCTTTGGAGGGAGATGAAAGCCGACAGTCGGGAAGGGTCAAGAGCCATATTGCGACTGGAGCGCAAGGGGCTCATCGAGAGAAAGCGGGAACTCAATTCCGGCAGGTGGACATATCGCGTCTTTGCCAAACGCAAGTACTCAAGCATCGACTCCATTGTCGATGTGCCTTGCTCCTTCTGCGACCTTGAAGCCAGATGCGCACAAGAGGGCGCGGCGAATCCCGCGAGATGCGAGAAGATGAACCAATGGATAGTCGCCTCCGTTAGTGGCCCTGCTACTGGAAGATAGTCTTGTCAAGCCGATGGATCCAGAAACGGCGTAGAGACCAATTCTACAAGCTCGCCAAGGAGAAAGGCTACAGAAGTCGAGCGAGCTTCAAGCTTCTTCAAGTGAATAGAAGCTACAGATTCATCAAACATGGCCGGAACGTGGTCGATCTCGGCGCGGCTCCGGGAGGGTGGCTTCAGATCGCGCGGGAAGCGGTCGGAGCATCAGGATTCGTTCTTGGAGTTGACAAGCAGGCGATCAAGCCCTTGACTTGGAGCAATGTCGCCACAATTATCGCGGACATCGAGGATCCGTCCCTCCCCGATCAGATAAGGCAGGAGATGCCTGGACCTGTGGATGTTGTGCTCTGTGACGCCTCACCTGACCTCACAGGAACCTGGGACTTGGATCAAGCCCGACAGGTGCACTTGGCGAATCAGTCACTGGAGGTCGCAAGACACGTCCTACGAACAGGCGGAAGCTTCTTTGTGAAAGCATTTCATGGTGTCGATCTCCCTGAGTTCCGAGCGAGGCTGAGGAAGTACTTCCAGATAATCAGGATCGTCAAGCCACCGGCTAGCAGAAGAGACAGTTCCGAGATCTACTTCTTGGGTCTCAACTACGTTGGCTGGAAGCAAGATGCGATATCGCCAGAAGGAGAGTCTGGGGAGTCCGTCACTGAGGATCCTTCTGTGTTTTGAAACGTCCGGCTAGAGCATCTGTCAGCCTGTCTCGGTTCTCGTGAGTGACTTCTATCACCTCGATCCCGTGTCCTGATTTGATCTCTCTGACGGTGGGGTCTTGGGCGTTTCGATGGACTGTACCCAAGACGGGTTTGCCACACGAGAGAGCCGCTCGTACAGCGTCCTTGAATCGCACGGAGGTCAACTCCATTGGTCCAACCTCATCGATCACCACTAGGTCCGCGTCTTTGACCGCGGAGAGGATTGCTTCTGCACCTATCCTATCCAGATCCTCGCTGTTTACGCGATATCTTCCAATCCTCGGGCCTGCGGCCTGGTTCACGTGGGCGAGGACTCCGGTTCGATTCGTGAGGAGATCGCGTATCTCGAAACCTAGCCTAGTCGATGCGGACTTGAGGTCACCAGAAGTCATTCCGCCGACCTTGATGCCGCTGAGCCTCACTTTCTCCGCGACGCGCCCAACTACTGTGCTCTTGCCCACCCCGGGTGCTCCTGTGAGAAACACGATGAGGGCCAAAGCCTTTCAACCCGAGCTTGGCCTCAGTTCCACTGGGAAGCTATAACTGGTTTGAGGAGTCAACCCAAATCATCCGTTGCGTCGTGAGCAGTATGGGCAGAAGCGTAGCAGGAGTCGACGATGCTGGGCGAGGGCCGATAGTCGGCCCCCTCGTGATCGCCGGAGTAATGATGGATGAGGAGGAAGTCCCAAGACTAGCGCCGATGGGTGTCAAGGACTCCAAACTTCTGACGCCCGAATCGCGATCTCGTCTCGCTGAGAAGATCCGAGACATCGCACTGAAGATCTCCTACGACGAGCTCTCGCCTTCGCAGATCGATGAAGTTGTCTTGAAAGCGAGGAAGCTCCAGAAACTCAACTTCCTTGAAGCGAAGTCGATGGCAAGAGTGATTGCGGAACTCAGGCCGAAAGCCGCTTGGGTCGATGCTTCGGACGTCAAGCCAGAACGCTACGCACGGCAGATCTTGGACGAATTGCCGGAAGGCATGAAGAGGATGGTGCTGGTCTCTGAACACAAGGCTGACAGGAAGTACCCGATAGTGTCCGCTGCAAGCATAATGGCAAAGGTCAGACGCGACGCTGCGATCTCTGCGCTCTGGGAGGAGTACGGCAATTTCGGTTCAGGATACGTGACAGATCCCGTCACCATGGAATTCCTGAGACGGTGGCGAAGAACCCACACGGACTACCCGCCAATGGTCAGGAAATCTTGGAAGACCCTCAGAGAAATAGAGTCGGATGCGACCCAAGCGAGGCTGACGACCGGTCACTCCTGATGCCCACTAGCTTTCTCGTCTCGCGACGAACATGGCGTGGTCTTTCTCGTATGGCTCCAGTCGGACCATCTCGAGAATCTTGAAACCTCTTTCTGTGAGCGTTCGCTTCTCCTGCGAGAACACTGAGGATGGGCTCATCGTCACATCCACGCTTCTGGACTTCACAGCGATCATCACTCTTCCCGTCTCCTTCAGGAATAGGTCGGCATTGTCTGCCAGAAGTCTTGCCTGCTCGGGCTGTGCGACATCGCAGTAAACCGTGTCAACAGGTGAGACGAGGGATCGGTACGCGCTTGGCTGCCTTGCATCTGCCAATATCGGAGAGACATTCTCTCTGTTGGAGCAGACGTTCTCGATGAGTTCGCGCATCGTACGTTGTGCGAATTCTACGCAGAAGACCGTTCCGTTTTTCCCTGTGATGTCACTCACGTGGCTTGCAGTCGTCCCACTTGCGGCTCCTAGGTAGAGTACGCTTCTTCCCGGACCAATTGGATTCTCCTTGATTCTCTTGAGTATCGCGGCAGCGAGCTTGCTTCTGTAGGCATCCCATAGCCTGTACTCCTTCCGGTGGAGTTTCACTAGATCCTCGCCGTAGACTGAGTGCCCCGGACTCAGGTTCAGTGTGGCGAGCCGACGCGAATTGTCTTGAAACTTGACCCAGTATACTCCTTCGAATCGCTCGTGAGGGCTAACGTCTTCGACGTCTATCACGTCTATCACGTCTGCGGCCCTCATAGTGGGGCCTCTCAGGCGGCCTCATGGGTGGCCTGACGGGCGGTTCCTTGTACTTCTCTTGGATCTCAGAGACCTTCTTCTCCAGATCCTTCGACAACTTGTCTCCCATGTAGTCCCCACCGAACGCGTCAACCCTCGCCGCTATCGCGAGCTTGCCCGAAAGCGCTCGGGCGATCTTGCCTCTTTGCCAACGAGGCGACGTGTGTATTGACGCATACTGAAAGATCACCCCATGTTTCGGCGGTCTCGCTCCCGTCTTCAGGGACCTGAAGAGTGCTTTCTCTGCTCCGAGCACCTGCATCGTGCTTGCGGGCATCTTGGCTAGGTTCTCGAGTCCTCCAGCAATTGACATCAATCTAGCCGTCAACAGCGGTCCCAGCAACTTTGTCGTATTCGGCGCTGCTTCTTTCATCACGGCGTCGACGTAGGTTTCAGCTTTCTCTCTGAACTTGACAAGTTCCAACATGTCTCCACAGAATGATCTTAGCCACTCAAGGTCTTCTTCCGGGAAGCTGGCGCCCATGGATTTCCGTGCCGATGCCGCAATCTGCCCGATCTTATCCTCCGGGATCCCTTCTTTCTTCAGATTCTCTTCGGTGAATCCGGATCGAACTCCCAGATTCGCGACGAGCCTAGCGTAGGTGTCGTGCTTGTCAACGATGCGGTCGAGCTCCGGGAAGTGCAAGCCGTACCATTCTCGTATCCGTCCCGCGAATAGGTTGATTGTCTTGTCGATATCGTCGATCGCGCGGACAGCTTGGACTCCATAGAGGTCACGTTTTGCGGTCGCCACGGTCACCGCGGCCCGTGCAAGCTCCGTCGTGACTTCGCGAATGAATCTCTGATATTCCTCGACATCTAGGATTGGCTTGACATCCAATCCTAATTGTTTCAGCCACTTCGATCTTCCCTTCCAGTCTGTAGCAAGCTTCTCACGGAACTGGGTAACAACGCCTGCTCCTGCCTCCACCTGGGCAGTTGCTCCATCGATCGACCTGAGTGCCTTGGCCAGCGCGTCTGTCTCCACGATCAGAGCATCGAAGCCGGCCTTCTTTACAGACGAGACTAGCTGCCTCAGCTCTGGTGTAGCATTTCCGGATTGAAGCTGTCGCAGTTTCTCTGCGGCTTCACTCACCTTCTTACCGAAGAAGACTTTCTCAGCCATTGCCCCGTCATTGTCTATCGCGAAGACCCCGGCGGGCGTTTCGATAATGTAGATCTCCACCAATCCTCACTCTCTTCCAATCGTTGGCGCTTTCGACGAGCAGTCGCCATAGCACCTAGGCGGCGTCGAGATAAAGCCTTACTGAACCCGCCCTGCCAGAGCGTTAATAGTCAATGCTCCTCATGCCATGTACAGAGATCCACCTCTGGTGTGAATCGTTGTCCAACCTGTCGACAGAGATTGCCGGACTGAAGCTACGAAGCCCCACAATGCTGGCATCTGGTATTCTTGGAGTCTCAGGCGAGACGCTGAAGCGAGTAGTTGAGGCAGGCGCTGGCGCTGTGGTCACGAAATCCTCGAGCCTGAAGCCACGCAATGGGAATCCTGGGCCCACGATTGTCGAAGTTCCTTGTGGACTATTGAACGCCATCGGTCTGGCCAGTCCTGGAATCGCGATGATGAGGGACGAGGTCAGCGAAGCGAAGAGGTCTGGCGCACCCGTCATAGTCAGCGTATTCGGATTCTCGGTGCCCGACTATTCTAAGTCAGCGAGTGTCGCTGAGAGTTTGGGCGCCGATGCCGTGGAGTTGAACGTTTCGTGCCCGCATGTATCCGGAGTCGGCGAGATCGGCCAGGATTCCACAGTTGTGGGAAAGGTCACGCGCAGCGTCAAGAGAGCCGTGGACATCCCTGTGTTCGTGAAGCTTTCTCCAAATGTGGCAAACATAGTTCAGATCGGCCGCTCTGCCGAAAGAGCCGGGGCCGATGCAATTACCGCCATCAACACGTTGAGGGCGATGGCGATCGACATACAGACTCGATTGCCGATACTCTCCGCCAAGATCGGCGGTCTATCCGGCACAGCAGTCAAGCCAGTGGCAGTTCGCTGCGTTTTCGAACTTCGTGAGAAACTCAAGCTTCCCATAGTC
>CAZJVZ010000076.1:0-6085 GCA_964549795.1 uncultured Candidatus Bathyarchaeia archaeon
AGCACGCAAGAACGATCGTTGAGAACGAATTCTCAATGCCCCAAGTCAGCCATGGTGCGATGGAGCCACGCGCATGCATAGCACAGTATTTCCAAGATGGAAGCACCGAAGTCTGGACATGTGCTCAGTCACCTTTTGCTGTCCGCTACATACTGAGCCACGCACTTGGAATGCCACTGCAGAAGATCAACGTCCACGTTCCACACGTGGGCGGAGGCTTCGGTGGGAAAGCCGGTATCAACTTCGAGCCTCTCGCTGTGCTCCTTTCGAAGTTCGCACAGGGTCGCCCGGTGAAGCTTCTCCTGACCCGCGAGGAAGAGTTCACCACAGCTCCGTTGAGACAGGGATTCTTCGCTCGGATCAAGACTGGAGTCGACGCGGACGGCAAGATCAAAGCCGAACAGATGAAGTACATCTACGACGCCGGCGCCTATGCGGACTACGGCGTCAATATTGGTCGAGCGGGAGGTTACTCTTGCACCGGCCCGTATGAAGTCCCCAACATTCACTGTGATTCAATCACGGCGTACACGAATCATCCGTATGGAACAGCGTACCGTGGCTTTGGGCACCTCGAGTTTCTGTGGGCAATCGAACGGCAGTTGGACATAATCGCACATAAAATCGGAATTGACCCGGTGGAAATTCGGCTGAGAAACGCACTGCGACCTGGCTCGATCACGGCAACGGGAGAGAAGCTCAGGGAAGATGCAGGTAAGGTTGACCAATGCATCAAGGCAGCAGCCGAATCCATAGGCTGGGGAAAGAAAGAGAAACGAGGCAGCGACGGCAGACTGCAGGGGATCGGAATCGCTGCGCTGTGGAAGGCTCCTGCGATGCCTCCGAACGCAGCCTCTTCTGCGATCATCAAGTTCAATGAGGACGGTAGCGCCAACCTCTCTGTTGGCGTGACCGAGATTGGTCAAGGAACCACTACGAGCCTCGCTCAGATCGCAGCTGAAGAACTCAGCATGCCTGTCGAGAAGATCCGAGTTGTTCCGGTGAGGATTACTGATCTGACACCCTATTCGTGGCAGACCGTTGCCAGCAGAAACCTCTTCATGGAAGGTAGAGCCGTCATCGCCGCCGCTCAAGATGCAAGAAATCAGATCCTCGACATGGCGACACAGGCGCTCAGAGTTCCCATAGCGGATCTAGTGCTCGAAAACGAGATGGTGTTTCCGAACGGACAACCCGACAAAGGAATCCCACTTCAACAGTTCGCGATGGGATACACATACCCGAACGGCACTGCAATAGGCGGCCCGGTGATCGGACGAGGAGGGTACGTTCCACGTGGACTCACGTACCTTGACCCGGAGACCGGTCAAGGATTTCCGGCGTTGAAGTGGACCTTCGGCGCACAGGCAGTGAAGCTCGAAGTCGATCCTGAAACTGGAGAGGTCAGAATCCTGAAGGTCGCCTCAGCATTCGATATTGGAAAGGCGATCAACCCGCTCCTAGTCGAAGGGCAAGTCTACGGAGGCATGCTGCAGTCACTCAGCATCGGCCTGATGGAAGGTTACATCTACAACCCTGCGGGCGCGACGCTCAACAGCAACTTCACAGACTACAAGATCGCTAGAGCATCCGATGTCCCAGACGAGCATGCTGTCACATTGATCGAGAATCCCCAAAGCGACGGGCCCTACGGAGCAAGAGGCATAGGAGAACTGACCATGCTCTCAATACCACCTGCCATAGCAGGCGCCATCTTCGACGCAACCGGAGTGCAGATGTACAGACTCCCGATGACACCTGAGAGTATCTGGACATCGATCAAACAACAGAAACCGGAGCTCCTGGCAAAGAAGAGGTGAATGGGATGCTTCCGAAGTTCGACTACGTTGCTCCGAAAACAATCGAAGAAACGCTTGAACTTCTCGACAAGCATGGTCAAGATGCGAGACTGCTGGCTGGCGGAACTGATCTCATCGTCAGTCTTCGCGCTCGCGAACGCATCCCGAAGACAGTCATCGACATCAAAGCTGTGAAAGAGCTCCATGAACTCTCCTATGACGATAGACGCGGACTCGGCGTCGGAGCCGCAGTCACGCTGAACAGACTCCTTCGCTATGACGCAACATCGAAGCACTTTCCGGTACTGTGCGAGGCCGTGAGCACAATTGGAGACTACGAGATTAGGAATCGTGCCACCCTTGCTGGGAACATCTGCAATGCCTCCCCAGCTGCAGATTCAGCGCCGGCACTTCTTGTTCTTGAGGCGACCGTCAACCTGGCCAGCAGCAAGGGCAGGAGGAGTGTTCCAGTTCGAGAGTTCTTTGCAGGTGTGAAGAAGACCGTTCTTGCCCGAAGTGAGATGGTGACCTCAGTCAACGTACCGACTCCACCCAGAGGATCCAGAAGCGGCTATCTCAAGGCTCGCAGGACCGTGGGAGAGGATTTGGCCGTCGTCGGAGTAGGAGGGCTTGTCACCTCAAGCAGCAAATCAGGCAAAGCCGTAAGGCTCGCCTATGCTTCCGTCGCGCCCACACCGGTGAGGGCGCTCGAAGCAGAGAAGACCTTTGAGAAGGATGAGCCGCTAGACAAGCTTCTCGACCAAGCGATACCGATCGTGACCAAGACGGTCTCACCGATATCAGATGTGAGAGGCGGCAGAGAGTATCGGGCTAACCTTGTCGAGGTTCTAACCAGGCGACTGCTGCGACGGTTGTGGGAGGCGAACTAGGTTGAGCAGACACGAGATACGCCTAACTGTCAACGGAATTGATCGCACTGTTGAAGTCGAA
Organism: uncultured Candidatus Bathyarchaeia archaeon; assembly: GCA_964549795.1. Taxonomy (GTDB): domain Archaea; phylum Thermoproteota; class Bathyarchaeia; order 40CM-2-53-6; family 40CM-2-53-6; genus CAVPLU01. Next base: position 2,751 of record CAZJVZ010000076.1, read on the forward strand.
TCCAACAAGACACTGCTATGGGTCTTGCGACACAACCTTGCACTCACGGGGCCCAAAGCGGCGTGTGAACGCGGAGACTGCGGCCTCTGCACGGTCCTCATGGATGAAATCCCGGTCAAGTCCTGCTTGATACTCGCAGTGGAGGCCGACGGACACAAGGTAACAACAATCGAGGGCATTGCGAAGGATGGAGTACTGAGCCCCGTTCAAAGGAAGTTCATCGAGCATGGAGCGCTCCAATGCGGTTTCTGTACACCAGCCGCAGTGCTGGCAGCAGAAGCTTTGCTCAAACGTAACCCCTCGCCGACACGGGAAGAAGTGGTCGAATCGATCGAGGGAATACTTTGTAGATGCACCGGATACAGGCAAATTGTCGATGCGATTCTTGACGCAGCAAAAATGAAGACCTGACCCTCTTTCCCTCTTAGATACCAGACAGTACTAGTCTCGACAATCGAAACCGGTTCCCAAGAAAGGCCGATATCGTTAAAGCCGAAAGTGTTCTCGTCCTAGTCCACAACTAGTTCGAGAAGATCGAAATGGGCTACATTGGAAAGTCGATGCCCCAGTACGATTCCTTCTTGAAAGTCACCGGCACCGCGACTTATGCTTTCGACGTTGAACTGCCGGGAATGCTGCACGCGAAGCTCGTGACAAGCCCCCACGCGCATGCGAAGATAATCAAGATAGACACTAGCAAGGCGATGAAGGTTCCGGGAGTAGTCGCCGTAGCCACCGGTCAGGAATTCCCTTACAGGCTCGGCATCTACGTAGGTGACAGAGACGTACTCGCCATCGACAAAGCCAGATGGGTCGGCCACCCCGTCGCGGCGGTCATCGCCGAGACGCTTGAAGCTGCCGAACGGGGAATCGACCAAGTCGAAGTCGACTACGAACCTTTGCCGACCGTATTCGATCCGAACGAGGCGCTAAAACCCGACGCACCGATCATGCACGAGAAGATGTCTGAGTACAGAGTATCGCCGGCGTTCAAGCCCATCCCAGGCACAAACATCGCGAACCAATTCAAGCTCGTTAGAGGGGACGTTGAACGAGGGCTGAAGGAATCTGAAGTCACAGTGGAAGGAGAATTCGACATCCCTCATGTCAGCCATGTGTTCATGGAGCTCCAGTCCATAGTCGCTCACTACGGGAAGGACGGAACCATTGAGATCTGGACGAGCACACAGTCACCTTTCTCGACACGTTACCTGATGGCGTTGTCACTTGGGATACCGATCGACAAGATCGTAGTCAAGGCACCCCTGTGCGGAGGAGGATTCGGCGGCAAGGTCGGAATCGGCTGGGAGCCGCTCGTAGCACTTCTCTCCAAGAGGGCCGGATTCAGACCGGTCAAGCTCGTACTTTCCAGAAAGGAGCAGTTCTCCTCAGCTCCAGTTAGGGAAGGTTTCCATGCGTCGGTCAAGGCCGGATTCAGGAAAGATGGAAAGATGGTGGCGTACAAGGCTCGCTTTGTCATGGATGCTGGTGGGTACGCGGACTACACAGTGAATGTCTGTCGAGCCGCCGGATACTCATCTGAGGGCTGCTACGAGGTGCCCAACATCTTCTGCGAGTCACTCGCGGTCTACACAAACAAGGGCGCGACGAGCGCGATGCGCGGGTTCGGCTACCCGGAGAGCCACTGGGCACTCGAAAGAATCATGGACATCGCCGCGGTGAAGCTGAAGATTGACCCGCTCGAGCTTAGACTAAGAAACCTCCTCAAGCCCGGAGAGTCGGAGACTGGCACTGGTGAGCGACTGCGAGAGGACATAGGTGACCCTGTCGCACTTGCGAAATCTGTCGCTCAGGCAATCGGCTGGGGGAAGCCTCCCGAGAAGGCGAAACGCCCAGGTAGGCACAGAGGGAAAGGCCTCGCCCTATGCATCAAGGGGCCAGCACAGCCACCGAACGCAGCTGCCTCTGCTATCATAAAGTTCAACGAAGATGTCTCCGTCGACCTGAACATCGGGACGGCTTCTTTTGGCCAAGGAACACCAACAAGTCTCAGCCAGATCGCTGCTGACGAGTTGGGAATACCGGTAGAGAAAGTCCGCGTTGGACTCGTTCGAAGCACCGACTCGACAGCATACACTTGGCAGACTGTCGGCAGTCGAGGACTATTCACCGACGGAATAGCCGTGATGGATGCACTTCGAGACGCCAAAGCACAGATCAAGGATATTGCATCACAAGTCTTGAAAGTCAAGCCTGAGGAGCTTGAGATCGCAAACGAGCAGGTCTTCATCAAAGGCGCACCATGGCACAGACTCCCACTCTCTGAAGTCGTCTTCGGCTACACATATCCAGACGGACGCTCAATCGGCGGACCGATAATCGGTCGAGGGAAATTCATGTCACCCTTGACGACCTACCTCGACCCGGACACGGGCCAAGGAGTCCCGACAATATTCCACACATTCGGCGGGGCAGGCGTAGAGATTGAAGTCGATGTCTTAACTGGTGAGATCGAGATTATCAATGCGGTTCAAGCTTTCGATGTTGGCAAGGCAATCAACCCACTCTTAGTGAACGGACAGATCGACGGCGGCTGGGTGATGGGGCAGAGCGTCGCCCTCTACGAACAGATGGTCTTCGACGAGCAAGGTTGGGTGGTGAACCCCAATCTTTCCAACTACAGGATAATGAGAGCCAAAGAGATGCCGCACAGGATAGAGGAGATTATCCTAGAGACGCCTCAAAGCAACGCACCGCATGGCGCTCGGGGCCTCGGCGAACTCGTCATGATCGCTGTTGCACCAGCGATCGCCAACGCAGTCTACAACGCGATTGGCGTGCAGATCACAAGACTCCCAATGTCACCCGAGAACATCTGGAGGGCTATACAGGAACAGAAACCTGAGCTGATCGAAGAAGCAAGACGAAAACTGAGAGAAAGTGGAGGAGACTGAGATGTCCTTCGGATCATCATACCTGACACTACCTGACTTCGAATACGTGAAGCCTAAGTCGCTCCAAGAGGCACTCCAATTCATCGACCAACACAAGGACGAGGCGGAGATCCTGGCAGGTGGTGTCGGACTATTCGCCTTCATGAAGGAGCGCCTTGTCGAGCCGAGATGGGTTGTCGACATCAAAGCTATCAAGGAACTCCAGACGCTTCGCGACGACGGCTCCAAGGGACTGAGCATCGGAGCTGCCGTGAACATGAATCAGCTCCTTGATTTTGCACCAATCAAGGACAAGTACAAGGCACTTCACGATTGCATCTCCCTTCTCAGCGACCCACTTCTCAGGAACCGATCAACAATCATAGGAGACATCTGCGAAGCACTCCCATACGTTGACGGCCCAACACCGTTGCTGATCTT
>CAZJVZ010000077.1:0-6062 GCA_964549795.1 uncultured Candidatus Bathyarchaeia archaeon
TCCCGCCAAGGTGGAGCAGGTTCGCGTGAAGGAACATCGAAGTGAAGAGCATCCAGACTGCGCCATGCCAGACTACTGCATTCACTTGTAAGAAGGGGTAGACTGGGCCTAGATCGGGTTCGAAGAGATCGCCACCGAGTATTGCCTGAGTCAGGTAGATCATCACGAGAACTACCGCCATCCATACTGTGGGAGAATCAACTATCCGCGAACTAGTTCTGCCTGTCAAAGTCTTCCCTCACGGCTGGGACCAAGCTTCTCCAGCGTCCTGCCTTTGAATCTAATGATCGTGGCCGGCTTGTCTCGACATAGGAATCGGAAGAGCTACCTATTGGCGTAACCTGATCTGAGAACTCAGAGGAGTTGAGACCGGCGTTGGTCAAGTTTGGTTTGATGATTCCCCAGGGCTGGAGGCTAGATCTCCCGAGGGAAAAGTCACCTGCTGAGCAATTCGAGGTCATGATCAAGATCGCTGAGGAGATCGAGCGGCTCGGTTTCGACTCTGGGTTCCTATATGATCACTTGATCACGTATCCAACTGTAACTACGGAGTCCTGCTTCGAATGCTACACGAGCCTTGCGGCCATTGCGATGCGAACCACGAAGCTGAGATTGGGGCAGCTTGTTACTTGCACCTCATACAGGAACCCTGCGCTCGTCGCGAAAATGGCAGCCACACTCGACGTGATATCGGGAGGTAGACTGGAGTTCGGAATCGGCGCCGGCTGGTATGAACAGGAATACCGAGCCTACGGGTACCACTTCGATAAGCCATCTACGAGGATACGCCAGCTGCGAGAAGCCGTCCAGATAATCCGGAAGATGTGGACCGAGGAAAGCACCACATTTCAGGGAAAGTACTTCTCAGTCGACGGCGCGATCAACAACCCTAAACCGATTCAGAAACCGCATCCACCAATCATGATTGGAGGAAACGGAGAGAAACTGACTCTCAAAGCCGTCGCAGAATTCGCAGACCGATCAGATCTCAGTGCAGCTGTAACACTGGACGAATGCGTTCGGAAATTCAAGATCATTGACGAGCACTGCCTAGTTCTCGGAAGAGACCCAGACACCATTGAGAGAACACTGCACAGAGAGGTCTATGTTGCACGCGACGGGCGAGCGGCGCGCTCAGCGGCGCTCAAATCGATGCCATCAGGAATGAGCGAAGAAGCATTCCTCAAATCAAGAATCATAGGGAACCCCAGCGAATGCGCAACTCAGTTCAGCGACTACGTGGAGCAAGCAGGAGTCCGATACTTCATCCTCCGAGTTCCTGACGCAGTGAAACGTGAATCACTTCGTCTACTCGTAGGCGAAGTGTTTCCAAATGTTGAATGAATCTAGGAGAATGCAGGGCAAGTCAGAAAGGCGACAGTTTCGCTACAAGCGATGTCTTGAACTTTCTTCTGACTTTCTCTATGGGTTCGCCAAGTACTTGTATGCGCTCCAAGTGACATGTGCCGAGCCCTTTCTCCTCTGCCAGCCGTAGATGCTTCACGCTTTCTGGTGCAATGCACATGACCGCCGCGCCTACAGCGTCAACAGCCACCGGGTCTGTCCCTGCAATTACAAGATTCATTTCTACAGGGTTTCCGCTCGTCTCGTGTCCTTCGCCGGCGATTATCCCGTCTATGACTGCTATGCGTGGCGTTATGGCTGACGCAAGGTCAGCGATGTTCTGGCTCAGATGCCTGTGCATTGATCCTTTCGGTGTCATCGCACCTATCATGTTCTTGAGACTCAGAGTCACACCGGTCAATCTGTGCGGCTTCAGTTTCGGAACGCTTACGATTGTGCTACTAAGGGCGGTCTTGGCGATCTTGACTTTCTTCAGAGTCACTGCGTCATCGGGCTTGACTTCGATGAATTCGTCCCTGTTGAGGTCAAGCATTCTGACCTTCCATTTCTCTGCAACTTCATTGACGCCGGCAACCTTGAAGGCATCAAGCGTATCTCCGTACCCGGTTCCTTCGCCAATGACGATCTCATTCACGCGATGCTTCTTCAGAAATGCCACTATTCCTTCTATGACTCGGCTGTCCGTCGTGATTCCTGTGGATGGAGGTTCGGTGTTAATGTAGTTTGGTTTTATCAGAACGAGCTTCCCACATGAGATAACTTCGCTAGCATTGACCAATTGTAGAGCTCTCGCTGTCATTTCAGGGGGGTCTGCGCCTCTCACGATTGCGACTTTGCTCAAGGACATGATTGACTCAGCTCGCTTACATAGGCGTGCACTCTGGGGTGAGAGATCGATCTGTCGTAAAAGAGAGCGCCAGACGAAACGGTGAGCGATTCGTGTTAGGCGGATTCCATCACAATCGTGGTCAGTGTGGATCTGACTTTGTCGAGTCTGCGCACCTTCCAAGTCACGATTTCCTTGAGTTTATCCATCGTTTCAGCTTCGACCCTTGCTACTAGGTCGTACACTCCGTAGACGAGGTGGGCCTCCTTCACGTATTGGATGGTCCGCAGCTCTTTCAGGACTTCTTGTTCGCCGCCGGCGTCTATGTTCATGAAAACAAAAGCCATTGGCATCGATCATGCCTCACCATGATCTAGCTCCTGACGAATTATGAAGGTTGCCCTCAGAGACGGCATCTGGCGGGCTGGTCTGGAGAAGGAGTAGGAAATGGGGAAAGAAGGGAGGTTGATACGCGGCTAGCTGAAGGCGTAGACGGTCTGGACGTTGACGGTGTACTGCAGTTGTCCCGGCTGTATTGGCACTGGCGATCCCTCTGCCAGTTTGTAGTCCGCCCTGACGGGTTCGTAGTAGTAGCCTAGGCTGACTGACATCGGGCCTACCAGTGTGGCACCCATTGCGTCTGCAATTGCCCTCGCTTTGCTGCCAGCATCCTTCACGGCTAGGCTGAGCGCTTCTGCCTGGGCCTGATCTGCCTTCGCTTTGGACAGTCCAAAGTAGACTCCGCCCATTTCGTTAGCTCCGTTGGAGATAGCGGTGTCAAGCATCTTGCCGACTAGTCCTACATCATTCACAGTGACGCGGATCGTGTGTCTCGCAGAGTAGCCGACGAGTATGGGCATCCTCCCGGGCTCCTTCGCCTCTTGGTAGATCGGGCTGAGTGAGAAGTCAGTAGTCTCTATGTCCGTCTCAGCAATTCCTGCGCCTTTGAGTGCAGAGATGACCTTCGCCATCGCGTCATTGTTCTGTTGCTCGGCCTCCGCCGCGGTTCCTGCCTGCGTAAGGACAGAAGCTGTAAACCAGCCTATGTCAGGGGTCATTGAGATGGTCCCGGTGCCGCTTACGGAGATCGTCTTGGGTTCGGGCGTGGTAGGCAAGCCAAGTCCCGGGCTTCTGTAGGATGCATAAAGTGCCAAGCTGCCAAAAAGCGCCACTACGACAATGAGTACTAGGACAAGTGCATACAGTCGTTTCTCTTGGATTTCGGTCATTCAATTCACCTCCGTGGTCTGCTGCACAATTGCCGCATACTGTGATGGCCATGATATGAATTCAGGGATTGGAACAAGGTGTTCTAAGTTTCGAATGCGCTCAAGCCTGTCACAGGCCTCAAGTGCTTCACCATTGTCGAAGGGCACCTCAGCGTCAAGGTTTATCTCATCACGTCGGACTACTGCAGGATATCCCGAGACGGCGAGCGGCTTGTTCAACATCAACATCACCAGCACTGTGCTCGACCGAATCGGAGCCGACGTGAGGCGCCCGTATGAGCGTATTGGGCTGCTCATTGGTTTCATGCTTGACGATGGGCTCTGGGTAAACGACGTTGTTCCAGCAGGGAACGAAGACTCGGAAACTATGTGCGTCCTTTCCTCCGACAAGTTGGCGCGAGTGGCAGACGACATAGTGAGAGGCAAGATTGATGGAAGGATTATTGGCTGGTATCACTCTCACCCAGGTTTCGGCATATTCATGTCAGAGACAGACCTGGACACCCACAGTAGGCTTCTGCAGTTCTCACAGTTTGTTGTGGCCTTGGTTGTCGACCCGGAAACAAACGAGTTCGGGATCTGGGCGCTCGACCACGCTGCCGGAATCGTACAAGTCTCAAACGACCGCATCAGGATCGTCTGACGGAGACAAGCGGTCAACCTGCTCGTCTGTGTGTGCGACGCAGTCCCTTTCTGACTCGTCCGAGTTGTGTCGACCACTCATCCGCGAGTCCAAGCCTGTAGCTCGCAAGTTTTGCCTTGGTTTCCCTCCAGATGGGGTCGAGCGTGATCTTTGAGTAGCCCATCTTCTCGTACGCGATGACTTGCAGCAGAAGATCTAGCGCATCAGCACAGTGAACGATTCTTGCTTCGAGAGACCTCGAAGCGTGATACTCTTCAAGAATCGCTCTGAATTCTCGCTCAAGTCGTTCGTTGCCAAGGCCTGCCAAAATGTGCGAAACCGCCTTGCGTTCGATGCGCTCCTTCAACCGAGAACCCCCCGTACCAAGGTATCTGAGATACGCCTTGCTGATGTCAAACGTCAGAGACTCCGATAGGTCGTGGAGAAGTGCCATTCTCAATACCTGTTCCACATCCAAGCCGCGACTGTTCGATCGCATGATCTCAGACATCGTCAGGGCAATCACAGCGACAGAGTAGGAATGCGAGGAAACCGGCTCAACGTCGTGTCTACTGATCTTGTATGATATCCAGCCGCTTCTCGGAACAACCTTGAGGTGCACCACATCATCGAGGAACTTGATCGGGATCAAGTAAGAGCAGTCCTCGTCTAGGCGAATCTCACTGGCCACAGAAATATAACTCTGCGACAACTTGACGGGCAACGTACGGTCCACTGGCAACCGTTAATACTGCAGCAGCTTCCATGGATCGCGGGGGCCGTTCCGCATTGGGTACAGTTGACGAAGGTGCCCGCGTGGCAGTCGAGGTCTGCATGAGGGTGAAACCGGACGAGCACGTGCTGATAGTGACTGATTCTTTCACTCGTGCAATTGGCGAGGCGCTAGACAGAGCCGCAAAGAAAGCATCTCCGGGGAATGTGAAGACTGTCTTCCTCGAAGACTATGGCAAACGACCCTTGACCTCACTCCCGAAACGTCTGGAAGAACTGATCCCGTGGGCAAACGTGACCCTCTACGCCGCACGGAGCATAGGCGGCGAACTGGCCATGAGGATACCACTCATCAAACTCGCAAAGCAGTATGCACGTCATGGGCATATGCCATCCATAAACGAGCAGATCATGCAAGAGGGGATGTGCGGCGACTACGAGAAGATCTCCAACATCACAAATCGAATTCATCAGATCGTTGCGACGGCTAAGAAAGCACGCGTCACCAGTCCAGCAGGGTCAGACCTGTCGGTGGAATTCAATCCCAAATGGAGGTGGAAAGTGTCCGACGGCCTCTTTCATACAAGAGGAAAGTGGGGAAACCTCCCAGATGGTGAGATCCACACTGCAGCTTGGACCGCCAACGGAACCGTGGTGGCCGATGAGCTGGGCGACTGGTTCGACCAGAAATACGGGGTCTTGGAGAAGTCGCCCGTCAAGATAGGCGTCCATGGCTCGCGAGCAGACTTGGGGACTATTGAATGCTCCAATATGGAACTGAGAGAGGACTTGGTCAAGTATCTGCAAACCGACGAAAACAGCAGTAGACTGGGGGAGTTCGCGATCGGGACTAACATATTCGTGAAGCGACTGATCGGAAGGCTACTCCAAGACGAGAAGCTGCCGACCATTCACGTTGCTTTTGGAGATCCCTACCCCGATGACACGGGAGCCGACTGGGAATCGAAGACTCACATCGACGCGATCATGAGAGATGCAACTCTCTGGGTTGATGACCGGAAACTGGTAGAGAACGGTCGCCACTTGCTGTAGACCGCGTCAGCATTCAACCGCGTTCAGCTGAGCAAGCATCTGCTCGATTCTAACTGTGCATTCAACGAGCTGCTCGCTGTTTCGCTTGATCTCAGTCAGTGATATCATCGCTCGAACCAAGCCAAGAGTCGGCGCACGGCGAGTATAAGCAAGAGAGACGAGTCAAAGTACCGGAGCTCGCCGCTCGGATTCTGGTTCTGGAAACGCTTAATTGCGGTCCGAATCGTACCAACAC
>CAZJVZ010000078.1:0-6035 GCA_964549795.1 uncultured Candidatus Bathyarchaeia archaeon
TGGAGAACGCTCGGCTGATGTCAGTGCAACACGCAAACCAGGAAATAGGCACGTTACAAGATGTGGCAGCAATAGGAGAGATCGCTCGCAACAGTGGGGTTCTCTTTCACTGCGATGCTGTTCAATCCTTCGCCAAGGAAAGGATCGACGTTCAAACGATGAAAGTCGACTTGCTTTCCATGTCCTCGCACCTGATCCACGGCCCAAAGGGCGTCGGTGCACTCTACGTGAGGGACGGAGTCAAACTCGAACCAATTCTTGAAGGGGACGGTAGGGAGAAGGGGCTGAGACCTGGAACACCGAACGTGGCAGGCATCGTTGGCTTCGCGAAAGCAGCGGAGCTGTTGACTGATGAGGATGCGTTGAGGATGCGCCGGCTAAGAGATGAGTTGATCGATTCGCTTCTGGCGGTTCCTGACTCTCGTCTGAACGGACCCAAGGGCGACCGCAGACTCTGTAACAACGTCAACGTCTCCTTCAGGTTCGTGGAGGGTGAGGCGATTCTCATGCACTTGGATCTGAAAGGGCTCGTGGTGAACACCGGCTCAGCATGTTACAGTCAGAAGCTTGAGCCAAGCCACGTTATCCGAGCCATCGGAGGCACGCTCGAAGAATCCCACAGCTCAACCCGTCTGAGTCTCTCAAAATGGACGACGAAAGAGGACTTGACCTACGCGACCGAAACGGTCAAACAAGTCGTGGAGACTCTTAGAGCCCATAGCCCACTTGCGAGGAGAGCGTATCAGAGGAAGTGATAACGATGTCTGAAACATTAGCAAAGAAGTTCGGGTACTCCGAGAAAGTGATGGATCATTTCAAGAATCCCAGAAACGTCGGCATCATGGAGGACGCAGATGTCACATCCAAGGTCGGCAGCGTAGCTTGCGGCGACCTGATCAAATTGTATTTGAAATTCGACCCTGATCGAGACCAGATCAAGGACATAAAGTTCGAGTCATACGGATGCGCCGCCAATATCGCGACAAGCTCTATGATGACAGAGATGGTGAAAGGCAAGACAATCGAGGAGGCAAGGAAAGTCACATTCAAGGATATTTCAGACACCCTTGGCGGTCTGCCCCGAATCAAGCTTCACTGCGCAGTGCTCTCAAGGCAAGGTCTCGAGACGGCCTTTCTCAAGTACGAGGCAAAGAGAGGACGCGTCAAGATGGACGAACCTTTCGTCAACAAAATACTGCGAGGCGTACTTGATCCAGTTCAGGGCGTAGACATAATCTCCGCTAAGATACTGCAACACACAGAGATCGAAGGCAACAAGATAACTTTGGACTTGAAGGCGAAACCGGACAGTGAACTCGCAAAGAGCCTGGCGGAAGATATTCACGATGCCTTCGAAGGCCTAGATGTCAACCTTGACCTGCGATTCAAAGAATAGGCTCGTAAGCCGCACTCGATACGTCTGATCTACGGTCGAAAGTCCAGACGTTCTCCATTAAGCGTCAGGTTTGTCTGCATGCGAACTGAGTTCTTGAGAGTGTTATGCGCGTAGCAGAACAACTCCGCTTCTCGAGCTATATCACCAATCGCATCTGCGCTGGCAGGACTTACGATCGCAATCTCGTAGATGATATCCCTGAACGCTCCGCCCACGCGCCTATCGAAATGTCCTCGAGCTACAGCCTTCATTGAGGTCAATGGTACGTTTTTCGCGATGGCGAGTTTCGCGTACTGTGTCAAGAGACATGATGCGGCCCCAGCTAGAAAGTAAGACAAAGGTGGAAGCCCTGCGTTCGTCCCTCCTCTTTCAGGTGGCTCATCGATCGTGAAACGAAAGTCCCCAAATGATGCTTCAAAGCGCAGCTGTTCAATCAGTTGAACGTCGATCCTATGTGCACCAGTCTTCTCCGCTCCAAGGCTTCGGCGCTCGCCATCCTCCTTCTTCACCACGGCAACTAGTTCAGGATAGGTCCTCAAGGGGATCACGCACGAATGGAGAGTGTTGTGATTACCGTTGATACCATCTGAGGATGTATAAGGACTCACAATTCCGCCTCGTTAGTTCGCGGCAGCGCTTCAGCAGAAACCAGCATGTTCCCCCATATCGTCACGGAAGCCGTGTCGTGCTTAGTCCAGAAAACATGAAATACCCTCTCATCTTACTATACAGCCAGTCCGGTCGTTCTTCCCTCAGGTTTTGGTTAGTGATGGGAATGGTGAAGTCTTGATGTGTCATTGGTTTTCGGTTAAGTTGTCATCCGTTCTTATGCTGTCGTTGCTGCTTAGTTCCTTCGTGCTTGTTGTAGTTCCTTTCATACGCCCTGCCAACGCTCTTCCGACGGATCGCATGCTGACCGAGTGGACAATACCGACTGGCGGGAGCAGCCCCACGGGCCTCGCTCTAGATTCATCTGGCAGCTGCTGCTGGTTCGTCGAGTACTCCGGTAACAAGGTAGCGCAGTTGGACGCTGCAACTGGCACTTTTCGAGAGTGGGCGATACCCACCACCAGCTCTACGCCGACGGGTTTGGCCGCGACTAGCTTCTCCGGGCAGATGGCTTTCTTCGGTACTGAGTTTGGAACCAACAAAGTGTTTCTCTTCTTGCCTCAGACCGGTACCTTCAAAGAGTACACTCTGCCCACCGCAGACTCAGGTCCTGAGTATGTCTCAGTTGAGCCTGCAGGAACGCAGATTAGAGCATGGTTCACTGAATTCGGGGGGTCCTCGAACGGTTACTCTAGAAACTCGATAGGCGAGATCGTCTACGATCCACCCTCAGGGACGGCTGTACTATTTGAATGGACTATTCCCGCAGCCGCGGGCGGAGGAGCAAATGGCGTCTTCGCAGGTTCCGGAGTCATTTGGTTCGCAGGCATCACCGCCATTGTCAAGTGGGATAGATCAGCAAGTCAATTCACAACTTGGGCAATCCCGTCCCATCCGTCAACGACCGGAGCCTTTCTCTCAGTCGATTCTCTGGGACAGCCTTGGTACACTTCAAGAAGCTCGGGCGCGTCTAGCACCAACAACTTTGTCGGAGTGTTGCGAGGAGACAACACTATCAAGGAATGGCAGGTTCCAACCGCTGGTGCGGACCCCAGAGTCATCAGCGTGAGTCCCTCAACGCAAGAACCTTGGATTGCAGAACAGGGCGGGAATAGGACTGCTAAGCTTGATCCTTCAAGCGGCGGCATCCTGTACGGTGCGGCGCCGGCAACTACTCCGTTCGCTCCGGTGGCGGGAGCGCTCGTAACTACAGTGACGAGTCCAGTGTTACCCTCAACTGCCACAGTGACTCCCACAAGCAGCGCAAACACCGGTGTGACGACAGGCCAGTTCACGGAATGGACGCTCTCCTCTGGAAGCTATCCACACGACGTGGTGGTTGACTCCTCCGGAAATACCTGGATGCTCGAATCTGGAGTAAACAAGGTCGCAAGACTCTCTCCAATGACTCCAGACTTCACTATCGGATGTGCTCCATCATCGATAACCGTGGCGCAGGGCGGTAGCGGAACGAGCACATGCACAGTGGCTTCAGTAAATGGCTTCAGCGTAGCCGTCGCTCTCTCCAGCTCGTGGGTAGGGACCGCGCCGGCTGGCGTCGAGATCGTCCTTCCTTCTCCAATAACACCTCCATCAGGCGGGAACTCAACATCGAACTTGGTGATTGGGACAACTCCCACCGCCTCGACTGGAGCGTTCACTGTTCGCGTCACCGCAACGAGCGGAGCACTGACTCACACATTCGACGTTGCGGTGCAGATCAATGCCGGTGTATCTGATTTCACAATTACTCCATCTCCATCCTCATTGTCGCTCAGCCCGGGAACCTCTGCAACTTCCACGATAGCCGTGCAGTCCTTGGGAGTATTCTCTGCGCCTGTGGATCTCACTAGCTCTGGAGCGCCTTCCGGTTTGGATCTGGTCTTTGGAACGACGCCTGTGACACCGCCAGCAGGGGGGACGGCGTCATCGATTCTGACAATCACTGTGGCAGGCGCACCAGCAGGAAGCTACCCAATCACGATAACTGGAACAAGTGGTACTTTGACCCATGGCGCTACACTCACAGTCCAAGTCGTGGCAGCTGGGGGGCACTGCCTGATCGCCACAGCCACATATGGGTCCGAGCTTTCTGACGAAGTTCAGTTCCTCAGGAACTTCCGCGACAAATCCATTCTCAGGACGAACACCGGATCGAACTTCATGATCGCATTCAACGCATGGTACTACTCCTTCAGCCCGTACGTTGCACAATTCATCAGAGAACACTCCCTCGCGAGGACAGCCACAAAGCTCATGCTCTTTCCACTGATGGGAATCCTCAGATTGGGTGCGGATGTATTCTATGTTTTCCCAGCGAACCTTGAGGCTAGTGCAGTTGTGTCCGGTCTCCTAGTCAGTTCGCTAATCGGTATAGTCTATCTTACACCACCATTGGTAGTGGTGCTTGCAAGTTTCCCGAGAACACGACGTGTAGCAAAGAGACTCCAAATTCCTTCAGTCTGCATCTTGGTGGGCGCTCTTGCCGCTGTCGTCTTCGCGACGACCGTTGGCGCACCGTCGATCTTCATTATGCTCTCTACAGCAACAATAGTCCTTTCGACTCTGGCAGCCTCGTCGCTCTACGTTTCACGGGCCGTCCTACGTCTAGCAGGACGCGTCTAGAAGAAGGAACTGTCCAACATCGCTCTAATCGAGGGCTGCGTAGAGCGGAAACGCTGGAACCCAAACAACGTCTGGGAGAACAAGGGCCATCCTTACCGTGTGCTTGTCTAAGTTGAGTCACTTCTCGGATTGGTCCTGTTTCATCTTGGAGTACTGTTCGTTGGTTTGGAAGGAAAGTTCCGAAGACGTAAGGTGTTCGAATGTGGGGTTTTTCATTGGTCAGCTTCTCAACTGAATGTTTTCTGCACTCTCGCACTGTAGCCCTTGACCGCCCTATTCTCCGGGGATTGTGCCCCCATAGGTTCATATCTGGGCTCGGGTCGAACGCCTGCCGTCCGACAGGTGCCGTGAACCTTCGCATTCGATAGTTGGCTAGATCATCCATGATTCCGATCAAAGGAAAGCGAACGAGGCTACTCGCGACATGGGTTATCTGCATATTTCTTATGATCGTCATTGTTCCCGTGTTGGCTCAGGAACCAAGTCCGAAGTACACCTACAACATGACCTTTGATCACGATGGCTTCACCACCGTCGATATACTCTACGATAGTGGAGCTGTCGGCTCAGGTGTCTCGTGGGTCGCTATTCCGAAGAATTTCACTGAGACCACCATGCTCGCCCTGAAGGGGACAATTACCTCGGCTAGGCGCGTGGCGTTTCAGTCGGGGGATGGGGGTCGTGCTCACCCATTCTATGACAACCTGACCTTCTCGTACGTTTCTAGCGACGGACCCTTTTCCATGCGCCTCCGTTTCAACATGACCGACGGTGGTAGTGGGGCGATGATAGTAGAGCCGAACGGATTCTTCTACTCGCCGCAGATCGGAGTGCCTTCATCTGCGAGCGTACGAGCTGTGCTGACGTTCCCTGATGGCGTAGAGAGCCTGAACGAAATCCAGCCCACCCCTCTACGAGTCGACACCTATCTCTCTAGGCCAGAGGTCGTGTTCAATCTCCCCTCAGAGTCAAGAATCGCCATCACGTTCACGGTGTCCTGGGCACAGCAGGCAAGTCACATCCGAGAAGGAAAAGTGGAGGCTGACGTGCCAAGTCGCTACCTAGACTTAGGAACGAGGATGGTCGAACTGTACAAGAAAGCTATCCCACTGATGGATGCCCTCTTCAACGGCACAGTAGATCGAATCTCGATGAAGTTCTTCACTCCGTCGACCCTCCCTCAGTTGAGTATTGGCGGGTATACGCCGATCGATCCATCTAGCTTTCAAACCGGCTCAATCTACCTGAACCTCTTCTATTTCCGTGCACAGTCCGGCACGATGGAAACAATCGCAATTCATGAACTCACTCACCAATACGAGACACACATAGGAATCTCGCCAGAACTACTTTGGGTCCAAGAAGGTCTGGCGAACTATGTGGCTACTCAGATGGGAAACCCCTT
>CAZJVZ010000079.1:0-5827 GCA_964549795.1 uncultured Candidatus Bathyarchaeia archaeon
TTCGAAAGATCAGCTATGACCAGATTGGGTCAGCCGCGATGATGTCTCGGGCAGTCGCAGGTGTCGTTAGGGGAAAGGCGGTATTCTGCCTCCCGGGGTCTCCAGATGGTGTTGCGACTGCTGTCAGCAAGCTCATACTTCCAGAGCTGGGACATGTGCTTTCGACCTCTAGACAGAGGAAGCGCTAGAAGCTCTTTTCTTCCGCGTCGTCCTGGCCGTTGTGCGAGTCTTGGTCTTTGCTTTTCTCTTCTCTGCCTTCTCGGTGTCCGCTGTCTCCTCTGATGGCGGTTTCACACCAAGGGACTCCATCGCGTCATCACTCACCCCAAGCCATTGAACAAGCCTTTCTCCAGCGGGGCGGTTCTTGTCAAGGATGTACTTGACGTACGGAAGATACCGGGAAATGGCGCGTCTTGACGAAATGTGACAACGTGCGCCAATGCTCCTGCCCAACTCGGCCTCGATCGATCTTGCCTTTCTCGTTCTTGAGAGGAGCTGTATGCGTTCTGGGAACTTCATAGGAACCCATGCGGGTTTCGTGAACTCTCTTGACATGGCAACTCCGGCGGTCTCCATCTCGATCTGATACGGAAGTAGTTCCCATGTCCGATTGCGCTCTATCCTTGCCCGATAAAAGTCGGCATCAGCCAAGGCGATCATTGCCTGGCAGAGATCACGTGGGTCGTTCAGCTGTCTTGGTGTGTTCTCATAGACCCATTCGAAGAACATGTCCAAGTCGGTGCCTGACATGTCCGCTGCTCTTCGTGCCTGCAGGCATGTCGGCGACGAGTAGACGGTGCGCAGAGCTTCAAAGATTGTTTCTCTTCGGTCACGGAATGCGAGCCAAGTTGTCTCGTCATATGTGAGTCTCTTGCGCCCGGAGGATAAGGTCTGCAGATCGTTCAGGATGGAACGCATGTCTCCTCGGTTTCTATCGACGATCAATCTGAGTGCCTGTTCGTCGACCTCTACGCCCTCTGTCTGGCAGATCCTCTTCAGGTAGGGCAGGGTGTCTCTGAGGCCTAGTCTCTTGTACTCGATCATCACAGTTGCATTTCTGATCGGGCCGATCTTCGTGTCCCAGGGGTCGTTCGCCGTCAGTACCACCGGAACCTGAGTCTCTTGGATCAGTTTCACAATCGTGTCGACGGCGCCGCGATCCTCGCGTAGGTTGATGCCGTCGACCTCATCGATGAGTACAAGGCGGGCTCTTCCAAAGAGATCCGACTGTCTGGTCGCGGCTCCCACGGTTCGATCTAGGGCATCTCTGTTCCTCTCGTCGCTAGCGTTTATTTCCACGAGATCGAGGCCGCGTTCCCTTGCCAAGGCTTCTACGGAGACCGTTTTGCCCGTTCCCGGAGGACCATGAAGGAGCACAGCCCTCTTCTTCGGAATCGCCTTGAACCAAGCATCCAGCCAATCCGTTATTTGCTGGATCGCAATCTTGTTACCGGCTACCTCGGCCAGTTTCTTCGGTCTATACTTCACAGTCCAGGGAGGATTCATCTGGACGGCTCAGCTCGACCGTTTCTGCGAACTGATAAATGACAGTCGAGCTAGGAGTGAAGAGAGCTGCACTTCCTCGTCGGCGCCTTGAGTGAGCCTAAAATCTATTTCCCCCGTTGCGTCAATCAATTCTATCTTGTTCTTCTCGGGAAGTGGCATGCGAAGTATCTCTGAGTGAACCTGTTTCAGGATGTCCTTCCCTGAGAGTCCCTGCTGGAGGAGCAGTGACCGGAGTTTCTCCCGCGCCTTGATGAAGTCTCCTTTGGTTGCTGTTTCGAGGAGTTCTTGAACATCTCCTGGCTTGGCTTTGCCGACTACTTCGTAGACCACTTTCTCATCAATGGATTTCCCAACCGACGCTGCTCCTTGAAGCGTATTGACGGCTTTTCTTAGATCTCCTTCAGATGCGGTGGTCAGCGCGTGCAGTCCTTGCTCCTCTAGGTGGACATTCTCCTTCTCGGCAACCATCTTGATGTAGGCCGCGACATCCTCTTCGTCAAGAGGGACGAACCTGAAGATTGCGCATCTGGACTGGATAGGCTCGATTATCTTCCCTGAGTAGTTGCAGCTCATTATGAAGCGGCAGGTGTCTGTGTAGCGTTCCATAGTACGCCTGAGAGCGTGTTGGGCGTCGGTCGTCATGTTGTCGGCCTCGTCAAGGACCAAGATCTTGAATGGAACTTCGCTGATAGTGGCGATTCTTGCAAATTCCTTGACGGTGGTCCTGATGACGTCTATGCCTCGTGCGTCGCTTGCGTTCAGCTCCATGAATGCGTCCATGTATCTCTCTCCGAACAAGTCGTGGGCTAGGCACAACGCTGCGGTAGTCTTTCCACTTCCGGGGGGCCCTGCAAAGAGACAGTGGGGCATCGTCTTGCCCTCAGCAAATCGTTTCAAGCGGCTCACCACTTCGACTTGGTTTCTCATCTCAGCAAGGGTTGCCGGTCGATACTTCTCCGACCACATCGCACTTTCCATACGAAACACCAATTGTTCAACGCGCTCAGCGGAATCTGGGGCAGATGCTTACATGCGGGCTGGGAAGCCTAAAAAAGCGATGGGATGCGGCCGGCTCGCTGAAATAGGAATCACTTCCACTCGTCTCTGATGAGGAAGAGCTTATGTGCCAAACTGCATTCTTCGCAATGACGGAGACGGGTTCTTGGACGGATCGCCCTCAATAGCAGATGTCGACCTTGACTTCCAGAACCTGCCGGTGAGAGTAGTCCTCACTCGCGAGATTCCGTTTGCTCATCCTGCAACCGAGAGACTGCAGTCAGCTAAGGTAGGTCAGGAAGTGGAAGTTCCATACTGGGTCGCAGATCAGTTGGTCATAGCGGGTTTCGCGAAGTATCGTGATGATGATGTTCTGGACCTCGCCAAGCTCTCCAAGATCCACTGGAAAGAGACGATGCCAACACCAACCCAACTCCCTTCGCTCCAGACCACCTTCTACTGCATTCTCAGGCGCTTCTTGGCCAGACTGAAAGCTGAAGGCAAGCGCGATCCGTCAAAGCAGAGAGAGTACGAGAAGGCCGAGAACCTCTCACGAGATGTGATCAACTGTAGACTCAGGAAGATTGTCTCCTTTGCTGCCGCACCGGGGCCCCCTGGTGATCTCATGAAGAGCATGACGGCTGAGGAACAGACTCTCTATAAGGAATTGAGGACTACGATAGGCGAATGGAAGCAATCGATACTGGAAAGTGAAGCTGATTGACAGTCTTGACCGGGCCTGAGGAGAGGTTTCAGGAGTTCCTCAGCACGTTCCAGACGGAGGAGGAGGAACACAAGTACAGGAAGAGGCTCGGTCAGCTTTCTAGCTCAGGGCTGCGCCACGTGGTCGTTGACTTTGAGGATCTAATGTCCTTTGATTCCGAACTTGCGAAGTTGCTCGTTGACAAGCCTGATGAGTACCTTCCCTACATTGAGCGCTCAGCATGGGCGCAGCTGAAGATCGAGGATCCCGTATATGCAGAGCTCACAAAGAAGGTGAGGGTCCGCTTCAGGAAACTTCCCGAGCGCTATTCGCTTCGACGCATTGGCGCTGAACATCTGGGAAAGCTTCTGCTCCTTGACGGAATAATCGTTCGAGCGACGCCGGTCAAGCCTCTCATTACCAGAGCTGCATTCCAATGCAGGAAATGCAACTCCGTAACCTCCGTGGAACAGACCGGCTTGACAATGCGTGAGGCGACCGTGTGCGGACGTTGCCGCTCAGAGATCTTAGACTTCAGTGAGAAGCATTCCGTTTTCATAAACACCCAGGAATTCCGAATCCAGGAGAGGCCTGAGGACCTGCCTCCTGGTCAGCTGCCCCGCGCTGTGGATGTGAAGCTCCACGAGGATTTGGTTGATGTTGCAAGGCCTGGTGACAGGGTCTCACTGACGGGAATCGTGCGTGCACAGCAGGAAGTGCTCGGTCGCGGCACACGTCTTCGGACTTTCGAGCTCTATCTTGACACGAACCACGTTGACGTGGCAGGAAGGGAAGCCGAAGTTGTCGAGATTAGTGCGGAGGAGGAGAAACAGATACTTGAGATGGCCAAGGATCCATGGATACAGAGGAAGCTGCTATCCTCGCTCGCGCCGTCAATTTACGGTTACGAGAACATCAAGGAAGCCATACTCTACCTGCTTTTCGGAGCAGTGCCTAAGACGCTGCCCGACGGCGTCACAATAAGGGGCGACATGAACGTCCTCTTGATCGGAGATCCTGGTACGGCGAAAAGCCAGCTTCTCCAATACGTCTCCCGCGTCGCCCCGAGGGGTCTCTACACCAGCGGAAGAGGTTCCACTGCGGCAGGTCTGACCGCTGCCGTCGTCCGCGAGAAATCCGGAGGCCTCGTCCTCGAAGCGGGCGCGTTGGTCCTCGCGGACAAGGGTGTCTGCTCGATAGACGAGATCGACAAGATGAGGCCGGATGATCGTGTGGCGATCCACGAAGCAATGGAGCAACAGACCGTCAGCATCGCGAAGGGCGGTATCGTAGCGACGCTGAATGCAAGAGCCTCGGTGCTGGCTGCCGCCAACCCGGCTCTGGGGAGATACGACGCATACAGGAACATCACTGAGAACATCAACTTACCAGTCACGATTCTTTCCAGATTCGATCTGATCTTTGTCATGAGAGATGCTCCCGACTCTGACTTGGATAGTAGGATGTCCGAGCACATTCTGACCCTGCATCGTACAGGAAGCACCCCTGAAGAGGTCCCGTTGACGCCCGAGATGTTCAGGAAGTACATCAGCTATGCTCGTCGCACGGATCCTGTCATCACGGAGGAGGCCTCTAGGGAGCTGAAAGACTTCTACCTCAAGATGCGTTCAACGTCCACCACAGCGGAGTCGCCAATCGCCATCACACCGCGGCAACTCGAAGCACTCGTTAGACTCTCAGAGTGCCGAGCCCGCTCCTTTCTGAGGAAAGAGGTCACAGTCGAAGATACAGACGCGATCATTAGGTTGATGACCATCGCGCTGCAAGATGTCGGAATCGACACGACGACGGGCAAGATGGACATCGACGTAATAATGACTGGAAAACCAAAGAGTCTACGTGACAGGATGCAGACGATCCTCAGCGCAGTAGCCGTGCTCGAACGTGAAACCGGCAGCGTTCAGGAGTCGAAGCTCTTCGAAGAACTCTCGAAGACGGCAGCGTTGCCTGAGGGTGAAGCAAGGACTCTTGTCAATCAGCTCATTAGAGATGGAATCCTGTATTCGCCCAAACCCGGTCACCTGAAGCGAACCGCCGCGTAGCCCCAGGAAGCCCCCACGCATTGAGAGTTGAAGATCTCCCAATCTCGGACCAAGTCAAACAGATTCTCACCGAGAATGGGTACGATACTCTGTACCCACCGCAGGCAGATGCTATATCCGCAGGCGCACTGCTTGGCAAGAATGTCGTTCTTGCTAGTCCAACCGCCTCAGGTAAGACGCTCGTGGCCGAGCTTGCTGTCTTGAAGAAGGTCCTGGACGAACAGGCCAAGGCACTCTACCTTACTCCTCTCCGGGCACTGGCCAGCGAGAAGTACGAGGAGTTCCGCAAGTACTCGAAACTCGAAAAGCAGGACGGACTCAGAGTGCGAGTAGCGATCACAAGCGGAGACTATGACCGATCGGATGAGCACCTCGGAGGCTTCGACATTGTGATCGCTACGAATGAGAAGGCTGATTCTCTTCTTCGTCACAGAGCGAAATGGGTCTCCGACGTTGCCCTAGTGGTTGCTGACGAAATTCATTTGCTCAACGAGGCGGACAGAGGTCCCACTCTCGAAGTCGTCATGACGCGATTGAGAAAGCTGAACCCGAAGATACA
>CAZJVZ010000080.1:0-5805 GCA_964549795.1 uncultured Candidatus Bathyarchaeia archaeon
GTACTGACGAACAAGTTGACTGGTCTACACGAATACTGTAAGCGACAAGGAATCGAGCTCAAGTCTTGTGCACATGTCGGTGACTGGATCAATGACATAGTCGTCTTCAAGGCGGTTGGATTCTCAGTAGCGTTCAACCCTTCGAGTAAGGAAGTGTCAAGAGCAGCGACATGCACTGTCAGAAGCAATTCTCTGCTGGACGTCTACAAGGTCTTGGAAGCGTATCTTCCCGCTGCGTGAGTTCGTCGACCTATCTGCACACGTGTAGCTCGACATGCGTGTTTGCTTTCCCGGCTGAGCTCTTTCCACCAGCGTGGGACGCGGGGCCGTGGAGTTCTGTCTCGTCTGTCGTGCGGCTTGATATCGAGCACCGGTGTGCCGTCATAGGCATCGAGGCCTTTCACAGACAAGGTCCTACCTCTCCTACTGAGCAATTTGACCAGAGTGAGACCGATCGGGTTTGGTCGGTGTGGGGATCTTGTTGCGAAGACTCCTACCTTCTCGATGTCAACGCGTCCTCTAGGGTGAACCTTCAGTCTGTTACTCCATTCTGGCACGTCGTGAAGCCAGAATAGTACGTATACGTGTGAGAAATCCTCGAGCCCCTCTAGACCTTTTGCGAACATAGGATCTATGACTATCTTCGAGACGGCTGATCCGTGACGCAGGGCCTCATGGCTCGCGCTGGTTCTCACATGACCAATGGGACGCAATTTGAGGGGCACTGTGTAGGCACCGATTGGTGGTCGGAGATTCCACTAGCCAGCGTGAGTCAGCGGGAATCAGCTTCAGAAGAGACGCGTACCTGTTGGATGTCTAGGTGCGCATCCAGTTCTGACCCGGTTTCCTATTCAGGATCAGCCTCTTCTCCGCATTTCGCCTTACGTGCAGTCTTGGAACGGCAGAACGTTTGTTCGCAGCCTGAACCTTCGGAGTTTGCTGGCGAACTTTGCCGGCTTTCGTGAGGGATCCGTGAGTTGGTATCGCAAACACCTCCCATGGCTAGTGTGACAGCTTCGCCTATTCGAACCGGCTCATCTTAAACATATACTCTGCGCAGCCAGGCGCAGCGCGTTGCGCTGGTGAGCCGGGGTTGGCCGACCGTCGCCCCTATATGACCGTGTGCCTTCCCGACGCATCCCTGGTTATCCTGCCGAACTCGGGCACGTCTCTCAGCAGTTCATCGCCGAAAACCGGTCCGTCTTTGCAGACAAGGTATGAGCCGATGCAGCAACTTCCGCAGATGCCTGATCCGCACTTGAATATTCTCTCCAGCCCCGCCTCAGCTGGGACATGAGCTTTCCGCGCGAGATCGATGACATTCTTCATCATTCTCTCAGGTCCACAGGTGTATACTCGATCGAAACCCTTGTCGTCCAATAATCTCGCGGCCTCATCCGTGGCGACACCCTTCGTTCCGGCCGACCCATCGTCAGTCGTGACGGAGAGAAGGCCTCGGGTCTCGTTCACAACGCGCTTGATCTCGCTCAGAAGAATCAGCTCCCGGCTGGAGCTTGCTCCCAGGACGAAGCTGCATTCGACACTCTTCCCGGCGAGACTGTGAAGGAGTGCGAGCAATGGGATAGCTCCTGTTCCTCCACCGACCATCAACACTCTCCTCTCTACTGAGTGTGTGAAACCTCTGCCGTACGGACCGCGGACTCCGATTAGATCTCCGCTTCTCCTTCTGAGAAGTGCTCGGGAACCTTCACCCCGTTCTTTGACGGCGATCGTGACAATGTCGTCGTGACCTGAGGGGAGCAGGCTCATCGGGAACTCATCCACTCCCGGCATCCAGACCATGCCAAACTGCCCCGGTGCAGCACCAGATGACAACTTGTCCCTGAAACTGAACGTCTTCACTGTTGGAGTCTCGTTAGAAACCTCCAGAACACGCACCACCCTTGGTCTGTGCGTCAATGATGGGGGACTGGGTGTGGTCGTAGTCATGGCCCGCAGCTCTGCTGCTCAAAGGAAACACATATGTTTGATCGGGTAAAGATTTGCTGGCCTGATGCTCCGGAGCTTCTGTTGGTGAGGCGTCCGCAACTGTCTCCTTGGTCCCGGAGGCTAATCCATTGAGTCGCTGCTTGGAGTCGGTTCACTTTGTGCAGGCTATGCGGTTCTCTTCAAAGAAGTACCTGGTTCCGCCCAGTGCTTCAACGTCGAGCGGCCTGATGTTTACGACGACCGGGAAATCGTGGACTACGTCTCCGATCGCCAGGCAATGACCCGCAGGCAGGTCCTTCACAAGCAGTTTGACGCTCTCGCCATCGACCTTTGCCGCTCTTGCGACCACATCCAAGTCGCGTTCGTTTGTGAAGTTGAAGAGGAATATGTTGTCTGCTTGTCTGTAGATGTTCTCTTGGATTGTGTCCGGTTGGTTCGTGATGAAGGTTGTGAAGATGCCGAGATGTCTCATTCGGGTGACTATGTCATCCCAGTATGTCTCGCGCAGGTAGAGGTGTGCCTCCTCTGCGAAGAGGAACACTGCCTTCAGTCGACCGTGAGAGAGTAGTTCGGTGATCTTGCTCAGCAGAAGCTCGACAACGATTCTGCGGATCGTGAATGATTGATTCTTCATGTTCACAACGACGGCGCCTCCAGCCCCCAGGCGTTCTGTAAGCCGATGTGAGCTCGTTGATGGAGTATCATCTGTGAAGATCCCCGCGTCGGCGAGCGTCTTGTATCTTGATTGAAGAGCATCTCTCACGCTCTCATGGCAATCGGATCCGGCGATAGCCTCCCCAAGCGACTTGAGTGTCAAGTCGCCTTTCTGTTCGAGTTGTCTCCAGATTGTCGCGAAGACGCGCGCCGAAGTTCCAGGGAGATCGAGCGCATGTAGTAGGATGTCGAGCATAGTACCTAGACCGATCTCGGCCAGCGTGAATCTCAGGCTGACCCTAGGCGTGAGCACTGTGATCTTGCCTTCGTACGGGCTTTTCTCACCGCTCGCTCTGCGCGTCAGGTTTGTGTATTCTCCGTTGACGTCCAGGATCAGGCACGGAGCACCATGATCTAGGAAGCTCATGGCGAGGAGTTTGGAGAGATGTGACTTGCCTGTTCCCTTTTTGCCAGTGACGATGTTGAGTCTGCCATCGAGCATCTTGGCATCAATCATGAAGCTGGAATTCTGTTTCATTCTTCCAAGAAGTATCGGCCTGCTCAAGTCACTGCCTGAGGCAATAGTTTCAATGGCGAACTTGGAGATGTCCGAACTGATCCTTGACGGAAGCCAGGCAACGTTGTGAGTTGGGCGCCCATTCTCGAGAGCCCCTCTGATCTTGCACACAAGAAGCTTCGTGTCCTTCAGGACAGCCACTTGTGACGATATGTCAAGTGGGTCAATGTCATTTCCGCGTATTGATTCCTCTGACATCACGTCACGCAGTATGTCCTCCAAGATTCCGGGGATGTTTGCGAACTGGATGTCGACGACTTGAATGATCAGTCCTCGGTGCGATCGTTGGTCTTCAACGAGTAGATAGTCACTCTTGTTCACATCTTCGTCGGGATAGCTGATCAGCTGCATTACGTCTCCCTCTTTGCGATAGATCTTCAATGTTCTATGCAGCCCCCAGAGTCCCGAACGGGCCGAAGAGACACTTTCTTATGTTAAATCGTGGGGCGATCCTTAGCCCGTACGCGTAGGCCAAGTAGCGTTGCGTCGCAATGACATCATTTGCAGTGAACGTGGAGAAAATGTGGGCGAGCCGCAGCGTCTCAGGGTAGCCCTGCATCACGACATCGCTAGCGATGAGTCGGTTCATCGCTTCCACACATTTCTCTTGTGAGACGTTTCTGTCGATGTCCAAGCGGAAGGCGAATCCATCCTCGACCAGTTTGGCCACGTAGACGTGTCCCGCCAGTTGGACGGGATGGGCCTCGAACTGTTTAGTGACCGCTTGGTCAACATCGAAGATGCATGGAGCTCGCGCCTCAGAGACCAAAGAAGTGATCCTCTTGCCAAATGCACAGAGCCTAGTGCTCTTCGAGAAACCTGCCACGACATTGGCTCGTTCTCTTGCTGACCTGAGAATTCGAGTCAAATGAGCGGTCGGGTTGTCGGGGGTCCCGACCGTGAGCGAGCCGTCAAAGAGGATGATGGATTCCCCGAACGAATCGCAGATTTCCCTCTGGATCCAACGTTCGAGCGTGTTGCGCAAGCGACCTATCGCGCGTTCCGTGAACATCTGATTTGGTCCGAGGACAACTGAGCCTAGCGAGGATTCCGCGTGCATTCCGTGTCCAAGGTGGAAGGCGAGGGGACCACATCTGACATACTCGTAGCCTTTGTCGGACCTCCAGACCACCGCTCCTCTAATCGCAACCAAGACCCCGGTTTCCGTCTCTCCGATCTTGAGACTCGAGACGTCAACAGCAACGACCTTTGATGGCGCGGACGGGCTCAGAGGAATGGTCTTGAGACCCTCGATGTCGTCAGTGGTGAAGAATGAGGTCGCGTCTGAAGACCCATCGTCGACGGCCATGTCGAACAACGAGACCTCCCGCGGATTGAACGCGCTCCCATTCAATTGCTGCATAGACCTGGCACTCAGCTCTACGAGAAATGAAGGAAGAAGAGAGTGTTCTCTCTGCTCAAGTCGGAGCGAACTGCTTATCTCGTCTATCGAAGCATGTGTAGTTTGGGTGCGGTGGATCACCAGATTCTCACCCCCCTGTTGCGGGAGCTGCCAGAAGCTCCCGTTGCCGCCGCACCCGATTCTAGTCAAACATGATGCGGCAGCGGTTCTCAGATACTCTGAGAGGTCCCTCCTTCGGAGCTGCCCTGCGATATCTGCAACTCCTTTTCCATCTTCATGATACCTGCTGTTGCGATCCGGTAGGTTCCACGTGCAGCTCGTTCGATAGTGCCCTCTTTCTGGAGTTCAGCGATGGTGTTCCTCACTGTTTTCAACGCCTTTCCTACGGATCTGGCGATCTCTTCAGCATAGAGTTCATCACTTGATCGCTTCTGAAACTTGTTTGAGACATGTGCTCCGAGGAGAACCGCAGTGATCGCCTTCTCCGCTGGCAAGTCTTGTCGAAGGAGAAGGACCTGCCCATCAGGAGCTATCTTCACGGTCTTCGAAAGCGAGTCGATCAGCTTTCCGTATTCTGGAGTGTATAGGAGTCTCGAGGCAGCGTCGTATGCGGGGATGATTCGAGAGACAAACGCCACTACCTCTTGCAGCACTTGATCTGGAGTGCCGCTGGCAGAGTGCTTCAGCTCACCGAATTCGAGCATTACTGTGATGGTCTTTTCTTCTTCGCTCATTTCTCATCAACCCTTGAGCTTCGGAAGCACATCCTGCCTGAACCGATGTAGCCCGAAAGTTGTCACGCGATATTCGCCCTTTCCGATTCTCTCGACAAGTCCTTCGCCGGACAATTCGCTCAGTCTGCCGGCCACTGTCCCGGAGCCCTTTCCAGTGAAGGAGATCAAGTCGGATGCGAGAAGTGTCTCCTTTTCTGATCTCCCGGTTTCGAAGCCGACCTTGGCCCGCACAAGGTAGAGTAGGACCAATTCACGATCTGTCAACGCCTCAGGCGGCGTCAGCACCACTACACCTTCGGGGGTGACCGCGAAGACTCCTGCAGCGTCCTTGAGGAAGTCGGCGAAGTTGACTGAGAGTGTGATTCCTGACACCACTTCGAGGGCGGGAATCGCTTCTGAGAGAAACTGGAAGACAGACCTGAAGACTTCGTCTGGACTGCCTTTGATTGTCTTCTCGATGTCTCGGTATCTTATTGTGACTTCGACTTCTGTCTGTGTGCTCATTTGGTTGGCCTCTGAGGTTTCAG
>CAZJVZ010000081.1:0-1777 GCA_964549795.1 uncultured Candidatus Bathyarchaeia archaeon
ACACTCCTAGGACTGATCTCAGGTCCAATCTGGAGTCCCTCTTCAAGTCGTATCGACAAGACTTCGAGAACAAGAAGAGATGATCGACCATCGTGAGAATACTGATGGTTGGCAGCCCAGGATCCAACAATGAGGTCGTTGTTGACGCACTCAAGGGGAGAGGATTTGATGTCTACTACGAAGAAAACGCGAAGATCCCTAGCCTACGGAGGATAAGCAGAGCCGACATAGTCTACGGCGCCTACCTCCAGACTTGCAGCAGGTACGTGGCCGTCGCACAGATTCTGGGCAAGAAGACGATGATCCATTTTGTGGGAAGCGACGCCTACAGATACTCTCGAGAGAAGGGTCTGCGTAGACTTTTCTGGTCTTCAGTGGTTCGTGATTGTGACCTGATCTTCTACGTGTCTCCGCACCTGTCGACGCTTGTTGGGAGGCCAGGAGCGACTCTGCCCTTCCCCATCAGCATCGAGCGCTTCAGGAAACCCGCGAAGCCGAGTTGCGAGAGAGACACGCTCTACTATTGCCCAGGCGGGGCCGAGAACGCTCGAATATACCGACTGGACTGGATCTTGGATTATGCGAGACAGCATCCGAGAGAGAAGATAACAATCATAGGGAACACGGCACACCCTGCGGACTACAGCGTGAATGCGCCGAATGTCGAGGTAGTACCCTTCGTGGAGTATGATCGGATGACTGACATCTACGCTCGACACAGGCGTCTGATCCGTATGACAAGTGAGGATGGGCGGCCGAGAATGGTCGATGAAGCGATCCTTTCCGGGCTGCAAGTGATCTTCAACGATAAGAGGATCCAAGAAGTGCCCCCCGAGAGAGACCCGAGGGTGTTTGCGGAAAGATTCGAGCAGGAACTGATGAAGATACTGTAGCCTTCAGGAATCAGCAGTTCTCACTCTGCTAGACCCCTCGTCCCACGACCCACAATGCCGTTGTGTCCAAGATGCACGTCCGCCTCCGGCATGCCAGCATCGCGGAACCACCTCTTCACCGCACCCACGGTCTGCGGATTGTCATAGGCTGGTGAGAGCATGTCAAACATGTCGAGCGTTGCCCACTCCTTCAGCACCCCCTCCGGCAGAGGATACTGTCCTCTGTAGTCTGGAATGAGTAGTTTCCAATTGATGGCGCTTCCTCGGGGTAGTCTGTGGATCAATCTGGTCAGCGGCCACATCAAGTTCACGTATGTATTGCAGAATGAGTAGAGCATCTCTGAAGGTAGTCTCCTCGTGACGGGCCTTACCATGTATTTCGTATTCAACAGACGCTCCTTGCCGGTTGGCCTGCGGTAGACATCGATGACCAAGCTGCCGCCTCTCGCCAAGTACTTTGTGAGGTTTCTGAACGCCTCTTCCACCCTTGGAGTATGTTGAAGGACTCCAAAGCAGAAGATCCTGTCAAAGGAGTTCGGTCTGAATGGCATCCGGTAGATGTCACCCTGAACGATCAGCACATTGTCCTTCTCTCCGTTGGAGGCGTAGTTTGCGTCGACGGCATGACTGTAGTCCATGGAAGCGATTGTCGCTCCCGTTAAGGCGGCGATTTCCGTGAACCGGCCGGAACCGCTCCCAGCTTCGAGGATGACCTGACCCTCCATTCTTCTCGGCCACCTCGTTTCTTCAAAGAATCGGCTCTCGGAAATGCTTGAACCAGTGTAGCTATCGTATTGTGTCCTTGCATGCTTGGACCATTGTAGACCAAACGTGCTGGCATAGTTCTTCATCGGGACGAATCGGGGGACATGTCGAACAATCTC
>CAZJVZ010000081.1:1877-5794 GCA_964549795.1 uncultured Candidatus Bathyarchaeia archaeon
GAAAGAGGTGCCGCTTTGAAACGCTTCAAGTGGGTTCATCGTGACCGCAAGCCGCCAGTTGTGGGAACCTGAACGTTCTCGATCATCAGACGCTTCCTGACGCCCTTGCGACCCGACAAAGACTCGACAGAGCCCGGAAGTCTTATCTGAGGCCGCAGTCCGAGGCGGGGAACCAAAGGCAGAACCAAATGGCCAGTTCGCGGGCAAGCTTGAGGCGGGCTCTTCTGAGAGGTGACGCCACGGTAGGGGTGTGGGGAACGGGCTACATAGGTTATTCAACGATGGCAAACTTCGCAGCAAATGGCGTGAAATGCGTGGGAGCCGACATTGACCCATCAATCGTACAGACAATAAACGACGGAAAAGTGCCGGTTCCAAACCTGGAGTATTGGCTGGGTTTCGATCCCAAACCGCTCGTCGATACGGGCATGATTCGAGCCACCCTCGACTGGCATGAACTTCTGGACCCGAAGGTGGCTGTCCACATGATCGCGATACCGACGGAGAAGGGGGACAAGCCATGGGACGGGGCACTGAGAGATGTCATGCAGAAGATTGCGGGGGAAGATGCTCGGCCAGACAACCCCAAGCTTGTGGTAATTGAGTCCACTCTCACTCCCGGAAAAACGGACGAGCTTGTGATACCGACCTTGGAGTCGGCACGGCTCAAGGTGGGAAGAGACATTCTTGCGGGAGTGGCTCCGAGGAGGGACTGGTTCATAAGCCCTGAGAAGAACCTCAAGCATCTCCCACGAGTACTCGGCGGAACTACTCCTGAAGCCACGAAACGCATGACAGATGTGCTCTCGATAATATGCGACAGGCTCCTGCCGGCCTCAGATCACAGACACGCTGAAATGATAAAGAGCATCGAGAACGCGTATCGCCACGTGGAGATCACGCTCGCCAACCAGCTCTCGCTGGCATATCCAAACATTGACATGACTGAGGTTCTCAGGCTCGTAGGAACCAAATGGAACATTGGAGTCTACCACCCTAGCTTCGGAAGCGGTGGATATTGCATCCCCCTTTCTTCTCAGTACGTTCTCTCAGGTACCAAGCAACCGGAGAAACTGTCGATCCTGAAAGCAGCCGTCGAGACGGACAAGACACAGCCACACGCGGTGGCCGATTCGATAGTGGCCAGAGGGGGCAAGAGAGTCGGCATCTTGGGCTTGTCCTACAAGGGAGACCTGAAGGTCCACATTCTTAGCCCAACCTTGGGGATCGTGCAGAGGCTCGGGGAAAGGAAGGTCGAAGTGAAGGTGCATGATCCCTACTATTCGGAAGAAGAGATACGGAAGATTACTGGAGTCGAGGCCTTCGTTTTTCCCACAGGCCTCAAAGAGTTCGACACGATCATAATCACCGCCGGGCACAGAATGTATGGCGCGGTACCAGAGGCGGTGCTTTTGGAGAATCTACACAACTGCAAACTGATCCTCGACAACGTGGAGGAGACATGGAAGAAGTTCAACTTCAAACAGCAGGGGATAGCCTACCATGTGGCCGGGGACGCAGGATGGCTGACTTGAGAACCGTGAGTCTGGCTTTCCCTGGCGAATGTCAGAATCATGCCATCGTGACCCGCATCATATTATAACATCATCCGCCGTGATCTATGCCGTAGCAGTCGACGATCACGATTCGAGGCTTGCAACATGTGCGGAATAGCCGGCTTCAATTTCGAGGATCGGGGCCTCCTCAGGAACATGTGCCACGTGATGAGGCACAGAGGCCCAGACGACGAGGGATACCACGACGACAGTCACATGTCTCTTGGCAACGTTCGGCTCAGCATCATAGACTTGGCGGGAGGGCACCAGCCAGTCTACAACGAGGACAGATCAATAGTCGTCGTACACAATGGCGAGATCTACAACTATCAGGAATTGAGGGAGAAGCTGCAGAAGCTCGGCCACAGGTTCCACACGAACTCCGACACAGAAGTCATAGTTCATTCCTATGAGCAACACGGCGATGACTGCTGTCTTGGCTTCAACGGTATCTTCGCTTTCGCCGTCTGGGATACGAGGAAGCAAACCCTGCTCATGGCGAGAGACAGATGCGGAGTCAAACCCCTCTACTACACGCGACTGGGAGACGGTCGCGTTCTCTTTGCCTCAGAGATCAAGGCCATACTACAGTGTGAGGAAATCAAGAGGAGTGTCGACCCTGAGGCGCTCCACTACTACCTCAACCTGAGATACGTGCCGCGTGACAAGACTCTGTTCAAAAACATACGTCGCCTGCCTCCAGGAACTCTGATGAAGCTCAACGGCAGGAAAGTCGAACTCCGAAGATACTGGCGGCCAGATCTTGCCCCACAACGGTTTTCGGAGGAACACCTCATTGCGAGGATTAGAGAAGCGCTCACGAATGCTCTGAGGAGGAATTTGCTCAGTGACGTGCCTCTTGGGATTCTACTCTCTGGCGGAATAGACAGCAGCGCCATCTTGGCGTTCGCGTCAAAGGTATCCAATGCTCCCGTGAAGGCTTTCACGATGGGATTCGGCGAAGCCACGGATGAGATCGATGACGCAGTCTCTGTAGCTTCGGAATACGGTGCGGAGCATCAGAGACTCGTCGCGAAGCAAGACCTCTTGAAAGAGTACCCGCGGATGATCTGGCACGCTGACATGCCAAAACGAAACCTCTATCCATACTACATAATGCGCGAGGCCAGCAAGCACGTCAAGGTCCTTCTCGGAGGCCTGGGCGGCGACGAGCTCTTCGGAGGCTACGAATGGAAATACCAGCTCGCTGAAGACGTAGAACACGAAAGGCGGCACATCCCCCAGAGACTCGCCGTGGCAGCAAGCAGAAACACGAGCACTCTGGCACGGTACATTTCGCGATACGGCTCAATCTTCGAGATCGAACACGTCCACGAACTGAAGAGAATCGCGCACATGCGAAACAACAGAGAGCTCTACATGCTCGTGGCGAGCCTCGATGAGGTCTTCGATGAAGAGTGGCTGAAGAAGATCTATGGAAAGCGGCTACTCTCGGGGAAGCTTCCTGCAGTGGGCAGCGTCTTCGGCGAGTACTTCTCGAACGATCTGGAATTCATGGACCAGATAATGCTGGCTGACTTCAGCGTGAAGATGCCTGACGACTTCCTCCACGTGGAGGACACTATGTCGATGGCTAACTCGATAGAGGCTAGGGTCCCTCTTCTTGACAACGAGGTTGTTGACTTGGCGTTCAAGATCCCGAGCGCGCTGAAATACAGGGCAGGGCATGGAAAGTACATATTCAGAAAGGCCATGGAAGGCATTCTTCCTGAGAGAGTCCTGAGAAAGGAGAAGCGAGGTTTCGGAGGAACTGTCGGACTGCAATTCTCCAAGGAGATAGGAGAGTATGCGGACCAGGTTCTGCCGGAAGGTTATGCGGTGAAGAGGGGCTATGTCAAGAAGAAGTACGTGGACGAAGTGCTGAGGCACAAGGTGTCGATGAATCTCATCAAGCACTACATCGTCGTCTGGGATCTGTTGGCATTTGAGATATGGTACCGAATGTACATGTTGGATCAGCGGGCCGAGCCGAGGCTCGACATAAATGCGCTATAGGACCGGGCTACTGCCCGTGAGTTGTTCTTTTTGCAGTAGTCCGAAAGGTTGAAGAACGGGAAAGCTGGTGCAAGGGGCGCAACCAAGAACGACGCACGTTCCACTTGTGATGGAATTACGGGAACACGCCGGTTCTCCCGGGCAGGAAGGATTGTGAAACAGGTTTGGAGGCAGACTCACCATCTCACGGTCTGGTGTCATCGTTGAGCACCCGGTTCCGTTCCGTGCGAAATTCGAACATACATCAGATCTACAACCGCCTAATGTATAGAAGATCGAGAATGATAGACAGGACCGAACTGCCCGTACGTGTACCCTATGGCGCATTCTATTGTGGAATGGGAG
>CAZJVZ010000082.1:0-5703 GCA_964549795.1 uncultured Candidatus Bathyarchaeia archaeon
ACAAGTGGTTTGGAGTCAGCGTGCACGATGGAAAGGTGGCTGACATGCTCAAGGAAAGAGTAGTTGAACCTCTTCGCGTCAAGCAGCAAGCCATCAAATCATCAACTGAGGTAGCATGCATGATCCTCCGTATCGACGACGTGGTTTCGTCTAAAGGAGAAAAGGGACCTGCTGGGGGACCGCCGGGAGGAGGTATGCCTCCTGGAATGGGAGGTATGCCTCCCGGAATGGGCATGATGTGACAGGATATCCATCATGGGTCCTCTGCAGTCGTCTTCCGTTCCGTTGTGAGCACGGCGACAGTTGAAATATCGCCAGTTACGTCTCCGGCCAATGCGCTCTAATCCCTATTTCTTCCTCTACTAAGTCACATGGAGCTGGCCCTAGGATGCGAATAGGAAACGCTGAGGATGCGGAAAGTGTGGTGAGGAAGTACTTCCTCGGCACCAGGACTCGCCATGGGAAGATTGTCACTATGTCTGCCGAGGAGAAGACTGAGGGTCCGGACGAGAATGGTACGTGGAAGGTAGAAGGATCCTATCTTACGGAGACAGGCGTCAGAGCACAATATGCAGCCACTGTCTCGTCACGCGGCGAGGTAGTGATAGCCAGTTCGAGTTCGAGCAAGCCAAGAACGCAACTCGGCAGAGGCAGCGCGGCACATGGATTAAGCGCTGCAGATTACGCTGCAAGAAGGCGCCGGAGGAAGAAGCAACGCCCGGGGAAGCGCACGAAACCACGTAGAAGTACTGCTTGATTCAGGCACGACCGGTTCACGCAAGTAAGGTTCACGTTGGCCTACTACAACCTTCGCTCCCGGAACAACCTTTCAAGAAGCGCCGGCAAGTTCTCATGGCTCTTCGTCGCTTGATCATCTAAACTGACTTGTCGGTCTCGAGCAAGTAGCTGCCAATAATGAGCGATCGCGTCATTGGTTTCGTGTGTGTGAGTTCCGCCCGGTCTTCTATTGTGCCGGCGAGCGACCGCAGTGATCCTTGCCATAGAATGGGATAGTCCTGAGGCGCTCAATAAGCACTCGATTTGGATTCCCGAATGCCTTGACATTGAGCATTCATGTGGGTCTCAGGATATGTGTGCCTTCTCAGCATCCAGCTTTCGAACGAGCTTGATGACCTTGCGCGAAATGCCGGGCGTCAATTGGAACTTCTCGCGATGTGAACAGTATGAATCGAGAACCGCCTCTCCTACGTCGTCATTGAATACGACTGGGTAGATCTGACAGCCTTCAGGTCGATAGCTGTAGATGGTGCATCGTTGACCGTTGTGGAAGACACATCTCCCCGACAGATTCCTGAGTTGCCGGTTCCCATTTCTCTTGACGGCGAAGAAATTCTCAGGGAAACCGAGAGTCATTATCCGGACGATATCTGAATTGCTCAACGGCATCTCCGTATCCAAACAGCATTTGATGCATCTGTACTGCAGGCACGCGTCTTTCATCTTTTCATCTTCCCACACATACGCTCGGGATGGAAGAGCCGAACTCGCTTTGGTCACCGGCCACTACTTGTCTTCTGAAAGAGGATGGCTTGTTCCTACCTCGGTATCGGACTGTGTTTCTCTCAGTTCGTCGCCTCTCTTCCGAATTGCTACTTACTTACTCTTTCTCTGTTTTTTCTTCTCTCAGATTCGCATGTTGTTGTCTTCTCTGTTTGGCGTCGCCCCAGTGCTGCTCTTCCGTGTCTCTCTTCATAGTTTCTTCAATCTCCTTGTTCTCATTGACATGAGGAGACCCCATCTCCTTCATTTGAGGTCTCGTCGTCTCTGCCAAGAGTCAACCTCGTCTTTACGTTCATCTGCGTCGTCGTTTTCGTCCTCTTCGTTGTCTCCCTCATCTTGATCGGGTTCGCGTCCCCCTTCCTTCATCGTGTCGGTATTCTCGTTTCTTCCGCGTATCTCGTATCTGCACCGAGAGCATTTGTAGTAGTTCTCGTAGTGGCTGAATTGTTTGTCTGTCTTCTCTCCTGGCTTGAAGTGGGGTCTGGCAAACGCGAGCATGAGGCCCTCGCCACATTCCGGACAAGGAATGGGGCCGGTCGTTTCTATCTTGTGCTTAGACATGACCTTGCACTTCACACGGTAATTCTGGTTCAGGGCCTCGATATAACAGAGTGTGATTCCCTGCACCGCGCATCAGATGCTGCGCGAAGCGGACAAGTCGGTGGCACTAGTCACCAGTCAAATGCTTGGCTCAGCGTGGGCAGCTCTGAAACACGTTGAAGCCGGATGCTTGGCCGTCTCAGAATGTACGGGCGAAGGAGCAAGTGCGTACCCAATCTGGGATTGGAGACACCCCTCCCGCGCCAAAGGTTTTCAGTGAGCACAGCAGGCCTAGGGTGTACTCTCGGAGGGTGTCGATTCATGACAAATCAGATTCCTCTCATGACTGCTATTGTCTCAGCGATCTTCACCGTTCTCCTTCTGCGGCAATACATGCATAGGAAGAAGAGGCATCAGCTCATCTGGGCCGTGGCTCTGGCGCTCTACAGTCTGACTGCACTCATGGAATATCTTGCGAATCCCGACGTGTTGGGTCCAAGCTTGCCGCTGATCAAGCTCTACTATTCGGGCACAGGACCGATGGTAGGGCTTCTAGGTGCAGGAGTACTGTATCTACTTGCACCCAAGCGTTGGAGCAACATGTATCTTGCGCTAGTGCTTGCATTGAGTGCGATCGTGGTGCTGTTCACCGTTTCTGCGGAGATACCGTCTCTGGAGATACAGCTAGCATTCGACTCGGGGCTTCCTCAGGGTTTCCGAACGATAGTCAAAGAGCTACCTATGACCGCTCGCATCCCGACGATTATCCTCAACGTCACAGGAGCAGTGTTTCTCATCGGTGGGTCATTATTCAGTTACGCGAGAGATCGAAGTAGGACGTACAACATTCCTCTATTCTTTGGCGGAATACTGCCATCACTGGGCGGCGCATCCCTCGGGTTCTTCAACAATGCGGACATCTTCTTCGAGTTTGAGTTAGCTGGCACCGTCCTTCTGTTTCTTGGGTTCATTCTGAGCATCAGGTACATCAGCAAGTCCAGCAATCGTCCCCACTCAGTAAAGACTGCAAGCGTACGATGAAGTTCATGCTCCGCGATCGCATCATATGCAGATGTTTTCGATTCTCTTGACAAGTCATAGCCAGACTGAACGCGCTCCAGACAGGAGTTTCCGTGACCGAAGTTGATGGTACGCCAACACAGCGACCCTACGCTGTTTCTGCAGCGCGCAGGGAGTTGCCTAGAAAGCCGTGAGGCAGAGAACACGCTTATGCTGGGTACCAGCTCATGGTTGGCAACTCATCCTGAGCGAATCAAGCAGGCCCCCTACTTTGTAACTGTAGAAGAAGACGGAAAGATCGAAGCGGTGGCTATGATGACGCCTCCGCACAATATGGTGCTCTCACGTGCTTGTAGAGATGCATTGGCTGCCATTGTGGAACATGCTTCTGGCAGAGACATGATTCTTCCAGGTGTAAATGGTCCCGCGCAGACATCGCAGCTATTTGCAGAGATGTGGGCGCGAAGAACTGGCGGCTCGTTTCAGCTTCGCAGATCGTTGCGGATCTACGAGCTCGTTCACGTCATCCCTCCGCGGTCTGTGAGCGGTCATTTTCGTTTGGCGTCTCAAGGAGACGCAGACATGTTGGCACGATGGTTGAAGAGCTTCGGCGTGGATATCGGAGAGCCGCTAGGCGAGGAAGAGGTCCTGGAATCGATTCGATACATGCTTAGCGACAAACGGCTCTATGTGTGGGAAGACAGAGGGTTACGCTCGATGGCGGTGTGGGCCGGTCCAACGCCTCATGGCGTCCGCATCAGCGCTGTGTTTACACCACCTGAGTTTCGAGGAAGAGGATATGCCAGCGCCTGCGTCGCCGCCGCGAGCAAAGTGATGCTAGATTCCGGAAAGAGGTTCTGCTGCCTGTTTACGGACCTGTCGAATCCAACATCAAATCGCATCTATCAGCGCATGGGCTATCGCAGCGTATGTGACTTCGCCGAATACAAATTCACGTCGACAGGGCGCTAGCGACTGTCCTGCCTACCCGGGATCATCGCTGCCGGCGTGTTTCATACACGTGCCCTGCTCTCTAAATCGCTCGAGCGCATTCTGGTAGGCTCGATGAGTGCGTGCGTCGAACAATACGAACCGCACAAGTCGGATGTCTGTGTGCGCCTTGAGATACTCTGCCACGACTTGCAAGGCTGCAGATGCGGCTCTCTCTGGCGGGTATCCATATGCGCCCGTGCTAATCGAGGGAAAAGCCACGCTGCGCAACCCGTTGGCCGATGCGACCTGCAGACTGCGTTGGTAGCAGCTGGCTAGCAGTTCGGCGTCTCGCGGAGTGCCACGATAGATCGGGCCGACGGTGTGGATGACATGGCGTGCCTTGAGGCGATACCCCTTGGTGATTTTGGCGTCCCCTGTCGCGCAGC
The DNA here is from genome assembly GCA_964549795.1 of uncultured Candidatus Bathyarchaeia archaeon. Taxonomy (GTDB): domain Archaea; phylum Thermoproteota; class Bathyarchaeia; order 40CM-2-53-6; family 40CM-2-53-6; genus CAVPLU01. The sequence goes on from CAZJVZ010000082.1 coordinate 4,461, forward strand.
CGCCAAGGTTGCGGCATTCTCTCAGCAGTTCCGGCCCGGCTGCGCGATGGATCGCGCCGTCCACGCCGCCTCCACCGAGCAGCGAGTTGTTGGCAGCGTTGACGATTGCGTCAGTATCCTGAAGCGTGATATCGGCCTGCACGAGTTCCAGCCGGGTCTGGTTAATTTCAGCTACGGGCATACTCTCTCCCTCTAGGCTGGCTTGGCTCGGTGATTGAAGCTTGTTGTCTCAGAGGTAGTATGGTCATCGGTATGAGGCGATTCTTCTTTCTCGTCTTCCTCTCTTTGCCCTCGGCAAGAGCGGTTCTATGCAGGTCGGGTGTAGATTCTCGGAGAAATGCCAAATAGCTCTCGGCCCCTGTCTAGTGTGTTCTCCCATGAGACCTCAGCAGGCTCTACTCGTAGGAATCGGCTTGATCCTTCTGGGGGTGTTCTTGTACGCTTTCTCTGGTGTTCTCGTCTCCGTCTACACTGTATCCTCGGGGTCGTATTGGACATATTACGAATACCAGTATGCCACACACTCTGAGTACCAATGTGTCGGGCTCGGAGTCAGCCCCCTGTGCACGTTCCTCTACTCGTTTGTGTTTGGCGCTGTTGTGGCGCTCTCCATCGCAGGAGCAGTAGTGATGGCAGTCTCGCTCCATAGACTCATCGAAGCCAGTTGAGCGACCGGCCCCTACGCGACTCCATGTCCGCCCTGTCATGGCCCATGTAGACACATGATCGACAGGTGGTGTAGAGACTGCGGAAGCGAAGGCAGACTCGCGAGAACTGCCAAGAAGCCTCAAGCTAGTCTCGTTGTGTCTAGTTAGTCAATATATAGGACGGATTCGAAGCGAAGAAGCAGGCTTCGTAATGAGTGTCATCGATCACTTCCAGCGGTGCGGACTGTCCTCTGATGATGGACTTGACTATCGCCAGCGTGAGGTGCTTTCAGCACTCTCTGAGGAACAGAAAGCGACGTACTCTTTTCAGGGGCTCCGCAGGAAGCTCGGTCTGCATCAGGAAATGCTCTCTAGGACACTGGACCGGCTTGAAGAGCAGGACCTTGTTGAAAGAACCGAGGATGGATATCGAATCAACTACGACAGACACGTTTCTCAGCTTGGCGGTGCTGGGTCCGCGTCGACAGAGACAAGAGCGGTGACAGCTAATCTCCCGCATGAAGTGGACCCCACCTTCCTCTTGAGAAGTCTCAAGGGAAGATGGTTCAGCGAATTCCGTTGGCTCGGATATTCAG
>CAZJVZ010000083.1:0-5472 GCA_964549795.1 uncultured Candidatus Bathyarchaeia archaeon
GAACGGCAGAGGTCGAGGGTTCAAATCCCTCCCGGCCCACATTGTGTGACTCTCAGTCCGGGCTGTTTCTTGACTTGTCTCGGCGAGGGAGTCCAGTCTTCGCCTATTCGTTGTTTCGAGCCTTTTGTCATTTCGCTCGAGCGTCTGAATCTATCCATCTGCCGGTTGTTCCAAGCTCGCTTGGCACATCGCTGGGAGTGGGCTAGTTATAAACGATTATAAGTAGCTCATAGAAGCTTGTAATTGACCCTGGATGACTGCGACTACGACTATTCCACTGGAGAAGGAGACAAGAGAACGGTTGCGGTCTCTTGGAAGGAAGGGCGAGACATACGATCAGGTAGTAAAGCGATTGATCTCGATAGCCGAATATGAAGAATTCATGGCGAGACAATACGATCGTTTGAAGGACAAGAACGCATTCGCCTCCTTGGACGAGATCTGATGTCTTACGAGGTTAAGCTTCACCGGGAAGTTGCGAAGACTCTTGCAGGGATGAGCCCCAAGATCCGTTCCAGAATCATCAGGGCACTACGAGCCCTGCAGAGAGATCCATTTCAGTCTCGTTCCGGAGCAGACATTGTTCGACTGAAGGGAACAAGAGGAAGACAAGACCTCTTTCGCCTGAGAATTGGTGACTACCGGGCGATCTACGCGGTCGAAGACAATGTCGTCTACGTGACCGATCTGTTTCACAGAGGGAAAGGCTACGTTTAGGGTCATCGAGAGGCCGCTTAGGTTCAACATAGACAGAGGTTGGCCGATCATTCCGCAACCATCGGTCACCGCTTGCCATTAGCGCCGTCACGCATTTTCTCTCATAGACGCAATGCACAACCGAAGCTGCTACGACGGCGGCAGCTGCGCTTGTATTCTGAGCTTGCTTCAGGCTCGTTCTGGACTAATCCTCAGCTATTCTCCTGCTCAAGAACTGCTTGGTTGAGAGCTCTAGACGTGAGTCTAAACCTATCTCGGCCCACCAGCTTCCTGACTCAGGACTCCTCACACTTTCGCTCGGCTATGGACCGCGTACCCGCTACAAGGCTTGAGTGGGTACTCGGTGAGTGGCCGCACCAGCAGAACCGATCTTGGAAGCGGAGGGAATTGCCGAGGAGAAGTAGAGTCCTGAGGGTCCGTCTCAGTGAGGACGAGTATCAGTTGTTGAAGGCATTCGCTGAGAGCCACGGGACCAGCATGTCCGAAATGTTTCGTTACTTCGTCCGTGCCATGCGCCAGCTTGACGAACAGGGAGAAACGATCAATGGAGCACGAGCCGCCGTGACAGAGCCGTGACTCAAGAGCCCTGATCACGAGTACGTCTCTCCCGGCGGATGGTGCCTCTGGTCACTCAAATGTGGCCCCGTCAGGGGGTACATTGGATCACGCGTGGCTACACCCTCTGAAGATGATAATCATGCAACCGCGATGCCAGGCCAAGATGTCTGCCAGGACTCACCGCGGCGTTATGTTCGGTGGAAGATTCGGACCCGCGTCAGCCTGGCACATCATTGTAGGAGCGTCGCCCGGCGGCAAGGGTGGGAGACTGCTGACCTACTCAGACTCCTCATCCTCCTATCCGCAACATCCGAGTTCCTCGCCCTCCCAAGAAACGAGAGATTCCAGACACAAGTCCAACTGCACAGAATAACGGGAAAACGAGGATACAGCCCCCGAGTCGGCTCAACCAACACTATCCTTCTATCCGTACAATTACCACAGGCAGCCGCTCAACTCATCACCACATACGCATCCCCAACAGGACAGTCTAGGAACGAGCTTGTGATCGGGCTAATCGAGGTGGGTCTGCTGGCGTACCTCAAAGCCGAGAACACATTCCTCGAGGCTATTCACTTGTTCAGGCTAACGGCGGAACCGTAGCCTTTTACCATGCCTTCGCATCCAGTCGTATCGACGAGACCTATGGAAGTCACAAAGACAGAGCTGCGTAGGGTAATCACGAAGCTCGACGACGTGCAGGTGGAGCTTCTCCGCCTGCAGGCCCAGCTCCTACCCAAGGAGCGACCAACAAGAGACGAGAGGCGACAAATCTCTCATGGTCGCCGTCAGATCCGGCAACGCCAATCCGTGGGTCTTTCTCAACTTCGGAGAGAGCTCGTCGCGTGATACTACTGCGTTTGAGTGCCGCAGCCATCACTGGTAGATGTCTCTTCGATGTCCGACGGTCAGCAGGATCACCTTGTCCTGCGAGACCGTGTATATGACCCTGTAGACGCCGATTCTCAGTGAATAGGTTCCTTCCCATTGACCCTTCAGTGGTCTTCCAGCGTACGGGTTTTCGGCAAGTATCTGTGCTTCACGCAGGATCCTGATCTGGTTCCGGCGGTCAATAGCTTTCAGTCTTCGCTCGAACCGCGGAGCGAACTCAAGTCTGAACTTGGCCCTCAAGACCGAGCTCCCTTATCAGATCTCTGAGCGGCAGGGCCTTGCCTTCTTTTGTCTCACCCAGAGCAGCTTCCAAGTCTTCAGCCAGTTCCTTGTCGTTCGAGACTTCCATGGTTTCGATAACTTCCTCCAGAAGTTTTGCTGTCTTCGTCAGGAGCTCCTTTTCCTCGAGCGTGAGCAACGATTCCACGGGAGCCTCAATGTCGCGCTACGTCTAAACTGTTTCGCCCCTAGTATAGCAGAATAGTATGTTAGCTGATCTTGGGGCTGACGACTGCTCGATTTCCGCTCGTTGCCAGCTGAGACTTTGCTCAAGAACTGCTTGGTTGTGAGTGCTAAACGCGAGTCCAAACCTTTCCCGGCCCGCACTATGGAACCTCGAGCCCGGACTGCTTCTTGGGTTGCATCTGTCTGAGACACTGATTCTCAAGTATTCGTTCTCAAGGGCTTCTTCGGACGAGACAGCTATCTGGGAAGAGGAGCCAGATACCTGCTTCTATGGCGCTTTGGCCGATCATGTAGATGGGACTAAGTCCGCCTCACCCGCCGGGGTGCGTGGCCTCCAGAGGGGGCAACCTCCGGGAACCCAGAACGGTGGGGGGCACCCGACTCCCCATGCCATGGAAGTCCTCGCACCGCTTTGGCCCTCGTGGACCCTTACCTCTTCGAAACCTTGTAATCATGAATCGAGCAATGTGGACTACTGATGGAAATGACCCCCAACAGTATTGACCGTGAATATGTTGTGGATCTGCTGAAAGACCTAGTTGCGACCAATAGTGTGAATTCCGCGGTGGGGCGAGGGAGGGGCGAGCTCGCCGTCTCCAATCTCATCCATGACCGGCTTGTGTCCATCGGCGGACTCGAATTACACCGACAGTCCGTGACTGATACGAGGTCAAACGTCGTCGCAATCCTGAGAGGCTCGGGCGGCGGACGGAGTCTGATGCTGAATGGTCACATGGATACTGTGGGAATTGAGCGGATGACCATTGATGCGTTTGCACCGGTCGTGAGGAACGGGAACCTGCACGGTAGAGGTGCATGCGATATGAAGGGAGCGCTGGCTGCCATGATAGGATCAGCAAAGTCTCTCGTCGATACTGGGCCCGTGCTACGGGGTGATCTGGTCCTCGCCTTTGTCGTTGATGAGGAATACATGAGCGTGGGAACAAGGAAGCTGGTCGAGGAGTACAGGGCCGACGCAGCCATCGTGGGCGAGCCTACCGAAATGAGAATAGCGACAACCCACAAGGGTTTTGTCTGGATTGAAGTCGAAATCAAGGGAAAGGCGGCACACGGTTCGGTTCCTGAGAGAGGAGTCGACGCTATTGCACGCGCTGCAAAGGTGGTATCAAATCTTGAGGAACTTCAACAGAAACTCGTGTCTCAAGTACATGCAATCTTGGGAACCCCCAAGATCCGTGCCTCGATAATAGAAGGTGGCACCGATTGGAGCATTGTGGCTGACCGATGTGTCTTGAAACTTGAGAGACGAACACTGCCGGGGGAATCAACGTCATTAGTCATGGCAGAAATCCGCGAAGTCCTAGACAACATCAAGTCTGGGGACCCAGACTTTGACGGTGTGGCTCGAAATGTCTACGATGCGGTCCCTCTCGAGACAGCTTCAAGTGAGCCCATTGTGGATCTGCTACGTCAAGTGGTCTTCGAGGTGACTGGCGAGCAGCAGCCTCTCATTGGGGTCCCATATTGGACCGATGGCGCTCTCCTTTCCAGTTCTGCCGCAATTCCGACGTGCATCTTTGGCCCCGGAGACATCGGCGTCGCTCATTCCCCCGACGAGTACGTCAACCTCGATGACGTACTGAACTCAGCCAGAGTCTATCGTAGGATTTGCGAGCGATTCTGCTCCCAGACTTGAGTAGGTGGCTTTCAGCTGCCATCGATTTCGTAGAGGACAATCGACACGGTCTTCTTGCGATTCGGAGTGAGACAGCGCACATCCTAGTCCTTGAAGGGCAAGACGGTACCGGGGTCTGTCTCATGCACCGGTGTGCTGAGAAGTCTGTCATGGGCAGAGTGTGTGAGGCACTCTTGAACGAGTTCTCAAGACTCGCCCGACGCCAGCTCCCGCGGCTACGGACACGAATTCAGTCCGCAGGAGTAGCTTCTACGAGCTGGATTCGAACTCGAATGGGTCTGCGACCCTCCGAGACTGGATCTCGTGCCTAACCAAGTGATTCCTCGCAATGCGGCGAGGGGGCACAAGGCAGACTAGTCGACAACGCAATTGCAGTTCTGTGAGTGGCTTGGAACCCAAGACAGGTAGGGTTCCGAACCCGAATGGGGCCGGATGCCTCCCGAGTCCTTGGATGGTTCTTATGCGCCTTTAGTTCCGGAGAATAGGATCAAAATACTGTTAACAGATCGCTTCGGCTTTCGCGGTTTGTCGGGTTCTTCATGCGAACGTTTCGACTTGTTGATGCGGAGGCCATGAACAGGCGAGCCTCTAGGAAGAGAAGCAATCGAAGGAGGAGAAGGAATCGAGGAAAGTGAAGGAGACGAAGAAACAGAAGCCGGAAAGGAAGGGCAAAGCAGGTCATGAGAGCAACTGCCGGAAGTTGAATGCACGAAGCCTCGTAACATATTGTCCAGTTCACCCGTTCTTGAGGAAAGGGCGATAGGTGTTGTCAGGTGGGGTATGATTTTTGACTGAAATATTACAACTGTGAAGCTTGAATTGTAATAATAATGGAAAAATATATAGTCAACAACTTGCATCCCTACGGCTAGGAGCAAGCTGAATCTTGACCTTGAGCAGAGACCAAGAGAAGCGGGTACAGGCCTACGTTGCGACGCACTCGGACGATCTCTTTCCGCGTGCGCAGCTGGTCACACAGAACGAAATCCTTCCAGGCGGAAATATCATTGACCTACATCTGCGCACAGGCAATGGAGATGACATCTTCGTTGAGGTCAAGGACATAGCAGTACAAAATGCGTACCTGAGTCAGTTGGTCAGCTACTACACGGCCATTTCCAACTTGGAGCCTCCTCCCAAGTCGTTCAAGATAGTCTTGATCGGCAAGGCTATTGATCCATCGT
>CAZJVZ010000084.1:0-5467 GCA_964549795.1 uncultured Candidatus Bathyarchaeia archaeon
TTCTTCCCGAAGGTCTTGAAACCTCTAAGATCAATTCTGCGAATGTAGACCAAGACTGAACCGATCCCGTAATGTCACGCGAGGCCTTCGAGACTTGCCGGACATGTCGTGAAGTCAATGACCTTTGAACCATGACCGATGTGAGATAAAGTTTGGCGAGTTATCTGGACGCTGCAGGCATCCCGGATTCATGTTAAAAGCGACTTGTCTGAGGCTTCTGCGGCTACTGGCCGTATCTTCTCTTGCGTTGTTGGTAAGTTCGCACAGCTCTGAGTAAATCTATCCGTCTGAACTCAGGCCAATATACATCAAGGAAGCAAAATTCACTGTAGGCTGACTGCCACAGCAGAAAACCGCTGAGTCTTTCCTCACCGGATGTTCGTATGATGAGGTCAGGATACGGGTTCGGAAGGTGAGCAGTGTAGAGGTATTTCATGAAGAACTGCTCATCTATTTCTTCAGGTTTCACTGAGCCTTCTCCGACATCGCGCGCAATCTTGCGAGCGGCATCGATGATCTCAGTTCTTCCCCCATACGCTAGTGCAATATTCAGGTAGTGCTTGTCGTAGGATTCTGTTGCATCCTCGATCTCTCGAAGTACCTGCTGGAGGCTCTTGGGCAGGAGATCCACTCGCCCCAGGGCCTTCACTCTAATCTGGTTCCGATGTAGCCTTTGGTCCTTCAGGAGCGTCTTGCCCTCGCCCTCGATGATGCTTAGTATCGTCTCCACTTCGCGTTTCGGTCGACTGAAGTTCTCGATTGAGAAAGCATAGAGTGTAATGGTCTTGATCTTGAGGTCGAGACACCATTCGAGGAAGCTCTGACTGGTCTCTGCGCCGACTCTGTGTCCCTCATACTCCATGCCTGAACGAGCGATCGACCATCGTCTGTTCCCATCAAGTATGACGCCCAGGTGCTCCGGGATCGGTCTCTTTCTGATCTGCCAGTCGAGCCACTTCTCGTACGCAGCGTAGGTGCCGATGGCTCGCAGGAAACCTCTCAGCATTCCCTCTCACTTCACGGCAGCCTGCGAGAGTGCGCTTCCGCACTTGCAGGCCCTTGTGACCGGAATTCTGGCCACTGCATCCTTCAACAGTGACTCAACTTCCGGAAGGACCTTCTTCGCGAGTTCAGTGACTTCCGTTGCGCTGAGTGTCTTCTGAAGTCCGGCAGCCATGTTTGTTACGAAGCACAAGGCAGCGTAGCACATCTCGAGCTCACGTGCGAGGAACGCTTCTGGTGCAGATGTCATTCCAACGAGGTCACATCCTCCGTTCCTCATCATTCTGATTTCCGCTGGTGTCTCATAGCGTGGACCATCCGCGCATGCTAGGACACTTTCGCTCCAGACCTTCCGAGATGACCTGCCTGACACTTCGATCAGGGTTCTGCGGATCTCTGGGCAGTAGACATCCGTTACATCAACATGCATGACCGGCTCTGATTCGTAGAACGTCTGAGCTCTCAATCTTGTGAAATCGACTATGTCCAGAGGGATCGCCAGATCCCCAGGTTTGTAGCTTTCTCTCATCGCGCCGACCGCGTTGGTGGCAACGATTCTCTCGACTCCGATCTGCTTGAGACTCCACAAGTTGGCGCGGTAGTTCACCTTGTGAGGGGGGACTTCATGGCGAGCGCCATGTCTGGAGACAAAGGCAACGCGGACGCCGCCGACTTCTGCGATCCTTGCCTGTACAGGTGTTCCGTAAGGCGTGTCTACCAGTCTTGTCTCTCCCTGCTGAACGAGCTTCTCGAAACCCGAGCCGCCTATCAGCCCTATCCTGATGTCAGACAAGGGTTACCGCCGAGTCGAGTCTGTGTACTGGTTCCACGTGACAGAATGCGGGGATATAAGTGGTGCCGGCCGACGGGGGCTAGATGGCGCCTTTCTCCATCAGAGCCTTGAACTCCTCAAGCGAGAGTCTCTTTCCCTGCTCGAGTTTCTCACTGCCAGATTTCTCAAGCTTCTCCCGGACCTCTTGTCCCTTTCGGAGCTTGGCCAACGGTCCCGTTTCGGCGATTTGTTGACGAAGGTCTCGAATCTTGACGAGGTTGGTGACGTATTGCCTGTGTGCGCTGTCTGCGCCTCTCAGCGCTTCGACAAAAGCTACGTGTGCTTTGTCTGCTCCCGCCTTTGCTTCTGACGCAGAGGCGGCAACTTCGACCAGGTTCTTGTGGATGACTTCGCTTTCCTCGACGACCTTCGTCATCTGCTCATGGAATGATTGGGCCTGAAGTCTCTTGCCGCCGATGGCGGCTTTGGTCCCCACGATCTTGTATCTCAGGTCTTCCGCCCGCTTGGCAACGAGCACTTGGGCTTCGAGTTCCTTCAGTCGATTGATGATCTCTTTCTCGGCCTTGGGAGTGAGGAGCGTGGTCTGCATCTTCCATTCCAGGCGGTTGAACTCCTCGACCGCCTTTCTCGGGCTCTCGTCCAAGCGCTTCGAGATCACGTCGGACTTGTTCTTGAGCTTCTCGAGTCTCTCCCTCTGGGCAACCGCAGCGTCCCTTGCGACGTTTCGAGAAGCTTTGAGCTCCTTCACTTTGCGGTTGAGTTCGTCTCTTCTGGCCTTAAGTTCCTTGACCTGACCGATCAGTTTCTTGAACTCCTCGTTCATCCTGTTGCGCTGTTCGAGGAGTTCCTTGGCCTTCCGGTTCAGGGTCTCGCGTTGCTCGACTATGCGCGTGTTTGAGTCCCTGAGAGCACTGATCTGTCGGAACAATGCTTCAGCAGTGTCTGGCAAGCCGCTCTGTACCTTTGCTGGCAGTCGGAAGATGCATGATTCCTCATAAGACTTTCTCGTACCTCCATCCTAGGCTTATGAGTTCAGACAATGCGTGCTATTAGGCCCACGGGCTCATTGCCTGGTTGCCACATGGGTGCCTGAGTTCGTTAGCAGAATGCGCGCGTCGACCACTAAGGCACCGTGTTCGTATACCATTGCAGGGTTAAGATCCATCTGGTCGATCTGAGTGTTCTCCGTCACCAAGCGTGAGGCTGACAGAATCAGGTTGACTATGGCGTCTTGATCGGCCGGCGGGAATCCTCGATATCCCGCTAGGGCGGGGTATCCTTTGACCTCAAGGATCATCTCCCGTGCGTCGCGTTCTTCCAAGGGAGCGATTCGGAAGACCACGTCCTTGAGTACCTCGACGAAGACTCCTCCCAGACCGAAGAGAATCGTGTGCCCAAATTGGGGATCGTTGATGGCTCCGACAATGACTTCGATCGAGTCAGGAGCCATCTTCTGAACGAGCACTCCCATGAGTCGTGCATCTGGCTTGTGCGACTTCGCGGTCTCCATGATGCGAAGGTAGGCAGATTCCACCGCATCTTCGGATGACAATCCCAAGACGACGCCTCCCACCTCGGTCTTGTGAAGTATGTCAGGGGACACAATCTTCAGAACAACTGGATATCCGACGCTCCGGGCGCAAGCCACGGCGTCTTCGGGGCTCGTTGCGACCTTGAAAGGAGGTGTTGGAATGCCATAGGCAAGGCATATTGCCTTCGCCTCGGGTTCCAAGAGATTCCGTCGCCGTTCCGCGAGGGCCTTTCCGATTATTGCCTGCACTTCTTTGGCGCCCAAAGCGAGTTGCCTTGAAAATCTGTACGATGCGACCGCTTTAATATCGTTGCTCGCCTTCTCTGCTGCACCTCACGCTTGACGGCTAGGTCTAGTCTGGTTGGAGTCGTTGGAGCAGAACATCGCTTCTCAGAGGCTTACAATCATTGGCACGACTCATGTAGACAGGTCCAGCATCGAACGTGTTCGGAAGACTATCTCAGAGGGGCACCCATCAGTCGTCGCGGTGGAACTCGACGACGAGAGACTCTGGGCGCTGCGAGATCCCCATAGAGATCGGTTGATCTCCCCGATCCGCTCTGGCCCGCTGGCGTGGCTCATGGCATTGCTTGAGAGATCAGTCGGATCGCTGACGGGCGTTTTCCCCGGAAGTGAGATGCTTGAGGCTGTGAATGAGGCTCAGAGAGTCGGAGCACAGGTTGCGATGATTGACAAACCAATCGACACGATATTGAGTGATCTCTCAACCCTGCCACTTCGCGAGAAGCTCAGGATAGGCACCGACATCGTAGTTGCTCTCTTGGCGATTGGCACACGACGCAAGTCAGTCCAGCCAGAAAACACGAGCCTCAATGCGTTGATGGAAGAATTCGATGCCAAGTATCCAACACTCTCGCGAATTCTCGTAAGAGACAGAGACAAGCACATGGCTGGGATGTTGCGAGGTATATTGCAGTCATGCACCGGCCAGGTTGTGGCAGTTGTGGGGCTCGGCCATGTGAGAGGGATCATGCAGTATCTCAACATGGGTCAGCGGGCCACAAGCGGCGAGATGTATGGGATAAGATACGAATGGACGCTCGTGGTGTTCCCTCGGTGAGCGAGTTCAGACCAGCGTTCTGACCGCCGAGAATCCGCCTCTTGCCGCGTCCCACCACGTGTGGGCAAATGCGATGAGTACAACGTCCCCTTTCTTCATCTTCAATCTGGCCTTCAGCTGTTCAAAAGCCATGGGGCTTCGTCTAGATACCGGCTCCGCCACACCGGGGAACTTCAGCGTCTTGCCATCAAACAGGAATGTGACGGCGCCCATGGCGCCTGCCTTGATGGCGGCATCTCGCTGCTCGATCCCATGGCTCAGCCGCTGAGACCGCCCAGAGATCTGGAAGACCACAGTCGCAGGGCCCAGGCCCAGAAGCTCCAGATTGGATCTCTCAACCAGTTTGAGGCGGTGGTGTCTCATGAGAACGGACAGTTCACGAAGCCCCTTCTGGCTTGATCTGGTTCCTGCGTGAGGTCGGACGGTGATCAATCTTCTTCTTTTCATCTGGGTGAGCATTCCTCTTGCGGAGCCTTGGGACACGCCCAACATCTTTGCCAGACGATATCTGCCGATTTCGTCCTCAGTCCTCAATAGCCAAAGAATGAACAGTTCTTGCTCGGGCACCATCAGATTCAGTCACGATCGCCCCGTGCCCAGTGGGCCCTCAGTGCTCTCTGTTATTGGATAACCCTTCCCAAACTTGGGGTATCAGGGTAACAGTCAACGTGGTTACCTTCTGGCGCTTGCCTTGGCGCCGGTTCCTTCGGTCCTTTCATGGCCTGAGTTCTTCTCCACCTGTCAGGGCTCGCGTGACAGAGGCACTGAGCTCAAGGAGGCCCACGTTTGACTTTGCTGAGACTGGGATCGGCTCGTGGACCAGACCTGCCGCGTGGACAGCCGTCGCCAAGTCACGGGCAATCAACATAGCCGCGTCGCCAGAGGTAGTCTCAAGTGCATCTTCGAGTCGCTCAATCTCGCTTCCCCATCCGACCACTGTTTCAAGTTCCTCAGCCGAAACAAGGTCTGCCTTCGTCAGCGCATAGATCTGGGGATGACGAAGTCGAGTGTAGACGGCTGTTGCCAAGAAGAGATTCGACACGAAGTTCATCGGGTTCCT
>CAZJVZ010000085.1:0-5444 GCA_964549795.1 uncultured Candidatus Bathyarchaeia archaeon
CTTCGAGAACGACAGCGTCAACTGGTACTCTCTCCCCCGGTCTGACAAGGAAGATGTCGCCCACTTCCACTTCTTCGACGGGAACCTCGACCTCGGCCCCCTCACGCACGACACGAGCGGTCCTAGATTGAAGGTCCAAGAGTCTTCTAACCCCCTCAGAAGCCTTGCCTTTGCTCATGTACTCGAGCAGATTCCCGACCAGAACCAATGTGATAATCAATGCGGCTGCGTCAAAGTACACGCCGGTCGAAGAGAACGCCGAAGGCACCAATGTGACGATGAAGCTATAGATCCACGCAGCGGTCGTCCCCACCGCTATCAGTGTGTCCATGTTTCCCATGCGGTTCTTCAACGCATCATAGGCTCCCCGGTAGAAACGGTAGCCCACCACGAACTGTACAGGAGCACTCAGCAACAGCAACAGGTAGTTGTTGAGAGGCTGCGGAAGAACCGGCACATACGTGAGCATGAGCGTGGGAGCAGCTAGAACAGCGCCAATGGAGGCGAGCGTCTTGAGCTTGTGCATCTCAACCTCAGGTTTCTCGAACTGTCTGAGGCAGCTTTCGCTACAGAAGTAGTACGTCGTGCCGTGGAGATCTTTCTTGATCTTCGCTGTCTTCTCGTCGACGTACATTCCGCATATGGGATCTTTCATCTAGCCGTCCACCTCCCTGCGGGGGCTTGGTCTCGCCTCTACCAGGCCATTCCAGAGACCTATGTTCACAATTCCCACCACGTATCTCCTACATACATCGTCGCTCGCGAATCAACATGGCAAAGGATCAGCAGAGAATAAAGGAGTGATCAGTTCACTACCGCAAGGTATTCCGAGTCGATGTTGACAATCCGCAAGGATTCATCCATGTGGATGCTGCAGATCATCATGTGGACGGCAAGCGGATTTATAACAGCACCCTCCGACATAGGCGTCTCAGAAGAGGACAATCCGTGACCTGCTCAATGCTGTCGCGGCTTCTTCCCCTCCTAGTGTCTCTGATCTTCTGGAGGAAGAAGTCAGGGCAGAACTTGCCAGAGCCCGCCGACACAAGCGGGTCTGAGATTGAGCAGACCGTCAAGGAATCGGATGCATCCCGCTCCCGCGAGATTCTCAAGGTTCTCACACTAGAACGTGAGATTATCGGAACCGCCCTCACAACGATCTACGAGTCCGAAGTGCAAGGCATAATCACACGTGAGGAACGGGATCGGCTCATTGACAAGTACTCCTCAGATCTGAAACAGCTAGAATCCAGAATCTCGGAGCACCAGAGAATCGTTGACATGTTCGATTTGGAATCCGCAAAGAAGGAACTCACATCCAGTTTTAGCGAGAAGCTGTCCCAAATAGACAAGAGGCTCGCGGATCTCCGACAAGGAACAGTGCCCACGACCTCTCTAGCCACCGCCGCAAGAACCGAAGCTGTCAAACCTAGTGAGGGAGCTGGAATGCCACCTGAGTCTGGCCTCAAGCTCGCCACAGCTGAGCTCCAAGATACGAAGACGAAGACTGAGAAGAAGATCGAAGCCATCAGGGAGGAAGTTCTCAAGGCGATGGAGCGTCTTGAGCAGATAGAGTCAGAGGGCTAGACATTGAGCTGGGTTGATGCAGCAAAGCACGTAGCGATCCTAAGAGCGCTTGAAGAGATTCGAGACGCACAGGTGATTGGAATAGGAAGCGGCACAACGCTGGAACTGCTGGTTGGCGAACTCGCCAAGAAAGTGAAGGGCAGAGGACTCAAGCTGAAGCTTGTTGCGACCTCCAGTCAGATCGAGTCGGCGATCATCAGAGCCGGGCTGACAACTGTGAACCCAGACGATGTGTCGGAGATTGACTTGGCGCTTGACGGAGCAGACCAAGTCGAGTCAGAGACGCTTAACCTCATCAAGGGAGGAGGAGCAGCACTGACAAGAGAGAAGATCGTCGACGCTGCGGCAAAGAAGTTGGTGGTCGTCGTTGATGAGAGAAAGCTGACCCAGACTTTGGGCAGTGGTCAGCTCGTTCCCGTCGAGGTCATTCCCTTCGCCCATCGGCTCGTCATGTCAAGACTGGCAGGGCTCGGGGGAAAGCCAAGACTAAGACGCGGCAAGGATTCAGCTCCGATTAGCACTGACAACGGGAACTTCGTGGTCGACGTGGATTTTGGCCCCATCAAGGATGCTCTTGTTCTGGATCGTCAAATGAGATCGATTCCGGGTCTCTTGGAGACGGGATTGTTCATAGGTCTGACGGATCGTGTCTATGTCGGGCTTAGAGACGGGACGGTTCAAGTTCTACAAGCCAAGTGACCACATCGTATGCCGCCCGGGATGGGCTGAGGTCAGAAGAGCGAGTGTGGTGCCGGGAGGGGGTATCGAACCCCCGACTTCTGGGCCCTATGCTCTCCAGATTATGAGTTTCGCCAATCCGGCTCTTGCTGGCGCTCTACCAGCTGAGCCACCCCGGCGCCGCCCCTAGGGTCACTGAGTCCGCACATTAAGCCTTGCTCATCGTCGCGCAGCGGCCTCTTCAGAAGATATCGCACAAACAGACTTAAACCAAGTATCTGGGAATCACGGCTGCAACATCGAGGAGTCGAATTTGAGTAGCGACGAGTTTCATTTCTTGAGCTTGGACGATATTCCGACGAAAGGCAAGACGGTTTTCGTTCGTGTTGACATTAATTGTCCGCTCGATCCTTCGAGCAACAAGATCCTCGACGACACGAGAATTCGAATGTGCAAGGACACAGTGGAGTCGCTTAGGGACGCGAAGGTCGTGGTTGGCTCTCACCAGGGACGGCCAGGTGACGATGACTTCACAACACTCGAAGCCCACGCGAAACTCCTTGGCAAGTACGTGAGCCGGCAAGTCGAGTTCGTGGAAGACACGATAGGGCCTGAGGCCCTGAGCAGGATCAGAGCATTGAAGGCAGGAGAAGTGCTTGTTCTCGACAATCTCCGTCTGTGCGCCGAGGAGAGCATCTCCGGCGCCCCAGAGGTTCTAGCAAACACGATAATGGTTCAGCGGCTCGCCAAAGTCCTTGATGTGTATGTGAATGATGCGTTTGCCACCGCGCACCGTGCCCAGACATCCATCGTGGGTCTACCGCAAGTTGTCCCGGCGGTTGCGGGGAGACTAATGGCAAGGGAACTGGAGGCGCTAAGACAGGCCTACCATGCGCCCGAACATCCGAGCACATATGTGATCGGCGGAGCCAAAGCCGATGACAAGCTCCCGATAATCGAGAACATTCTTCGAACAGGCAAAGCCGACAGGGTCCTCGTCGGCGGCGTCGTCGCGAATGTTCTGCTTCGCGCCTCAGGAACTGACTTCGGTGACGTGGAGAACCGTAGTCTGGAGAAATCCGCAGTCGTCTTCGAGAAAGCCCATTCGATATTGGCAAAGTACGGGGACAGGGTGGTGCTTCCACGGGATCTTGCGGTCGAGCAGGGAGGGAACCGTGTAGATCAACCCATTGCCAAAGGATTGACCGCCGGGGTCGTGAAGGATATCGGGAGAGACACAGCCGAGGAGTACGCACGGATCATTGGCGAATCGAAGACTATTGTGTCGAGCGGCCCTCTTGGCATGTTTGAAGAGAAAGGCTTCGATCTGGGAAGCAGAACTGTGCTCGAAGCCATGGCGGGTCAGAGGACATTCACGGTCGTGGGCGGTGGGCACATGGCAAGCTACGCAAACATGCTCGGAGTCGCCGGCCGTATCTCCCACGTTAGCACGGCAGGCGGGGCGATGCTCGCATTCCTAGCAGGAGAGGAAATGCCGGGCGTCAAAGCCCTGATCGATTCTGCCCGCCGACAGCTCGCAAGACAGCACAACAAGTGATATCCTAGAGAGGCCGGTCGATCAGCAAACAGCTGCTGAGTCGAGCCGCGACTGCAAGCAAGGCGGCTGAGTTCCTCCCGGCCGAGAGCGAGGTCTCTCGGCTGAGATCCCATCCAAGAAAGTCTATTAGTCGTGCGGGGAATGCTTGAGGAGTGCATTCGCCTATGTGTGGCATCTTCGGTTGTGCCCTGAAGAAGGGAAATGCCGCGCCCGTAGTACATGCGGCCCTGAAGAGATTGGAATACCGAGGATATGACTCCGTCGGCGTCGCGACTGTATGTGACGGCAAGCTCCGCATCAAGAAGGACCGCGGCAAGATCGACGAAGTCCACCGGATCCTCGACTTGGATGACTTGCCGGGAAGCATCGGCGTCGGGCATACGAGATGGGCCACCCACGGAGCTCCAACACAAGTCAACGCGCATCCACACCTTGACTGCAGCGGACAGATTTCGGTGATCCACAACGGCATCATAGAGAATTTCGGAGAGTTGAGGCGGGAACTGCAGGCACGAGGCCACGTTCTCAAGTCCAAGACTGACACCGAAGTGATAGCTCATCTGATCGAAGAGGCTCTGAAAGGTAGCAGTTCCAAGAACCTCACAAATGCCGTATTGGAAGCCGTGAAGGGGCTTGAGGGTTCATACTCGATTGCCGTGATATCGACGAGGGAACCCGACAAGATAGTGTGCGCCAGGAACGAAAGCCCGCTCGTAATCGGAGTCGCGCCCGAGGGATTCTACTGTGCCTCCGACATCCCGGCACTACTGCCCCTGACCAACAAGATAGTAGTGGTCGAGGATGGGGAACTCGTCACGCTCACACCAGAAAGCGTCGAGATCAGGAAGATCCATGATTCAAGTATTGTCGCGCGGCAGCCGAAAGTGACTGACTGGTCCCCAGAGATGGCGGTCAAGGGCGGCTTCCCGCATTTCATGCTGAAAGAGATTCACGAGCAGCCGACCACGTTGAGAAACACCCTGAGATTGCAGGAGCACTATCTCGATCTGATGGCGACTTTTCTCGACCGAGCGCGGGAACTCCACCTTGTGGCCTGCGGGACATCATATCTCGCGTGCCTCGCGGGTTCATACATGTTCTCCAAGCTCGCGTTCTTGGCGGCCCATCCCGTCATAGCTTCGGAATGTGTCCAGCAGCAGGGCAAGTCGATGGGCATTGACAGTACGATTCTGGCGGTGAGCCAGTCCGGAGAGACCACTGACACATTGGGCGCTGTCATGTTCGCGAGGGACAGGGCAGCCACAGTCTTGGGGCTGACCAATGTTCTCAACTCGACATTGACGCGGATCTCACGAGTGTATGTTGTTCAACAGTCAGGTCCGGAGATCGGGGTCGCCGCAACAAAGACCTTCACGTCTCAGCTGTCAGTGCTGGCTCAGCTGGCACTGAGAGTGGCCAAGAAGAGAGGGAAAGTCTCACAGGATGAAATGGACAATCTGAGTGAGAAGCTAACAGAGTTGCCCGACGCAGTCGAAGCAGTCATTAGGACACAGAGCGAGAAAGTGAGGCAGATCGCGACAAAATACAGAGATGCGGAGGCCTTTCTCTTCCTAGGACGTGGAATAAGCACCGCCACCGCCTACGAAGGCAGGCTCAAACT
>CAZJVZ010000086.1:0-3140 GCA_964549795.1 uncultured Candidatus Bathyarchaeia archaeon
TGGAGCAATGACTTCACGCTGGTGACTGAATCGTCCTCTGGAAGCGGAGAGATAACGGCCGAGACTACGAGAAGGAGATTCCTCAAGGCTTTGATGGTTTTCTCCGGCGCGCTTGTATTCTTCCCTGTTGGTCGATTGAGCGCATTCCTTCTTGAGCGAAAGGCTGGCTCAGCCTCCTATCCGCGGGCGAAGATCGCGAACGCGGGCGATGTGGCAGCAGGCACGAGCCTTCTCTTCACGTACCCACGCGAGGACAGGCCAGCAGTCCTCATTCACCTTGCATCGGGCAACTTCGTCGCATATGACACTATCTGCACGCATCTCGGATGCCAGATTCACTTCGACCAGGAGCCAATCAGAGGCTGGGAGAACAGAAAGGAGAATCTCTTCTGTGCCTGTCACGGTGCGGTCTTCGACCCTGTGAACGGAGATATCCTAGAAGGACCTCCGCCGAGACCGATGCCCAAGATCAAACTAGAGATCGACACCAACGGAGACATATACGCCAACGGATACGAGAGCGGTCTCCCGCTCTACGGTGAGGAATAGGAAGGAGCACATTTGTCGAAACCCTCCTGGATGAAGCGTTTCTGGGATTGGCTCGTCGACAGAACAAAGATAGAACCGTTCATCACGAGCCGAGTCCCACGCCACGCATTGAGTCCGATCTACTGTCTCGGAGGAACCACATTCCTACTCTTTGTCGTGCTTTCAGTCACCGGGATACTGCTCGCCATGTACTACATTCCGACACCAGACGGAGCGTACGAGAGCGTCAAAACGATCACGAAAACCGTCCCCTATGGTTGGCTGATAAGGAGCGTGCATTTCTACAGTGCAAATGGCATGCTCATCCTCGCCGTCCTGCACATGCTGAGAGTCTACTACACTGGCTCATACAAGGCTCCGCGCGAATTGAACTGGATTGCAGGCATCATCTTGGGGTTGCTGACGCTGGGTGCAGGATACACGGGATACACTCTCCGGTGGGACCAGGAAGCAGTCGGCGCCTCTGGCATTGGAAAAGGAATCGCAGCAGCGATTCCGTATCTCGGATCGCTGCTCGGATCAGTACTCTGGGGAAGGAGTCAGGCCGAAACGCTCTCGCGCTACACTGCGGCTCACATGCTGCTCGTGCCTGGGCTGATGATCATTCTGATGGCAGTTCACTTCTGGATGGTGAAGAGGCATGGAATCTCAGGCCCACTCTGATTCACATTCACGTGAGGAAGAGATCCCGTTCTTCCCGAACCATCTCCTGAGCGAGATCGCTCTCGCATTCGCAATCCTCGGACTGGTCGTGATCTTCTCGGCGCTGTTTCCAACGAAGCTTGCGGAGAAGTACGACCCGTTGAACCCGCCGCAGATACTGGAGCCGGAATGGTACTTCATGGGTGTCTACCAATTCCTGAAGACACAAGGAGTACAGCCCGCGCATGCGGTCGCACTGCTCTCTATCCTGGGGATTTTGCTCCTGCTGGTCCCATTCATTGACAGGGAACCAGGACGAGCGCCGAAGGATAGGCCGCTCATGATGGCAGCCGCGTTTGTTGTTGCCTTCCAATTCCTTTTCCTGACGGCTTATGGATACGCGACACCAGGCCAGGTTGCGATGTTCTCCGACCTGAAAGTCATCGCTCTGCTTCTCATCGTCAACGGAATCTCAGCGGCCGCTCTACTCTTCGCTGCCTATCGCCAAAGGAGAATCAGGAGGAAGTAAGCACCTTGTCGAAGCGTGTGGGAGTACTGTGGATGTTCGTTTTCATTACTGTCTTCATAATCGCAACCTATTCCATCTCGCAACTCACGTCGCTGGCTCCGCGTGCACTACAGGGCGCGGCCTCAACATCGGATGCGCTGATTGGTGGAGGCTTTCTAGTTGTCACCGTGATCTCGGTCCTGATCCTTAGCCGCATGGTCTACTCAAGCGAGCGCACGTCGGGCCGAGTCAAGCGGAGGGTGAAGTTCCTTGAGTGAAGACCGCCGAGGCACCGCGGTCTCGATATCAGCATGGTGGCTTGCCCTCCTAGTCGCGTTTCTGGCAATCGAAATCGCGTTCCTAGCCGGAGCATACACGTCCGGCGCGGCAGGTCTGGAACGAATCTTCAGCGTCTTCACCGGACTGATACTGATCACTTTCGGAATCATACTATATGCAGGGAGACTGATCTTCTATGACTAGACGAATCGCGCAGATACTTGGAAGGGGCGGCGAGCTAAACCCACGTAACATGCGCTTGGGAATTTGGGCTTGGCTGATACAGCGGATATCCGGATTGGCCCTCGTCGTGTTCGTGGTTGCCCACGTGGTTGCCATCTCTCAAGCGAACTTCGCGTTGAGTGGGCCGCTCTTCACGATGCTAGACGGCTTGAGGAATCCGTTCTGGTCGGTGGACAGAACCGTACTCGCCATCGACCTCATCATGCTCGGCATAATCGCATTCCACGGAATGAACGGGATCCGCATCGTACTATTTGACATGGGCATTGGGGTCGGGCTTCGCTCACACAAGGCGATCTTCTGGATTCTCGCAGTGATCGGCATCATCGTGAGCGGGCTCGTCATCTTCTACGGTCTGCCTTTGGTAGGAGGGATTTGATGGTGCATCTTGCACGTCCCTCGCCCACGAATACTTGGCTCTGGCTATTCCAGAGGATCACCGCAGTACTGCTCGTCGTTGTTCTTGGAGTGCATCTCTGGCTGGCCAATTTCGGGCAGGCCGCCACATCATTGCGAGCGATGCTCGGAGTAGTCCTGTTGGGACTCGCGCTATTTCACGGCCTAAACGGCGTGCGAACCGTGCTCTTGGATCTCGACATCGGAACTCAGGGAAGAAAATTCGTCACCATGATCCTGTTGCTCGTCGGCGTCGCCTCATTGTTGTTCGGGATTCACGGCCTTTGGCCCCTGATCGTCGGAGGATAGAATGAGGCGCAGACAAGATGCTTCAACACGACGTAATCATCGTTGGCGGCGGACTCGCCGGCCTACGAGCAGCCATCGAAGCTTCAGCATTCACCGACACTGCCATCATTAGTCGAGTGCATCCGTTGCGATCACACACAAAGGCAGCCCAAGGCGGAATAAACGCGGCGCTCGCAAACGCTGAGAAAGGCAGAGACGACACTCCGGAGAAACA
>CAZJVZ010000086.1:3240-5424 GCA_964549795.1 uncultured Candidatus Bathyarchaeia archaeon
ATCACCGAAGGAGCTCGGGGCGAAGGTGGATACTTGGTCAACGCCAAGGGAGAACGGTTCATGGAACGATACGCTCCAAAGGCAATGGAGCTCGCCCCTCGTGACATCGTCAGCAGATCGATCCAGAAGGAGATCGACGAGGGCCGAGCCTTCGAGAACGCGTACGTTCACTTGGACCTCCGCCACCTTGGCAGAGAGAAGATCATGACCAGACTCCCGGGAATCCGCGAGATCTGTCTCCTCTTCGGTGGTCTTGACCCGATTGAGAAACCGATCCCGATCCGCCCATCCGCTCACTACACGATGGGAGGGATAGATTGCAACCTGAACTGCGAGACACCACTCAAGGGACTGTACGCCGCCGGAGAATGTTCGTGCGTCAGCGTACACGGATCCAACAGGCTCGGCGGGAATTCCCTGCTCGATTGCGTTGTCTTCGGGAAAGTCGCAGGCGACAAGGCCGCCAAGTTTGCCAAATCACTACCCAACGGAACCGACGAAGGACTCGTTCAATCGTCTCTGGCGAGGGAAGAGAAGAGAATCGAGGCCTTCCAGAAGGGAAACGGGACTGAGGAACCGACGAGACTGCGCGATGAGGTGCGTCTCATCTTGACCCAGAAAGTGGGCATGTTCAGGTCAGGCTCAGATCTGGAAGAAGCGCTGAAGCAGATCCGCAGCGCAAGGGAGAGATTCACTCAACTCAGGCCAGTGAATGCTGGCATGGTCTTCAACCTAGACCTGATACGGACTTTTGAAGTAGAGGCGATGCTCGAACTTGCCGAGACAATCACCGCTTCAGCCCTGGCTAGGAAGGAAAGCCGAGGAGCACATGTCCGCTTGGACTTCCCACAACGAGATGACGAGCACTTCCTCAAGCACACGCTCGCACACTACACGCCGACTGGCCCGAAGCTAGACTACTCGGATGTCAAGATCACGCGTTACAAGCCGGAGGCGAGGAAGTATTGACAAAGTGGAAGAATGGTGACACGGTGTCGCTCACGATCCTGCGACACGATCCGGCGAAGATGAAGGAACCATACTACCAGACCTTCAGAGTCAAAGCCGCGAAGGACACAACTGCACTCGACGCTCTGTTCCAGATACTGGAGAACCAGGACCATTCGCTCGCGTTTCGATATTCATGCAGAAGCGCGGTTTGCGGAAGCTGCGCCATGTTCATCAACGGAAAATACAGGCTCGCCTGCTCAACACTAGTCTCAGAACTCGGACACAACCTGATAGTGCAGCCTCTCCCCCAAATGCCAATCATCAAAGACCTAGTCGTCGACCTCACCACATTCTTCGAGAAGTACAAGGTGGTCAAGCCTTACGTCGTGCCCGTGAAGCCACCGCCAGAGAAGGAATGGATCCAGTCCCCAAGACAGAGAGACAAGATCAACGACTCAACCGACTGCATATTGTGCGCGGCCTGCTACTCATCGTGCCCCAGCGTATGGACTGGGAAGAGATACCTTGGCCCGGCAGCGCTATTGCAGGCGTACAGGTTCGCAGCTGACTCCCGCGACGGCACTCTCAAGGACCGCGTCGGAGCGCTCAGTTCCGAGGACGGCCTATGGCGTTGCCACACGATCTTCAACTGCACCGAAGCGTGCCCGAAGAGCTTGAACCCGGCGCGATTCATAGAGAGCCTGAAGCGAACAACGACGAAAGAGACGCTGAAAGCAAGGATTCCGTTCCTGCACTAGCGCGGTCTTCCAGATGACTTGGTACTGCCCGAAGTGCAAGAACAAGTTCACAGAGTATCAGCCCAGATGCCCGTATTGCCTGCTCCAGTTGAGGAAATCCAAATGGTTCGACTGGCAATAGTAAGACTTTAGCGTCTAAACATGCTTCTCTTGGGCCGTGCGGCCGTAGTCTAGTCTGGTTTAGGACGGGAACGAGCGCAACACGCGCGCCGCAGGCCTGCCAACACTAGGCGGACCGCTTCTGACCTACACCCGTAGGGGAGAAACCCGGGTTCAAATCCCGGCGGCCGCACCATTTCCACGGTACACGCAAGGGTCCGACCCTTGCCAATCACCTATTCGATCAGCAACAGCCCGAAGCGGTTCATCTGCTCCTGATACCCCTTCACCACATGAATCTGATATCCTGTCTTCCGGGCCGTGGTGTAGACATCGACAGCGAAGGCCTCTAGACTCGGGCGGGCAACAAACGGCA
>CAZJVZ010000087.1:0-5423 GCA_964549795.1 uncultured Candidatus Bathyarchaeia archaeon
TGCCATCAACCTCGACGGTTGGACTCCGCATGAGAGAGTCGATGTGCGAGCTGCTCACATTCTGTCCACCTGGATAGGCTCGAGAGTTGTCACCTAGGGCCATGTGCATCGTTCCGAGTTTGCCCTTTTCTTGCAGAGTTCCAGTAATCTCCTTGTGCCCTGTGCCGACTGCGAATTCTGCGATAACGTTGGCACCCTTGTCGCCCTTTTCGATGATGCTGCGTAGCCTGGTTGCTTCCTCTCCACCCTTGATTTCGTAGGCCTTTCCGTTCTTGACTAGTATCTCGATTGGTTGCTTGAATCCGGTAGGTGCGACAACATTCATCAGGCCGTCGACAATGATCTTTCCGTTGGCTGAGTCCTCGATTGCGGCGTAGGTGAGTTCGCCCCAAAGCGGAAGAGGACCCATGCTGACTCCCTTCTCTCTGATCGGAGTGACGATCAGTGGGGGGCGGCCTCTGATTGACAACGTGATGTCTGTCCCGAATTTCGTGGTTGCATGTATCCTGTCCGCATTCCGCAAGGCATCTCTGAGCTTCAAAGTCCTCTCATGGACTTGGCGAATGTCATCTTCAGTTAGGCCCCAGGAGCCGAGCCCTTCCTCGACAGAAGCGATCCTCGCCATGTGCTCCACTCCTCTCTTGACAGCTGCTGTATGGGCGAACCTGTGAGCGTAGTCGATTACGGTGCTGATCATTGTCACTTCAGCATTCTCAACTGCCGCTGCCACGTGCTTCGGAGCCTCAGGGATACCAGGGGCCAGCATGCCGTCCAGCACGGAAGAGGATATGTTCATGACAGCAGGGATGCCGTCAACAGCTCGCACCGCTGACGCAAGCGCGAGCGCTTCCTGCATATGCTCGTCATCTGCCAACACCAGCACGGTCTCGCCTTTCTCGACCCTGTACGCATGCTTGACGAGCACGGAAGCCTCCTTCAACATTGTGATCGGCGACTTCAATCACGTTCACCTGATTCGTATGAGCAGAAGAGAGCGTACTGCACAGGAGTTTAAGCTTTTGACCCGAAGGATTTTGCTCAAACCCACCGAGCAACCTCCTTGGCGAGTCGCATACTCTTAAATCACAACAGCTCTGGCATAGCGGGGAAGTCTATGACCATCGGTGACGCACAGAAACACGGCGAAGAACCCGCAATTGACATCAAGGGATTCACCTATTCATACCCGACATCAAAGGAACCTGTACTGAGAGACATCAATCTCAGTGTGCGCAAGGGCGAGTTTCTTTCGATCATGGGGCCGACCGGTGCAGGCAAGAGCACTCTGTGCTTGACACTCAATGGCATAATCCCGCAGTCTCTGAGTGGTAAGATGAGTGGAAGCGTCGTCGTTGAGGGCATGAACACCTTGGAGCATGGAGTTCATATGCTCACAAGCAAGGTCGGTATCATCTTTCAGGAACCAGAGAGCCAGCTCTTCTCAATGAATGTCGAAGAGGAAGTCTCGTTCGGACCAGAGAACCTGGGTGTGCCGCCTGACGAGATTCGGAAGAGAGCTGACTGGGCACTCGGCGTTGTCAGAATGGAGCAGTTCCGCGAACGTTCTCCCTTCAGATTGTCAGGAGGACAGAAGCAGCGAGTAGCGATCGCTGCAGCATTATCAATGATGCCGTCGATACTTGTGTTGGACGAGCCCACCTCTGGGTTGGATCCAATCGGCAAGATGGAAGTCTTCTCAGTCGTTCATGATCTGAGGAAGATGCAAAACATGACCGTCGTCATGGTGGAGCATGAAAGCGAAGAGATCGCACGCTTCTCAGACCGAATAGTAGTGATGGACCAAGGCAGGATCGTGCTTGAAGGAAAGCCACGGGACGTGTTCTCGCGAGCGCAGACTCTACTCGACATCGGACTGAGCGTTCCCCAAGTCAGCGAGCTCTCAGAGAAGATGAACCAGAAATTCCGGCCTGGCAGACCCTATTCATTTCTGACTCTCCAAGAGGCTGAGGAGAGCATACGCAAGAACTTCTCGAAATCCAAGGCTAGATCAGGTCCAAGCATTGGAGTAGGTGAGAGGAGGCAGCGGCGCTCGACGGTGACGGATAGTCAACCTCCCGCGGTGGAGGTCAAGGACCTGCACTTCGAGTACGAAAAAGGCATCGAAGTGCTGACAGGAATCAATCTCAATATCAATAGAGGAGAATGCGTGGCAATAGTGGGTCAGAACGGATCCGGGAAGACCACGCTTGTGAAGCATTTCAATGGGCTACTCCGTCCGACGAGCGGCAAGATACTTGTGAATGGCATCGAGACGGCTGACAAGACCATTGCGCAGCTTTCGAAGACGGTCGGATACCTGTTTCAGAACCCTGACCACCAGATCTTCAGCACTTCGGTCGAAGAGGAAATCGCCTTCGGCCCGAAGAATCTCGGGGCAGAGCCCGAAGAAACCGAGAGACGAGTCGCTGAAGCACTGAGACTTGTGGGACTTGAGGAGTATCGGAAGGTTCCGCCCTCAACACTCGGCTTGGGACAGCGCAGAAAAGTGACGTTGGCGTCGATAGTTGCGATGAAGCCTGATGTCATGGTACTCGACGAGCCAACGACGGGAATCGACTGGAACGGATCCATTCAACTCATGGACTCTGTGCGTGAACTCAACAAGCAGGGCCATACAATCATTACGATAACACACAGCATGCGCGTCGTTGCACAGTACGCAGAGAGGACAATTGTGCTTGCCAATGGTGAGATCATCCTCGACGGACCGACCCGGGAGGTGTTCTCGAAACCTGACGCATTGAAGACGACGTTTCTTGCGCCACCCCAGATCACATGTTTGGCTCAGAATCTGCAGTCAATGGGTTTCGCGGATGATATTCTCTCAGTCGATGAGTTTTGCTCCGGTCTGGAGGCGGTCTAACGATGTCGCTCAAGTATGATCTTTACATCGAAAGAGACACGATGATTCACAGACTCGACCCAAGGGTGAAACTGATCGGTGTCGCCCTCGGGATGATTGCTGCTGTAGCTGTCTCGAACCTGTTCGTTCTAGCCGTGATCTATGCGATTGTACTCATTGTGATCAAGCTCGGACAGGTGACCTGGGAGAGATTCAAGTTCGCATTTCGCACAATTCTTCCGGTCTCAATAATGATCATTTGCCTGTGGCCTTTGTTCTACAGGACCGGGACGCCGGTTCTGTTCAGTTGGGGACCAATCATCATAACGCTCCCAAGCATTCTAGCCGGAGTATCATCCGCGCTGAGAATCAATGTCATGGCCTTCTGCGCATTTGCGCTTCTCTACACGACACCGCAAGGCAGCTTGGTACGTGGGCTCGTGAGGCTCGGCCTGCCTTATGAGTACGGACTGTCACTCGCGATAGCTCTCAGGTACATCCCGACCTTCGGCGGGATTATTCTGATGATAATGGACGCTCAGAAAGCGCGAGGACTCGAACTCGACAGGGGGAACTTCTTCCGCAAGATACTGAAGTACGTGTACGTGATGGCTCCCGTTGTGATCACAGCGCTTCGGATGGCAGATCAACTTTCGCTCGCCATAGAATCACGAGCATTCGGAGCACCAACGAAAAGAACCTACGTCACCGACTTGAAGATGCGAGTCACTGACGGATTCGCACTGGGAGTAGTTGCTGTCGCTTTCGGGGCTCTCATGTTCGCAAGGCTATTATACGGTTTTGGGGCATAGCACTTCCCTCACGAGGATTGACTTTACGTATGACCACTCAATCAGTTGGACGAAAAGGAATGGGACCACGTGAGGTCTCGCTTTCCGCCGTCATGATCGCCGCGACAGCAGCACTTACAATGCTGATCAGCATACCATTCCCGCTAACACGAGGATACTTCAACCTCGGCGACGCAATGGTGATGCTTGCAGGGCTTCTGCTGGGTGCAAGGCTCGGCGGCATCGCTGGAGGCGTCGGATCCGCAATCGCTGACGTGCTTCTAGGATTCGGCTACTTCGCGCCTATGACTCTCCTCATCAAGGGCACAGAAGGCTTCTTGGTTGGACTGATAGGTCACAACAGACGCTTGCCGGCTAGAATTGCCGCAGTCATTGCAGGCGCAATTGCAATGCTTCTCGGGTACTTCGCTGTGGAGACACCGCTCTACGGCATAGGAGCCGCCATTGCAGAGCTAAGTACTATCAATATACTCCAAGTGACAGCAGGAGCAATAGTGTCTCTGATACTCATAGAGCTCGTTCTCAGAGCCTATCCTGGAATCAAGTCCTACGCACCACCGCCACTCAACATGAAGATCGCAGTAGCCGTAGTTGTGATCGTGGCAATCGTTCTCGCGGCCATCGTCGGCTTCTACGTCACTCAGGGCATCGGCTAGATCCCTGCCGGTTTTCGATTCCGGCTTCCTCCCTCTTTTTCTATCATCCACGATCCTACGGTTCGGTTTCTGATTCTCGTAGCCAAAGAAGAACCCTTGACGTGAAGCCAAGTGAGCGGAGCGCCGGTCTGACTTCGCAACGACAATAGACAGAAGAATGAAAAGTGGAAGAAAAGGAAGAGTATCCAAGTTCTCGGGTCCAACTGGGGTCGGACGGCGAGGGTCTAGGTTTTTCTGAGGTCGTTAAGCGTTCTTTCCATAGCTGCGAGCGTCGTCAGGATGTTCGTCAGCGAAGCTTGGTAGCCCATGTGGCCGATTCTCAGCAAGCGGCCTTTCGTTTCTCGGAATCCGCCGCCAATGAGCACACCATATTTTTCTCCCATTGTCTTCACGATCTGTGGGCCGGCGAACGGTGTTGGGATCTCAAATGCTGTGACAGTGTTAGAGCATATCTCTCGTCTCCTCGGCCACAGTTTCACGCCAAGCTTCTCCAATCCTCTTCTGCACTCTTCGGCAACCATCGCGTGTCTCTTGAACGAGTTCTGAAGGCCTTCTTCCAGCAGTTCATCTGTTGCTTCAGCTAATCCATACATCTCAGAAACGAACGGCGTGAACGGGAAGCGTTTGTCCTTGATCCACGTGTCTCTGTAGTCGATTAGGCTGATGTAGGAGTTCTTGATCGGTTTCTTCTTCTTGTCAACTGCTTTCCAAGCGTCGCGGCTCATCGACATCATCGTCAGCCCTGGAGGAGCTGAGATCGCTTTCTGAGAAGCACCGCAGCAGATGTCGATTCCCCATTCATCAGGCCTCACATCGACGCCTCCTAGGGACGCGACTGCGTCAACAATGGTAAGGATCCCGTTCTTCTTCGCGATGGGGCAGAGTTCCCTGATGGGATTCAGCGTGCCTGAAGGAGTCTCACAGTGAACTACCGTCATTGCCTTGATGTCCTTCTCTACGTCTAGGATCTCTTTGAGTTTCTTAGGATCTATCGCGTCGTTGTTATCACATGAGAGCATTACAGGCTTGCCTTCGGCGTTCTCGACATACAGCGAGAACCATTTCCCAAAGGGTCCGGAATCTAGCACAAGT
>CAZJVZ010000088.1:0-5392 GCA_964549795.1 uncultured Candidatus Bathyarchaeia archaeon
ACCTTGAGCTTTCTCATGACGAATGCTTTGCTCGCGCCCAGTTTGCCGAGCAATATGTCAACCCATACTCCGTATGGTCCCGAGAGTACTAAGTCTGTCTGTCGTTCTCCTTCCCAGACTTCCAATATCTTGCCTTTCTCTTCCCTGTAGCCCACCACGATCGGCTGTGGGATGCCGTTTGCCGGGTCCCCTCCAAGAATCATTGTGAACGATCCGGTTTCCTCCTTCGCCATGCCTTGGTACTTCGCGTCTTCGTTCGTTCTCCTCATCACTTCATTCATGTATTCGAGGCTGCCGAACCTGAACATTCAGAATCGCGCCCTCTTTCTCACGAACCTTTGATGTTGAACTCAGAGTACTGTCCTTCGAATTCCGTCGGAACCGTCTTGAGGATCTCGACCCAGCGAAGCACTCCTTCAGAGTACTTCATCAGTTTCATGAAGTTGCCCTTGACCTTCAGCTTTCGAGTCATGATCGCCTTGTTTGCGCCCAGCTTTCCTGTCAGGATCTCAATCCATGTCCCGTATGGTGCCGCTATGCGGAATGTGGCTTCTCTCTCTGTTGGGAAGACCTCGACGATCTTCCCATCCTCAACCCTGTAGCAGAGGATCAGGTTCTCGGCGATGCCCTTGGCTGGCTCTGCCTCAAGGACGAGCGTGTAGATCTCGTTCTCACCCTTCGACAGCTTCAGATACTTCTCGTCTGAATTCGTTCTCTTCAACACTTCTTCCATGTATTCTGCGCTGCCCAATTTCAAGCGGAACGTCTCCTTGGTCCCTAACTGATTTTGGCTATGATCTTAACAGCTTCGGTCCGGGGCTTCGCCAGCACCTCGAAGCCCTTCTCGACAAGATGATCAAGCGGGATCACGTCGGAGATCAACGACTTCACGTCGACACGTTTCTTCGCGATCATGTCGATCGCCTGCGGGTACTCCTCATAGCCGCAGTAGCTTCCCCTGATATCCAGCTCGTTCAGGACAGGCGTCATGAAGTCCGCTTCCACATGTTCCTCGCAGATGGAGATCACGAAGACCTGGCCGCCCTTCCGTACGAGCGTCACTGCTTCCCTCAGGGTGTGTGGTGTGCCTGCGCACTCAAACAGAACATCGGGGCCTCTCCCAGCAGTCACCTCATCCATCTTCACATACAGATTCTCTCTCGACGGGTCGTAGGAAGCCGTCGCTCCGAGTTTCTCAGCCATGCCTCTTCGCTTGTCGCTTACCTCTGAGACGTAGACTGCACTCGCCCCTGCGAGCTTGACGCACTGGAGCATGAGAAGACCGATGGGGCCAGCACCCACTATGAGAACGCGATCTCCAAGTTGTAGGGCGGAGTGCCGAACAGCATGTATGCAGTTAGAGAGCGGATCGACAAGAGTCGCCTCTTCGTCACTGACGCTGTCAGGGATTCTGTACAATATGTCGGACGGGACCTTGACGAATTCCGCGAAGGCGCCGTCAAATGACACTCCACACATCTGCACATTGTCGCAGAGGCTAGGCCTATTGTGATGGCAGAAGTAGCATCTCCCGCAAGGTCTGACGCCGTTCCCAACGATGCGGTCGCCGAGTTTCCATCCAGCCACTCCTTGGCCGAGTTTGACGATCTCTCCTGAGAACTCGTGGCCTATGACTAGGCCCTCTTCGTATGTTCCGGTCTTGTACGAGCCCACGTCTGAGCCGCAGATGCCGCAGTACTTGACCTTGACCAGCACCTCATTCGCGTCAGGTTCCGGCTTAGGCACATCAGTGATGTCTATCTTCCGTACTCCACGAAAAACGGCTGCCTTCAAGGCATTCCCCAAGACCCGACTAGTAGCCTGACAAGAGTTAATTTCTTCGATGATTAGACCTCGCCAAGCAGGGTGCAACCTCCTTGGAAGCTGTTGACCTCAGTTCTGACAAGTTGACTGAGCTGTATCGTACGATGACTAGGATACGTTTCTTCGAGGAGTCCATTGGAGGGGTCTACATTGACGAGATGGCAGAAGGCAGGAGCCTCCTAGGCGAGCTCCACCTATCCATCGGACAGGAAGCGATCGCGGCCGCGGTATGCGGCCATCTTCGAAGAGAGGACAGCGTAACCAGCTACTACCGTGGTCACGGTCATGCCATAGCCAAAGGGGTCGACATTGCACGGATGGCCGCTGAAATCCTCGGAAGAGAAACCGGACTGTGCAGAGGCAAGGGCGGCCACATGCATCTCTTCGACGCGTCGAACAACTTCTCGACCACGGGCATAGTGGGTGCCCAGCTTCCACTTGCTCTCGGACCTGCACTCACTTTCAAAACCCTTGGGAAGCAGTTGGTCTCCGCCGTCTTCTTCGGGGACGGCGCGGCAAACCAAGGTACATTCCACGAGTCCATGAATCTCGCGTCTGTCTGGAAGCTCCCTGTGATTTTTGTCTGCGAGGACAATGCGTGGGCGATGTCAGTTCCCAAGACAGCGAGCACTTCCGTGCAGGATAACGCGCTGCGAGCGGCAGGCTACAGTATGCCGGGTGTCATCGTCGATGGCAACGACATTCTGGGCGTCTGGAGCGCAACGCGTGATGCCGTTGCTCGCGCGAGATCAGGGAAAGGCCCTACTCTGCTCGACTGCAAGACATACCGGTTCCGAGGTCACATAGAAGGAGACCAGCAGATCTACCGGTCCAAGGAGGAAGCGGAGGAATGGCTCAGCAAGGATCCGATCCCAAGAATGGAGAAACATCTTCTGGAAAAGCACGTCTTCACCAAGTCGGACTTGGATCGCATCAAAGCAGAGGAGAAGGCCAAAGTCGACAGCGCGATTGATTTTGCAAAGAAATCGCCTTGGCCTAGACTCGAAGAAGCGCTAGATTCTGTCTTCGAAGAAACATCCGAGCCAAGCAAGCCTCTACCCGAACCGGGCGGACGAGAGATCACGTTCGGCGAAGCCATCACAGAAGCGATGAGGCAGGAGATGGAGCGCGACAGCAGAGTGATCCTCCTCGGCGAGGACGTCAGAGTCGGGCTCGGAGGAGGGGCATTTGGATGCTCGATGGGCCTGCATGACCAATTCGGAGATCAAAGAGTCATTGACACTCCGATTTCGGAATCGGCATTCATCGGCGCGTCAATCGGCGCCGCATCCACGGGCCTTAGACCAATCGTTGAACTCCAATTCATAGACTTCTTCGGCGTCGCGATGGATCAGATCTACAACCAGATGGCCAAGATCCACTACATGTCAGCTGGCGGGTTCAAAGTCCCTCTTGTGCTTCGTGCGGCCATGGGCGGAGGCTACGGAGACGCCGCCCAAGGTTCCCAATGCCTCTACTCAATCTTCGCGCACCTGCCAGGACTCAAGGTCGTCGTGCCATCCACACCATACGACGCAAAAGGGCTCTTGGTTAGGGCGATTCGCTGCGACGACCCCGTCTTGTTCCTGGAACACAAACTGCTCTACAGCATTCCGTTCCTTCCATTCGGAGTGACTGGTCCCGTCCCTGAGCAGGAATATCAGATTCCGTTCGGGAAGGTGATCAAGCGACGCACGGGCAAAGATGTGACGATCATCGCGACTGCACTCATGGTGCACAAGTCGCTTGCCGCGGCTGAAAGGCTCGCAAAGGAAGGCATCGAAGTTGAGGTCGTTGACTTGCGCACGATCGTGCCTCTGGACAGAGAAACAATCTTGGAGTCCGTGGCAAAGACTGGTCGACTGCTCGTCGTTGATGAGGACTATCTTAGCTTTGGCCTCTCAGGGGAGATCGTCGCATTGGCCTGCGAACACCTTGAGGGAAAACTGAAGGGGCCGCCAAAGAGAATCGCGGTGCCTGATGTGCCGATACCTGCAAGTCACCCGATGGAACAATACGTCATGCCAAGCGAGGAGAAGATCAGCAGCACAGTCAAGTCTATGTTACAATAGGGTCTAAGCCGCGCTGTCGAACGGACGTTATGCACGCTGAATCCAAGAGTGCCATACGCTCACGTCTCCGGAGAAGGCCGCGGTCGCAACCGTTAGTCATATCTCTACATCAAACGGCATATTGTCGTGGCTTTCTGAAGGTGACTAAATGCAGGCTGCCAAGATCGGCGGGTACCGCTGGATCGTGCTTGTAGCGTACATGTGGGGAGCTGCGGTCTCACAGCTACTCTGGCTGAATTTCGCTCCGATCATGCCACTCGTTGAAAGGCTCTTCCAAGTCAGCGAGTTCGAAGTCAGCCTCCTATCCATGGTGTTCCCGCTGCTCTACATACCGATCTCGATACCGTCCGGCATCCTGACGGACTCGAAAGGGTATCGCGTGAGCGTCGGAGTTGGAGTCCTCTTCATGGCCGTCTTCTCAGTCTTGAGAATCTTCTCTCAGGACTTCACGATGCTCTTGCTCTTCCAGGCCGGGGTTGCGATCGGACAACCATTCGTGATGAACAGCGTCTCAAAACTGGCAGCCACGTGGTTCCCAAGGAAGGAGAGAGTTCTTGCCACCGGATTGGGAAGCATGGCGCTCTTTCTCGGAATGATGCTCAGTCTCTCAGCCACTCCATTCCTCACATTGTCGTTCGGATTCGAATCCATGCTCATGATCTACGCCGCTATCGCAGTCGTAGGCGCGGTTTTCTTCATGTTCGTCGCAAGACCGAAGCCAAAGATCGCTCCTGAGCCTGACGAGGCGGGCGAAGCCTTCTCTATGAAGGCTTTCAGGCGGGTCATTCGATCTAAGAGCATCATCCTTCTTTCAGCCGCCTTCTTCATCGGTGTTGGCTTGTTCACGGCCCTTGCCACGTGGTTGGAGAAGGTGCTTGAGCCGTTCGGAATCAGCATCACCGACGCCGGCATAATCGGAGGTGTCTTCATAGTCGGCGGAATCGTCGGGTCGATCGTGATCCCAGCTCTATCTGACAAGACGGGCAGACGAAAGCCATTCTTGATAGGGGAGCTGCTTGTCTCCGCCGTTGCTCTAATGATCTTCTTCACCGGTGGAAGCTTCATGTTTCTCCTAGCAGGGGCATTCATGCTAGGTTTCTTCCTGATGCCTTCACTCCCGATTGGGCTGCAGGTTTCAGCTGAGCTCGTCGGGTCAAGCATGGCCGGAACGGCCGCCTCAGTGCTGTGGCTATTCTCTCAGATCGGATCTGTGGCCTTCATCGTCCTGATGGAGTCGGTGAAGACCACCTTTGGCAGTTTCCAGTACTCGATTCTTGTGCTTGTGGTGCTCGATCTTGTTGCCGCACTGCTCTGCTCGCAGATCACCGAAACAGGTAAACGCCACCCATAGGCTTCGACGAGCTTCTGGCAGCAGACACCCTCAGCTCCGACTTCGATCTGACTCCGTTGAAGTACTCGGTCATTCTGTCAATGTTCTCTTCCGCCAAGTCGAGGTCAACCAGCAGGGTTGGCCACGGAGTCTTCAAATCCGAGGT
>CAZJVZ010000089.1:0-5348 GCA_964549795.1 uncultured Candidatus Bathyarchaeia archaeon
ACCAATTCAGCCTCGACGAGCTTACGCAGGTGCGCCCGAATCACTTTCCTTTCCAATCCGCTGAACTTCGCAATCTTATACACGGTCAATGACTCGCTCACGTGCTTCGCTAGAGCTAGAAGGATTCTGAGCCTAGACTCGTTGCCTATGATCGTTAGAAGAGGAGGCCTCGGCGGCATCGACCATCGACATGATATGAACCATCGGGGAGAAGATAAGCAGGAGAGCAAAGTGAAAGTACGCTACCACTCAAAGACAATCTTGGGGAAGAAATATCTCCATCATGCTGGGAAATCTCTGCGGAAGATCGGCTAACTTGACGTGCATATTCTGTGACATCATAGCGAGGAAAGCGCCCGCTCACATCGTGTATGAGGACAGCGACTTGATTGCCTTCCTAGACAACCATCCGATAGTGGAGGGCCACACACTACTCGTGCCGAAACGGCACTACGAGCGTCTAGGACAGATCCCTCAAGCCGAAGTCGCCAAGCTGTTCACAAAGGCCCAGGAACTGAACGAGATAGTCATCAACAGAATGGGGGCGCAGGGGTCACATGTCTCCGTAAATGATGGAAAGGCGGCTCACCAGATCGTCCCCCACATTCACATCCATATTGTCCCAAGGAGTCCTGGAGACGGGGTGACCTTCTCCACAAGAAAACGCCTTCCGCGGGATCAGATGGAACGCATCAGCACGCTCATAGGAACCTAACTCTCTTCAGCCACGTTACGTGCCGGCCTTGACCCGCTCGCGACGAAGATCCCGATCTCTGCCTTCCTTCCCCGTAGAGAGATCCCGCAGCACTTCGTTCTGGCAAGCTCCACCTTCACATCTTCCAAGCCAGCATCCTTTAGCCACTTCTCCACTTTGGCCAGCTCGAATCCAAGCCAACGGTCAGACATCTCGTTCCGCAACCAACGTTCGTTGTGCCTCTCCAGGTCCGCGAAGGCCAGTCTACCGCCTGGCTTGGTGATTCGCAGCATCTCTGAGATCGCCTTCTTTGGTCTAGGGCAATGATGCAGAATCATGTTGCCCACTACTGCGTCGGCGAAATTGTCCTCGATTGGGATCCTCTCTGCATCGCCCACCCTGAACTCAGTGGATCCAACCAGTCCGAGCCTACTCAAGTTGTCTTTTGACATTTGCAGCATCGAAGGGGAAAGATCGACTCCTATCACCTTACCCCTACCCTGCGTCTGCGTGGCAAACCGCTGCGTCAGGAAACCAGTTCCACACCCCACATCCACAACAATACTCTCAGGCTTGATGTGTGAGGCTCTCACCACCGAGTCTGCGATCTCCTCATCGAAGAAATCCTCACGCATTCTGTCCCAGCGATTCGCCACAGTCGCGAAGTATCTTCTGGTCTTCGCCTTCACCTTCGTAGCCTTGACGCCTCTTCCCGATCGACTGTGTCGGCGCTTCTGCATTGCAGACCTCACATCGGAGTTCTCGTCTATGTCGGCTGATCTATCTAAAGAGTGATCTAGTTGACCGCGACTACCCTAAGATGAGTGAGAGATGGATGAGCTCCGTCAGAAGCTCATATGAGAAGGTTTTCGAACTGCTTGAGCAGCATCACAGCTGGTTCTCAGACAGCATTCCACTGATCGCATCAGAGAACGTTCCCAGTGCTGCAGTGCGCGAGGCAGTCGTCTCCGACTTCGGCAACCGCTACGCAGAAGGATGGGTAGGAGAGCGAGTCTACGCCGGATGCATCTACATAGATCAAGTCGAGCAGATCTGCATCGACCTGGCCAAGCAGCTTTTCCGTGCAGAGTTCGTCGATGTCCGCCCCGTTTCTGGAGTCTGTGCGAACCTTGTCACCTATACCGCGTTCACCAGCCCCGGTGACATCATGATGGCTTTGGCGATTCCAAGCGGGGGACACATCTCGATGGGAAAGAAAGACTTCAACGGAACCGCCGGGAGCGTCCACGGGCTCGACGTGGAGTACTTCATCTTCGACCGGAACGAGATGAACATCGACCCAGACAAAACAAGAGAAAAAGTCGACAAGATGGTCAAAGATGGGAGAACCCCCAAGCTTGCGACATTCGGCGGAAGCCTGTTCCTATTCCCGCATCCGGTCAAGGAGTTGGCTGGATACTTCCATGACATCGGAGCCACTGTAGCATTCGATGCGGCCCACGTTTCTGGTCTCATCGCCGGTGGACAGTTCCAGGACCCACTCCGTGAAGGCGCAGACGTGATGATGATGAGCACACACAAGACACTGTTCGGCCCCCAAGGCGGCGCCGTAGTCTCATTCGAGAAGTACGCTGAGCAGATCAAGAAAGCCACGTTCCCCTCAAACACGAGCAACCACCACCTTCACACCGTCGCCGGAAAGGCCATAGCGTTCGCAGAGATGCTCGAGTTCGGTCACGAATACACATCCGAAGTGGTGGCAAACGCGCAAGCGCTCGGCCAAGCATTGTATGAACGCGGACTAGGCACGCTTGCAGAGAAGAAAGGATTCACGAAATCACATCAGATCGCCGTCGACACAACAAAGCACGGCCTCGGAGGCGACATCGAACGGGCCCTCGAGAAGGCGAACATAATCGTCAACCGTCAGCTGCTTCCCGGCGACATCCAAGCCGGACGACACTATCAGAATCCTGGCGGAATACGACTTGGCGTCTCAGAGATCACACGCCTCGGCATGAAGAGAACACACATGACGGAAGTGGCTGAATTCATCAAACGTGTCGTGGTCGACAAAGAGCCTCCGGAGAAAGTCAAGGCAGACGTCAGTGTCTTTCGCAAGGATTTCCAGCAAATCCACTACGCGTTCGAGACGGCACGGTCAGCTTACGAGTACATCAGAATCAGACAGTAGCTGAAGATCAGCATTCTCGAACAAGCAACATCTGGGTGCATTGCACCACAGGACTTGCTCGAAGAAAACAGCGTGCGCTCTGCCAACCAGCACGCTATGACACTCGACCTGACTGGCGGTCCTGTCCCTCAAGGCGGTTCTATGTCTTTGAACTTGACCGCGCCCTGCGAGTTGAGTCTGATTGTGAAGCGGCAGGGAGCGTCTTTGCCCTCTGATCGGTAGGATCCTTCGGCCTCCCACAACTGGCCAATTTGGCGTATCTTCCTGAACTCCACCCCGTATCCGTGCGGGGAAACCCTTCTGATCATCTTGAGCACCCTCTCCTTGACTTCGTCTTCGCCAATGCCCGGTCGTTTGTAACGCGGTATCCCGAGTCTCTCCTATCTTGGACAAAGAGGAGACCCTTTCGAGTATATTGAGGCTTCCATTAGTCGAACAGAGAACCGCGACCGATGCGCCGGAGCGACATCAGCATTTCAGGGTTGAAAAACAATAAAGAAGAAAATCTAGCAGATCCTGATGCTAGGCCGTTTGCCTAGTATCTTCGGTGCTTTTGATAGCACTCTCTACAGTAGACTGGTCTGCCCGCCGTCGGCACGAACGGTACTTCCGTGTCGGCGCCACAGTCGGAGCATTTGACTTTCGTCATTTGCCTCGGGGCACGTCTCTCATAACCCATACTCGCATTCCACCATCCCTATTCGCTAGTTATACGAAAGATGATACTCGCCTCGATAACCGGCAGAGGCCACGCGGCCCTCCGTCATCCACGCAGGTAAGATCTTCGGTATACTGACCACGCAAGAGCGCAAGACTACTATAAAAGGTGATTCGAATTCAGCCTGCGTGAAGCAGGATGGTGTGGACTGGGCTTCACGGGCTGATTGGGATCAGCGTCGCGTTGGCCACGCGTGGACACACATTCCTAGGAGACGCTGGAACTCGAACCATGCGTTTCGGTATCGTCTGGGGCTCGCTTCTCCCTGACGTTGACTTGTTCTTTTCAATCGTGATCATCGCAGCAGGGGGAAACATGCAACAGGCCATTGCGCCCCACCGCACATTGACCCACAGCCTGTTCACGATATTGGCTCTCGCCTCGATTGGACTCTTGCTCTGGAGGACACACTGGAGTGAGAGTGTCGGAGGGGGTCTCTTCGGGATCTCAGTGGGCATGCTAATCCACATCGTATTTGATCTCCCGTACGAAGTGGGCGTATCTCTGCTGTGGCCTCTGTGGACCGAGAGGATCGGGTTGATCTGGTCCCTGCCGGGAATATGGGCATATCTGGATCAGACGATGGATTTCCTGTTCGCGGCCGCATTCTTCTATGGTCTCCACCTGCTCGCTAGGAAATTCAGGACGCGCGAAAGACTCCTGATTCCGTCAGCCATCGCGTCAATCGTCGCCTTCCTCGGGATGGTTGCCTATGATCTCACGGCGCCTTCGGCAGGTCAATGGCTGCTCGTCTATGCAGGCGTTGGACTACCGCTCCTCATACTGATCTTGGTGCTACCGTGGCTAAACAGGAGAATCATCTACGCAATTCCGAACGCGTGAGGTTGCACGGGTCGCCAAGGTTTAAGAGGATGCCCCACTCGGTCAGTTCCTTAGGTGCCTGCACTTGAGCAGACGAGAGAAACGCCGGAAGAGCGAAGCCCCAATGCCAGCGGCAAGCGCTGGACTACTGAGGTTCTTCGAAGAAGACACTCCAGGAATCAAAGTGCGCCCGGAGCTCGTCATGATCTTGTCGGTTGCGCTGATTGCGGTCAGCCTCTTTGTCTACATGACTGCTACATAGGCATTCACGATTCGTTCTAGAAGTCGAGAATACTTCTCTGGGACAGCAGAGGGAGCGGGTCGGCCTCGACCTTCAACTCTCTTCTCAGATGCTTTGAGATCAATTCGCTGTAGCCTGTGAAGACGTAGACGCGTTTCGCTCCTGTCCTGTCAACGTATTCCACAAGCTGGTCAAAGCCGGCGTGGCTGCTGAGGGGGAATGAGGCATAGCTTCCTGAACCGAAGCGGACCGCCCACCCTGTCGCCATGGCTTCCGATGCCTTGGTTGGAACACGAGAGTTGCTTCCTGTTGTCGTGACGTAGACGCAGTTGCCCTTGCGAATCAGGGATCTTCCCTCAGCCGTATCAGATTCCACGAATGAGAGGTCGATCCCTGATTCGCTGTATGCTTCGTTTGCTTTGCCAACAATCGGGGCGCATACCACTGGGAGCTTCGTATAGACGTTAAATAGTCTGACAATTTCCTGCGACTTTCCGGATGAGTAGACGTGGAAGGTGGGCATGTGCCCCTCTTTGATTTCGCGAAGCGCCCAGTTCACGATCTTCGCATAGGTTCTCTCCCGTCGTGGAAAGATGAAGTTCGGGTCCCCGTAGGTTGCCTCGATGATTAGGGTGTCACATTCGGGAATATCGGCAGGCTCAGTTGTCAGCGTCTTGACGCAGTTGATGTCACCCGTGTAGACGTAGGTGTGTTCTCT
>CAZJVZ010000090.1:0-5332 GCA_964549795.1 uncultured Candidatus Bathyarchaeia archaeon
CCGGTTCCCCTGACGAAGGACAAGATCAACGTCTTTGACAAGTCGGGATGGGGAGTCTTCAAGCGAAAGGAATGGACTGAGCTGCACGGAAAGAAACTCACATGCACGTGCCCCATGTGCAAGGGTCAGAATCTTGACGGATTCTACACCGGGAAGGTTCTCTCTGTCCTGAGTCGCAGCAAGGTGCACGATCATTACGCACAGCAAGACGAGCTGAAGAAAGCGTCTGAGAGCATACGAAAGCACGAGTACAGTCGCTTGATCAAGACGAAGAAGCATGCGAAGCTGTTCGTGGGCGAACTCAAGAAGGCCCTTGAGGCAGAGGCGAAGTCAGCGCCCCGTCTCCGCCAGTAGTGTCATCAGATCCCTGAGGTTGACCTCAGACAACGTGCGCCAACCTAGTGACAAGGACCCTGCCTCATCTTCCTTCAGGTAGCCGTTTCGTGTGAAAGCATCCAGTAGTGTAAGAGTCTTCCATCGTCCAACTTTCTCGGCCAGCAGCTTCTCCACTTCCTCACGTGGGGCCTTGCCCTGCTTTGTGACGATGTATGCGATGGCAACGGTCAATGCGGCGAGGTTATCGATTCGCCATCCTGACAGCCGCGCCTCCTTTGGAGCGAGAGTCCCTCTCAAGGTCACAAAGTATCGTGCGTCATCTGTGGTCTCGAGTTGTTCCTCGAGGTGCCGATTCTGATGATGCTCCGGTTCCACCTTCTTCACCTGAAGATCGAAGTCAGATAGGAGAGCATCGAGTTGACTGATGACTTGCTTGTAGTTCTTGCCGATGCTGGCCTTCAACTCCCACTCTTTCGCTCCAGGCATCTTTCCTCGCTTGAAGAGCAGCATATGAATGGCGTGCTTCAGCTTGTCGCTGTAGAAGCGTTTCTCATCGCTTGACTCTTGCATTTTCCATCACATCAGAGTCTCTTGTGCGACTTGGGGTTCACTTGCTCTCGGTATTGCGATCGGATAGCTGACAGCTCCTTCTGCGACTTTTCCCGTCGGTGTGTCAAGCCCGACCAATCTCATACCCGTGGATTCACGTATCATCTTGGCGAAGCCATAGGTAAGGAGGAAACTCACATAGTATGCGCGTTGCACAGTTTCTTCGTAAGTCCCTCGCCGCACGAAGGACCAATACTCAACCGAGCCATCTTCCCCCGTCAGTGTTCGAAGCTGTTCCCAAAGTCTGCTTAGGTTCTTCGCGAAGTCCTCGCGAGTCATGATGCCGGATTTGACGAGCGAGTCAAGATCGGTAGGGGTCGGTGGAGCGGCCCTCCCAAGGTGTAATCTCTTTCTTCTTTCCTCGAACGATATCATCTGGTCCCAGTAGCGAAGCCCCTCTCGTATCCCTTCAACTGTGAGTTGCTCTCTCTCCACGGTCGGATGCCAGGACTTGAGGAATATCTCGCCGAGCCGTTTCACAGATAGTGCACGAAGTTTCTTCTCAAGCACCTCCGGGGCAGTGTATAGGGCACTTGACTGGTATCTGAGTTGGCTCTTCTGCAGGTTCAGTACTTCTGCTAGGTCGTTGATCGTCTGAGCGTCGAGACAGTGATCGTCAAGCGAGTCCCAAAACGGGAAATACCTGCGCAATGTCTCGACGGCAAGAGCCACGTCCAAGAAGAAGGGATTGAACTTCCGTTCTCTTACGGCCTCGCAGGTCTGGATGAGTTCCCGCAGGTCCTTCCTGCCGGACGCTAGCCTGACACGTTCCGGTTTCGTGCTTGGCGATGTCACCTACTTCACCTGCGCCACGACTGAAGCGCCTTCCACGTTCTGGACCACGATTACATGGACATCAGCATCTGGGACTGCGACTTGGCCTGGGGTTATGGCGAGGTATTGCGTATCTCCTACCTCTCGCGCACTCGAAACAATCAGCCTTGAGATTACTTCTCTGTTCTTCGGATCCATGTGGACATCGAACTCGTCGATGGCTCTGAACGGAGAAGAGATATGCTGCTGCAGTGCGAGCAGAAATGCCATGAGTGCTATGCTTCTTTCGCCCCCACTCTGAGTAAGCGAATCAAGGCGCATCGGCGGCACGCCTTTGAATCCTACCAAGATGTCAAGCCCTGCTTGGTCAGCGTTCTTTCCGATAGAGAGCCTTAACTCGCCGGTTGCTCCC
This sequence comes from uncultured Candidatus Bathyarchaeia archaeon, assembly GCA_964549795.1. GTDB lineage: Archaea > Thermoproteota > Bathyarchaeia > 40CM-2-53-6 > 40CM-2-53-6 > CAVPLU01. The sequence goes on from CAZJVZ010000090.1 coordinate 2,132, forward strand.
ACTTCTTGCAGAATCTGATTATAGCGGTCTTCGAGTGAATCGAGGAAACCGGAGACAACCTCCCTCCATCTTCCGAGTCGCTTCTCAACTTCGACAATTACGTCCTGCCTATTACGGGCCAGTTGCTCTGTCTTTGCTCGTAGGTCCTCGTACATCGTCGCGTATGAGGCATACATCTTCTCCACGTCCTCGGAGAGGTTTGCAAGAGGCCTCAGCTGTTCTTCAGTTGCGCCCATGTCCATGATTATGTCGGAGATCTTTCTGGGGTTCTGGAATCGGGCGCCCATTTTCTCGGCGTTGGCCCTGAGAGGTTCGACCTCTTCATCCAGCATTCTCCGCTGAGCCTCTAGGTCGGCCAACTGCTCACTGAGCAGCTTCCTCTTGAATGCAAGAACCTGAGTGTTAACTCTTGCGTCTATCAAGCGTGAGAGTTCGCCTTCGACTCGCGCGTCGAGTTCGTGGAGTTCAGCTTCTCTGGATTGAAGTCTCGCTTGGGTTCGTTGGAGTTTCTCTGCCGTTTCCATCCTGATGCGACTGAGATCACCAAGCCATTCTTTCACGGCAATGGAGACTCTCTGATCCTGACTGCCGGTCCCCGTCGGCATCTGAGATTCTTCGGGGCTGTCGATCATCGCGTCCGGGAAGAATCGTTCTTGTGCTTGTTTCTCGAATCTCTGAACCCATTCGAGGGTGGACACAGCCGCGGCTTCTTGACGCACGAGCACGAGGTACTTGCCGTATAGCTCGAATCGGTCCTTGATGTGGCCGCCATGTCTCTCTTGGCGGTTTTTCAGGGATTCATCTGCTTCGAGCAGTCTCTGGTCTGCGTTCTCGATCATTCTGGCTCGTGATTCGATCTTCTCTTGAATCCGGGACAGCGCTTCTTCTCGCTTGTGGATCCTGGCCCAAGCCATCTCTCTCTTAAGCTCGGCGAGCTTGGTGTCGAGAGTTCTCTTGAGGAGGAATCGTTCGCGTTCTCTTCTCCAGTACTCGTGAGTCTCCTTCGTGGACTCTAGGACCTGAGCGAGGGACTCCTCCTCGCCCGCAACTCTCGTCAGCCGCTCTTGTGCTTCCAGCACGTTGGATCGGTAGGACTGGAATCCCACTGCTTCCTCGAGCATCTTGAGCTTCTCACTCGGGGATATCGACGCGAACCTTCCAACCATCAGCTGATGCATGATGACGAGAATATTGTCAGGGTTCAGGCCATACCTCGCAAGGGCGTTCGTTACCTCGATCTTCGCTACTGGGTGATCTTGGACCAGGTACTGGTAGCTACCGTTTCGCCTGAGTACCCGCGTCACAGTCACAGTATCGACGTGGTACTGAGGGAACGGCTTGCCCTGTCCTCTTGCACGATTGTCAAGAGTGAGCGTGATTCGTGCCTCATCCGCACGCCACCTTATCAGGTCACTCAAGCGGCGCGCTCGTTCTGTGTATGTCTGACCCAAGACCACTGAGATCGCTAGAAGGATGGACGACTTACCCGCGCCATTGGGGCCACAGATCAGGTTCAGCCCTGACTCTAATGGTACATACGCGTTCTCGTAAGACATGAAGTTGGTCAGAGCTATGCCCTTGATCATCCACTGGATCTTCCGGATCGGGTAGCGAACCTTCCAGCCCCGTAAAAACTTTCAGGGGCCCCACATGAGGATCCCTGACGCTCGGGACGCACTATGGTCTGTCCCAGAAGGGCCGAGTTTGAATGTACCGGAGCTTCGCTTCTAGCAGATCAGCCAATAGGTCCTCCTCTTGAGTGTGCATCCTGGCAAGGATGCTCGCAGCTGTCTGGGGGCCGACCCCCCATGTCAGGAGAGCCACGCCTGGAGGACACGATTCTACCTAGGGTATACGATCATCAATTATCCGCGAAACTTGGGGAGAGGCAAACGGGATTTGAAGTATCAGGTCTGTCGTCCCTACGATGTTGCGTTTCACGAGTTGACGGGAATCTGGACTTGGAGTAGTGAAGAGTATGAGTGGATGCTCTGGCGTGAGTATTGCCAAGAAGTTTAGTTCACGACCGGCGTACTGTCGCGCCACCTAACTTCGACTGGCCCAACTCCCATTTCAGGTCGCTAATAGATTCTCGACAATCGAGAGAATCGGCTTCACAAGGAACATCTTGAAGCGGGCATGTGAACGGTTCTGCCAAGAAGGTCCCTGTTCAAGGCACGAAGAGGCGTGATGTAAAGAACTGCAATGCCTTCTTCTCTGCGTTCTGCAATGTATCGGCTCAACACGGGCAATATAGCCGCTTCAGTCTTTCCACTCGCAGTGGGTGCCGCGAGCAAGACGTTCTTTCCTTCGAGAATTCGGAGGATTGCAAGAGCCTGAGGGTCAGTCGGTGTTCTTAGTCCAAGCTCCGGGAGGATTTCGCGAATCAGCTTGGCCAAGATCTCGAATGCAGGTCGATTTCCTAAGCGCGATCCCACGCCATAGCTTGCAGCCCTGTCTTCTTCGAAAGCCGAAAGGAGTCCTTCGTTCTCTTTTCGATATTGGTCTTGGGGGTTTCGATCGTCAAGCCTTCAACTGCAGTAATGATTGCAGATGATCAGTTTCTTCTTTTTGAAGCGGCTGCGTAACGATTCCCCGCACAGTCCGCGGAGGGCCCAAGTGACTCTGCATTGTGTCCGATCATCAAAAGTGGTCCATGTTTGGAGATGTAGTGCTTGATTTGGAGCGGGACGTGATGTTTATATAACATGCAACAGGCTTGCAAGCGCACCTTCCCGGAGTGACGGCCAAAATTTGAGAAGACTGGGTAAGGTGCTACATCTCTCAAGAAGCCGTACCCTAATAGTGAAGCTCGATCCTCCGAAGTTCGTGAGACCTGGTACGAAGACTTGCGATAGCAGACTGAAGAACGTCGGAGTAGTGATCGACATTCTTGGGCCGGTCGTGTCACCCTATGCATCTGTAAGGCCGACCATCGCGAAACCGGAATCTGTAGTCGGACGACTCATGTACGCTCTCGAAGACTAAGATTGGTGGAATGCGCGTGGAAGACCCGCAAGCGGATTTGGGAGAAGCTGTGCCCGCACAGCCGAAAGTTCGTGTCTGCCCAGAATGTGGTGGCTCGAAGCTAATGCGTGATTATGACGCCGCAGAGATAGTCTGCGTGAGCTGTGGCTGTGTGGTTGCTGAGAAGATCGTTGACAGCCGCCCGGAATGGCGCGCGTTCGACGACGAGCAGAA
>CAZJVZ010000091.1:0-5289 GCA_964549795.1 uncultured Candidatus Bathyarchaeia archaeon
GCCAGACCCGGCACAATCCACCGTTTCGACGCACGGGCACGCCCGATTCCGACAAGCCACTTCCGCTGCTCAACCCATGCCTTCGGTGTTGGCGGAGCGATCGAGCTTGCACTGACAATGAATCCGCTCCACGCCAGTCTCACAGTCTTCGGGATTGAAGGGAAGGCCTTCGGCCCAAACACAGAGTTCTCCCCGGATGTTGAGAAGGCAGTAGGGCAGGCCGTTGAGCTCGTTCTGCTTCAGATCCGGGCCTCGGGACATGATGGTTGACACATTAGTGTCCCGTTGTCGGAACATTCATATACCTTGCCCATGGTACTCCACACGGACGGCGGATGACTGCCTCGAACTAGCCCGCTGGGCGCGAGGCAGATCATGCAGCCGATCCAAGCCCGGTGAACAACTTGACAAAATGCGCAAGATGTGGAATTGAAATCGAACGGCCCATGAAAGAATGGAACATGCAACCTAGAGACGGTAGAGGCCCGGCTCTTCACGTGAAACACTTCTCGTGTCCGCAGTGCGGAAAGAAGTTCAGAATCGCAGACAAACTCGTTGGAGCCTAGCGTGCTCTGGAGCCCTACCTTCCTTTTCTTTTCCTCTGTTTTAGCGGCGGTCTGGTCTGACGCTGCCGCTCTTCCCTCAATTTCGTCCACTTGACGAATTGCCTGGATGGTGGGTCTTCCTTGTACAGGGTTCTGCGCCTTGCCTCAAGGAACTGAGGTTCCCTGCCGATGTACTCGGCGGCATTCATGAGTGAGCCTCCAAGAGGCCTTGTTGATGCGGACATTGCGGAGAGCTCCCGTGCTGAATCTTCAGACCTGAGCAGATGGTGATCAGCAATAACCAATGGCACCTTCCTGGCGATGGCTTCTAGATTCTCCATGCCTCTTCTGATTGAATCCTCAGCGACCTTGACTCCGGCCAGGTAGGACGGAGGGCCTCCGACTATGACTGCAGATGGCTTCTCGCTGAGAATGAACTGGAGCGACGCGTCTGACATTGGTCCTTGGATGTCTGATGCGTGAATGAGTCTCTCCGAATCTGATTCTATTACCGTAGCAAGAACGAATCCGAGTTCGCCTGAATCTTCCCCGTGTGGTAGGGGACGCGAGAATCTCAGTCTCGTGCTACCGTACTCGAAGCTCTTGTTGTCAGCCACGATGATCTTGCTGCCGATCTTCCGGCAGAAGCTCTGGAAGATCCAGCCTCTTCTTCTTTGGCTGACGTTGGTCGATGATCTCGCATCCTTGACCATCAAGGTCTTCCCTCGATAGATGCCAGCTGCTTCCCGTGGGCTGCTCGCTAGCCAAGTTGTGTCGATGAAGCTCGGTGTGAAGTGGTCGTGATGATAATGGGAAACCGTCACGATGTCCACCATCTTCGCATGCTTGCGAATACTCTGGCGGCAACTCTCCAACGCCTCGTACTCTCTCGGATGAGGAAGAAGGCGAAAGCGCGGACCCAGCGCGACGCCTGCGTCGACGAGGATCTTGATATCAGGGGTCTCGACGAATGTGCACATGGATCTAACGCCGAGGCTCTCGAAGGCGATCGGCGTGAATGATATGCGGTTCAACCTTGCTCAATCCGACGGCACATTGTCACGGACACAGGAACCGCCGCAGCGAGGGAGCGTTCTCCCACGGCAGGTTCATGATCGTAACTCGATTGGAATCCATGGTGCGCCGATCCGATCATATCAAGTTGACCCCGCCCGAATGCGCTTCCAACGATGCCGTGGACTCCGCGCTCGGCCTGAAGCACAAAGCCGAAATGTCGCTACTGCAGTCGTCATGTCTGCGGGCGATGACGACTCTGGCCCATTTGAGTGAATGAAATCGATCTTGAGTGCGCGAGCCCGCTCTCCAGCTTTCTTCCCCAATAGGTTCGCTGGGACAGGAACCATCATATTTGGTATTGTGTTCAGGTGAGACCAGCTGCGAGGAATGCGGGGAGAGGGGCGAACATTGACGGACAGGCCTTTCCTGACAGGCAAGGTTCCTAAGGATCTCCTGTCTCGGATAGTCTTCAAGCGGACAGGGGCGCCCAACCGCAGGCTGCTCCTCGGCCCAGCCCTCGGAGAGGATGCAGCCGTGGTTCGCGTTCGAGGGAAGCTGCTCATACTTACTGCCGATCCCATCACAGGCGCACACGAGAACGCAGGCTGGCTGTCTGTTCACGTAAACGCCAATGATGTCGCTACACGGGGAGCACAGCCGGTATGGTTCCTCTGCTCTCTGCTGCTTCCTGAGCACTCAGATGCCAGTATACTTAAGAAGATCATGGGTCAAGTGGACGAGGCCGCGCGAGAGATATCTGTCACAGTTGCCGGCGGGCATTCGGAGATCACACCCGGCTTGGACCGGCCAATAATAGCCGGCTCCATGGTCGGTGAAGCCATCTCCGGCAAGTACGTCACGACCTCAGGCGCCAAGCCAGGCGACAGCGTCATCCTGACAAAGAGCGTCGGCATAGAGGGCACGGCGGTCCTCGCACACGATCTCCAAGAAAGGCTCGTCTCGTCACTTGGCGAAGACACAGTCCAGCGAGCGAAAGCCCTCTACAGGAGGATAAGCGTGGTGAGAGACGCCACGATCGCCAGCAAGACCGGCGGCGTCCATGCCATGCATGATCCAACAGAAGGCGGAATCATATGCGGTCTCTGGGAGCTGACCGAAGCATCAGCGACAGGCATACTGGTCGACGAGTCAAAGATCTCGATGGCTCCCGAGACAGAGTTGGTCTGTCGCGCCTTGGGAATCGACCCATTCCGGATACTGAGCTCCGGAGCACTTCTAATCACGGCAAAACCGACCGATGCGGGTCGAATAGTGAAGGCACTGGTACGGCAGGGAATCGACGCGTGTCTAATCGGAGAGATCACGCGACCTGAGAAAGATCGGACCCTCATTAGGCGTGATGGAACCCATGTGAAGCTTGAGCCTCCGGCTCGTGATGAACTCTACAGGTTCCTTGATGAATCGAGGGAACGGCTTAGGTAGCTCCCATCGATCCTCAGTTTCACTTGTCTCTCACGTTTTTATCGAAACCGTGTGCACAACAGATAAGATTCAGCAGGTCACGTTAGGTCATGAAGAACGTAGGGGTCCTTGAGCAGTTGCCTTCAGACATAGTGAAGGAGATCCTATCAAAGCCTACGGTCTTCAAGGACGAAGGACCTCTCTCACTCGATTACGTACCATCGCGCCTTCCTCATCGAGAAGACAAACTAGGTTTCCTGGTACAGCTCTTCAGATTCGCCATCGAGAAACCTGGCTCAATGAGTCAACGCGTGCTGGTAACAGGTGACGTAGGAACCGGCAAGACGGCTCTGTGCCAACGTTTCGGGCTCGACATCACAAAAGCCGCAAAGAATCGTAAGGTCAATCTGCACTACGTTCACGTGAATTGTAGGGAGAACAAAGGCAGCCTCTTTCTCATAATGAAGCGTGCAGTCGAGAAGCTGGCACCTGAGTTTCCGAAACGCGGTTTCGCACCAGAGGAACTTCTTCAGGTTCTAATGGATTTGCTCGACGATCAGAATGCCCATCTGATCTTGGCGCTTGACGAGCTTGAAAGCCTGATACAGACAGAAGGTTCCACGCCGATCTATACCTTGACAAGGATTCAAGAGGAACGCTTGGGTGCCCCCATGCGCCTATCCTTGATCTGCATCCTTCGAGAACCCACATATCTCGACAAACTTGACGCAAGCACCAGCGGAACCCTACAACGCAACTTTGTAAGACTCGACAAGTACTCTGCAAATCAACTTCAAACCATTATCTCCGACCGAGTTGAGCTTGCCTTCAAAGAAAGCACCGTGTCAGAAGAGACCATGGGCTTCTTGGCAGATGTGGCAGGTCCTGCCGGTGATGCCCGGTATGCTATCGAGCTGCTATGGAGAGCTGGGAAGTACGCAGATTCGGAGAGTTCGAGCGCAGTATCCGCTGAGCATGTCAGGAAAGCGATCGCAAGTGTTTATCCGGCTATGAGAACTGACTACATAGCCGCTCTTTCAATTCACGAGAAGCTGCTCCTGCTCGCCCTTTCTCGATTACTCATTCAAAGAGACGCCGCATACATCAGCATGGGAGACGTGGAACGCGAATACCATGCTGCCTGCGACGAGTTCAACGAGGAACCACGCCAACACACACAAATATGGAAGTACGTTCGCGCGCTCAGCTCCATAGGCGTCATCTCCGCCGAGAAGTCTGGTGAGGGCATGCGTGGTAGGACAACCCTTCTTGGATTCGCTAAAGTCCCCGCATCCGCAATGCAAGAAAGTCTAGAAGCAGTCCTCGAAACTGCCCGCAAGCCACACAGGAAGTTCATCTGAACAGGTACTTCCCTCACTATGCGCCTGCGAGCCTAAAATAGGCCCTCAAGGAATGTAGTCAAGACCTTCTGAGTGACACAGGTTGAGCCGCAAAAGCAGCAAGTTCTCGATGGCCGACATAACCTCCAAGAAGGACGTTCTTCGGGAGGCCGTCGCATCTGGAGAGATACACCTCAAGCCATCAACAATAGCGAGAATACGGAAGGGCCGCATAGAGAAAGGTGATCCGATAGCTGCAGCAGAGGTCGCAGCAGTCCTAGCTGCAAAGAACACACCTCAGACGCTACCGTTCTGTCATCCGATCCCCATCACGAACGTTCAAACGAGAGCGGAGATCAGCTCATCATCGATCACGGTTCGATCGACCGTCAGGACCACCGCAAAGACCGGGGTCGAGATGGAAGCGCTGAGCGCAACATCGACATACCTTCTCACATTGTGGGACATGGTGAAACAGTACGAGAAGGACACTCATGGACAGTATCCTGATACCCGGATAGCGGATATCAAGGTCTTGCAGAAATCGAAGGGATGAGCTGGGCGATGAATGTTCCCTCGCTACACAAGGAAGGTGCCCTCAAGACGGCGTCCATATTCATTGTGACCTGCAGTACATCGAAGGCAGAGCAGAAAGGAAAAGGGCTGCCTGTAGATGACCCCTCAGGCGACAAGATCGAGGAGCTCGCGCGACGTGCAGGACACCGGATCATTGGGCGAGCACTGATACCTGACCGGATGGGTTTCCTGCGCACAACTGTTCGAAATGCCCTACGAACAGATGCTGACGCCGTCATCGTCACAGGGGGTACAGGCATTGCGCCATCAGATGTCACGGTTGAAGCTGTCGCCCCGATTCTTGAGAAACAGATTCCCGGCTTCGGGGAGTTGTTTCGAAAGATCAGCTATGACCAGATTGGGTCAGCCGCGATGATGTCTCGGGCAGT
>CAZJVZ010000092.1:0-5204 GCA_964549795.1 uncultured Candidatus Bathyarchaeia archaeon
TGAAATGTTTGTTCGGGTGGACCTAGAGTTTTCTGATGTATCTCTCAACTTCCCAGGGAGTAACCTGTGTCCTGTACAAGTCCCACTCGCGGTGTTTCTCGCGCAGGTAATTCTCGTACAGAGTCTCACCAAGCGCCTCCCTGACGAGCTGACTGTTCTCCATCTCCTTCAACGCTTCCGACAGGGATTCGGGCAGTGAGACTATCCCGCGTTCCTTCCGTTCCTCGTACGTCAGCTTGTAGACGTTCAACTCAGTAGGTTCCGGCGGTTCTATCTTCCTTTGTATGCCGTCGAGACCGCTCAAGCAGAGTACAGCGAACTGAAGGTACGGGTTACCGGCAGGGTCGGGGCACCTGATCTCAACACGTGCGGCACTCTTCCTCTTGCCGAAATTCGGGACGCGGATCAGTGGAGATCTATTCCTGAAGGCCCACGCAACATAGACGGGTGCCTCGTACCCTGGAACGAGTCGCTTGTAGGAGTTCGGCCAGGACGCGAGGACTCCGCACATTTCGCGGCCGTGGGCTAGCTGGCCTCCGATAAAGTGGAGAGCCGTCTTCGACAGGTAGCCTGTTGTTTCGTTGTCGTCGTAGAATAGGTTCTCGGAACCGTTGGTTGTCCACATGCTCTCGTGAACGTGCATGCCCGACCCGTTGACGTTCGGAAAAGGCTTCGGCATGTATGTGGCCACATAGCCATTTCTAGCCGCAACGGCCTTCGTGACCATCTTCATGGTTGCAGCGCGGTCCGCGGTTGTGAGCGCTTCGTCATATCTGAAATCTATCTCGTTCTGTCCGAGCGCGGTTTCATGGTGAGCAAGTTCTATGCCTATTCCAAACGCCTCTGCGGTGTCAGCGATCTCTCGGCGGATATCCTCCGTGAGATCTCCCGGATGCAGGTCGAAATATCCGCCCAAATCAATTGGCGTGGGCATGGGATTTGCTTCTTCTTTCACGAGGAAGAATTCCAGTTCCGGAGCACACTTGAATTCGAACCCCGCCCGGTTGCACTCTTGCGTGGCTCTTTCAAGAGCGAAGCGGGGATCTCCTTCGAACCGCGTGTTTTCGGGCGTGTAGATGTCGCAGATGAACCGACATGTCGACTTCTCTTTGGAACGCCACGGGATGATTGAGAAAGTGCTTGGATCCGGATAGGCGACGAGGTCCGATTCCTCTATCGGCCTGTATCCGGTGATGGACGAACCATCGAAGGGTTGGCCATTCTCGAAAACTGATTCAATGTCATTTGTCCGTACGGAAAGGCTCTTCAGGATCCCGTTTATGTCTATGAACTGGAGTCGCGCGAATCTAATCTCGTTCTCACGTATCGTTCCTACGGCCTTGTCTACCTCTTCTCGCCACTTAGAGTTCTTGAAATCCTTCAATGGCACAACACTTTCCCGTCAAGTTCGCAATGCGTCAGAGGCCTATCCTCTGAAGGAGTATATCTAGTATGATTTGCTTCTCTGCCTTCTGAGCCTGGTGCTATTTGAATCGCCAGGGCGAAGGTTGATCCTATTCTATCCTCGCGGAGACATTCGGTGATCGGTGCCTTGGGTATCCATCTGTTGCGGATGTTACCGACGCGAATATCGCCGTCTCGGACGTTGGGGATGGCAAGCATCCTCACAGACTTCTGCTCAGCCCCGGAGCCATTCAGAGCGTCATCGACCGAACGGTCCACGCTGAAACGAACACATCTTCTTATCAGTAGCATTGAGACCAAGAGTGTTGAGCAAGTTCAGGATTGGATTGAACATGGAGAAAGCGAAGGGTCCTAATGCCGAGTTGCTTAGAGAGCTCGCGCTTGAGGATCGTGAGCTTCTCAGACTACTTGCGACAAACGGAAGGTACAAACCTGACGAGAGTCAGGATCAATCAACTGACTAACGGCTTCGCGTAGCTCTTGCAGTTTGCCTGATCAAGTCGAGCCAACGATTCGTTCCTAGTTGTATTGGCATTGCGGCTTCTCGGGCTGGTGTGTGTCCGTCTAGCGTCATCTGTGGTCTTACGAAACTGTAGTATGCTCGGATGCCTTTCAGTATCTTCTCGGCTGACTGGGCTCGTTTCAGGTCTCGCATAACAGTTGAAACCAATTGCGTGAAGGTTCAGATGAATCGTACTTGTGATTGGGGCGGTTTCTGTGGCCTTCTGGCTCGGTCTACATGGATTGGATCTGAGAATAGGGATGGTATTGATGGCCCCCCTATAGGTGCGGTGTTAACTTAGCGAGTGGTCTTAGCTATGTCCGAGGGGAAGAAGCGTCTTGAGGTCTCTGCCGTAGGGCTGACGGCCTACAGACTTTCTATAGCCATTCATCAGGCCTCTCACGCCCCTAGGCCAGAATCGAATCGGAACTAGGCAGACATGCGGAGAGGTACCGCGACCAGTTCGATGTGGGGCGACTTGAATAGGTGATGGATTTTCACACTTCAGAAGCTCAAACGCCTCCCTAACTAGATATCGATATTTGGGAGGATATCCCGCGGGCAATAACCGGACGGGAATGTGATTACCCCCTATGCGACCACCATCAAAGAGTTTGTTGATGATGAATCCCTTCGCATGCAGCAGGGTACCTTCCCTAAATACCATTGGAAATCATTCCATTATCTACGGAATCACGCACAATGCTTAATACCGCGGTCATATCATGATATGTCGTCATGATGATGACACGTGTGGGAGTCTGAGAATTGAAAGATATGAAAGGCGGGCCATTCACCGAAGTATTTGGAGGCCCCATCGCGCGTGTCCTAGACCAAGCGCGAATAGTTGGCAACATGGAGCAGACCGTGCCAATGCTAGCTGAATCCACCGGCTTGACATTCAAGACTGTGCAAAAAGCAGTCACGAAGTTAGTCAAGTATGGCTTCGTTAAGCGTTCAAGAAAGATTAGCAACGCGCAGACCTACCGGTTTGATGTCGAACATGACCTTCACGAACTGCTAGCATGGGCAGACCACCAAAACCTAAAGCAAATGCGCCGGTAAAACCCCTCAGTTTTCTGGCCTCTTCTTCATCACTTAGTTCCTGTGTCCTACGGCTTGTCTGATTAGGTGCAGCCATCTGTTTGTTACTCGTTGTATTGGTATTGCGGCTTCCTGTGCTGGCGTGTGTCCGTCTAGCGTCATGTGCGGTCTTACGAAGTTGTAGTATGCTCGGAAACCTTTCAGCATCTTCTCGGCTGACTGGGCTCGTTTCAGGTCTCGCATAACAGTTGAAACCAATTGCGTGAAGATTCAGATGAACCGTGCGTATGATTGGAGCGGTTCCGCGTCTTCTGGCTCGGTTTAATCGGATTGGATCTGAGAATAGGGATGGTATTGATGGACCCCCTATAGGGGGGTACCCTCCACCCTTCGCTCACTCAAACCGCAAAACCAGTGTGTACCACACTATGTACCACACCCTTGATTCCAGCACACAGAACAAAGGTGACAGTCACCCGAACAAGCGTTATAGCGAGTGAACGAGTCTATCGACTATGCTGGGGAATCGATTGAACTCGGAGACGGTTGAGAGGCTTAAGGAATCCATCATCAACGGTCAAGAAGACGATGCTGAGAAAGCGGCACGCGAAATCTTGGACGCCGGCTTGGACCCAATACAGATCCTAGAGAAGGATCTCTTCCCAGCAATCAAGTCCGTCGGCGAGAAATTCGAGAAAGGTGAGTATTTCCTGACCGACCTGATGTCGGCCGCCGATGCCATGAGAGCAGCAAGCCGCGTTCTGACCAGCAGAATAAGGCAAGAGAGCGGAGGAAGATCCCCCGCTGCAAGGGTGGGCAAGGTTGTGATAGGGACCGTTTCAGGTGACATCCACGACATCGGGAAGAACATCGTCGCTCTTCTGCTGGAAGTGAATGGTTTTGACACTTACGATGTGGGGAAGGATGTGGAATCGATGAAGTTCATTGAAAGAGCCAACCAAACGGATGCTGACATGATGGCGTTGTCTGCTCTGATGACAACCACCAAACCTGCACAGAAGGAAGTGATGGACCTCCTCAACGAGATGGATCTCAAGAAGAAGTACCTCATCCTGATTGGAGGTGCACCTACGACGAATGAGTGGGCTCAGCAGATCGGAGCTGATGGTTGGGCGGAGACGGCGGAACAGGGAGTTAGGCTAGCTCAGAAGCTTGCCCACGAAAGGTGATTCCATGACACCTCCCTGGAGAATGAACGAGGTCCTAGACAGGGCTGAGACAGGCCCCATCTGCCTCGAGAAAGACTTCGAACTCAAAGTGCTCGTCCCGAGAATCAAAGACGTGATCAAACAATACGACATGAAGTACGATCCCGAGAACCTCGTGCCCTCGGACGACTCCATGGCAGACGACCTCTGGAAAGCTGCCCTCGAATTGTATCTGGAGGTTGGCACCCTCTGCACGAGCACACACAGAAGAATACGGTTCGATGAGAACGAGATTCGTGAGGCGATGGCGAACTTCCCTGGAAGGTACACTGTAGGATATGGCAAGGATTCCAGAGAGATGGCGAACAGGAAGATAGAGGACTCAAGACGACCTTTCTGTCTGTTCAGTCCCGACATCACTTGTGATGAGGAGCTGTTCGTTCCGATGTCGATGGCTTACCTGCAGGAGCCGCTCGCAGATGGCGTGTGCGCGCCGATTCTCGAAGAGGTTGAGGGAAGAAGCATCAAGGCTGGTGCGCCGTACGAGACGAAGGGCGCTGTAGCTCACGCCATGATGTTTAGGGAAGCGGCAAGGAGAGTTGGCAGGCCCGGCATCTTCCTGCAGGGCGTGGGAACCGCACAATCCGACGCCGCGCAGGTGGCGGCTAGCAGTCCGATGTGGGGAGAGCGGTTGACTGATGGTAGGTTTGTGGCTTCCATCTCGGAGCTGAAGGTTGACTATTCTCTGCTGAACAAGATGGTTCACTTTCACCAGTACGGCTCTTTTGTCGGCGCACTGACTGGGCCTATGCTGGGGGGATACTGCGGAGGACCAGAGGGCACGGCTGTTGTCGGAGCAGCATACCATATTCAAGGATTGATGGTCAACCAAGCTCACTACCTGAACTACTTCCCATTTCACATTAGACACATGCACAATACGACAGGAGAGCTTCTTTGGGGAATAAGCCTCGTCTACCAAGCATTGGCTAGGAATTCCCCTCTGATTTCACTGTCAAACGGATTCGCTGCCGCAGGACCATGCACTCCAATGGTTCTCTACG
>CAZJVZ010000093.1:0-5196 GCA_964549795.1 uncultured Candidatus Bathyarchaeia archaeon
CCGTATCGACCGAAACTGACAACTCTCGCGTTGAGGATCCCCATAACGTCGAGTTCGTTCACTAGTCCGCTGACTCGTCTCTGCGTCAGGGGATCCAATCCGGCCACGGAGCAGAGTTCATGGTAGACTTCGTAGATATCGCCAGTGATTACGCCCTCAGGTGCCTGATTGCTCGCCAAGTACGCGCAAACCAGTACGATCTTTGAATGAGCAGGAAGCGACTTAAGAACCTCGGCAACTCTGTCATGCTCTATCTTGTGCTGGGCACGCTTGACGTGCTCCTCTTCGATCAAACGTGCTCCTTCGCGCTCCGCCAATTCTCCCGCCACACGCAATAGGTCCAGAGCCCGTCTTGCATCCCCATGCTCCCCCGCGGCCAAGGCGGCACAGAGCCGAAGGGACGACTCCGAGAGTATCCCGTCGGGGAAAGCAAGCTTGGCCCTATCGAGCAGAATGTCATACAGCTCGTTCGCCAAATATGGCCTGAACACGACCTCCTCTTCGCTAAGAGAACTCAACACTCGAGGATCAAGAAACTCTTTGAAGTGTAGGTCGTTTGAGACGCCGACTATTCCGATCCAACTCTGAACGAGTTCTTCGTTGATTCTCGTTAGCTCATAGAGCAGAGAGTCATCTTGGCGGCCTTTGACGAGGGCGTCTATCTCGTCTAGGACAACGATGAGCGCGAACCTGTCGGTGTTCAAGCCGTTCTTGAATCTCTCAATCACTTCTCCTAGTGCCAATCCAGTGAAAGGAATCTCCACCCCAACGCACCTACAGAGATCAGCCAGGACTCGGTAGTTGCTACCGGCCATCCGACAGTTCACGTATGATATTCGAACCGGAGCGCCAACGTCCTCAGCCTTCTTCTTCAGTCTCTCCAAGACGAACTTAGCTACGATGGTCTTGCCGGTTCCGGTTTTTCCATACACGAAGAGATTGGATATTTTCGAACCACTCAGGGCGGGTGCGAGGATTCCCCCAAGTCTCTGAATGTGTTCCGCACGATGAGGAAGTGTGCTCGGAATGTAGTCGTTCCTGAGAACGTCACGGTTGGAAAACAGTTGGGGCCCAGTAAGGAAGTTCTGGAAGATGCCTTCAAGAACATCTCCGGATTCCATGTGAGGGCTCTCCAGTGGCAATGCCTGTGTTTCGGGTTGAGCCCATAATAATGGTCGTTGTCGAGAGAAAGCAACTACTCGCAACAGAAAGGTCGACGAAGGAAAGGGATTACTGGACTATCGTGGAGAAGATCGCGTGCCCGGCACCCGTACGTTTCGTGTGGAGACTATGTCCTCGAATTCGGGTTGTCAGGATGGTAAAGAAGTTCTCGTGCTAGTATGTCCAAGTTTTCACAATAAGACAAATGGTATGAAGTAGTGTACTGATCACATTATCACCGGCGACTACGTGCATTCCCGACCGGGATAGAGCGTAACCGGCGTTCCATGCGCCTATTCCATTCCACTGGAAATCTAGGGGTTAGAGGGTCACTTCCTCTTCTGCGAATCACGCGAAGTGACAAACTCATGCTCTGTTTTTCGAACCGTGGTGTCTCATCGCAGCACGAAAATTGTTCACATTGTGTGAAATAGGGCAGACCCCCCCCTTTCCTCTGGAACGTTGCACATTTCCGCTGGAAATCCCGTTTGCTGTGCCTCTACGAGAACAGAGCGCACTTTATGTCTGCCGGGTTCGCATCATACTGTGAAGGTGCGAACTGTGACGGTAAGGCGGGTGAGGGTGGATTTCTACGACGACTCTGGCTCCCGCCACACGATCTCAGTTGAGGGACCCATGACTCGCGACAAGATAGGCAGGATTCTTGACTACGCTGAGTTGATGGGTGGTTTCCCTTCAAAATCTGCTTCGAACGAACCGACCCGATACGCTCGCACAAAGCTTGAGCGTATTCGTGACCTCATCTTGCATAGGCTAAACGACAAGATGTTCTCTTCGGACGAAGTGAGAGATCTCTACGAGGATTTCTACGGAGGGCCCATTCCCTTGACGACTGTTGCGACCTACTTGTCGAGGTTCGTGGACAGAGGTCTCATGCGTCGTTCAGGTTCCTCGGGCCGTTGGCGCTACTGTCTCGCTGAGGCCGCCCCCAGCCTTCTCGACCACTAGTTCGTTTGTCCTGGCCATCATGTCCCATTGCCTCTCTCACCTTCTCATTCAGCCGATATTCGTACGGTTGGCGATGCGTCTCCCTTTCGACGAACCCCTGTTCGTGTAGTGACTTCATGAGCCGAGCTGTATGCTCCCGTGACTTCGTCATGAGCTGTCCTATATCAGGTGCCGCCTTGGGGCCGGTGGCTAGAAGCTCCAGCACCACCCTCTCCGTATCTGATAATGCCGCAATCGTGTCTCTTGTGACAACTCCCACTGGCGTGGCCTGCGTGGTGATGTCGGCCTGTTGAACGCTGGTTAGTTCGTCAACGTGTTTCTCTATTCTTTGGAACTCCCTTTCCATAGTCTTCAAGTTCTTCTGGAGCGCCTCCACCTTCTCGATGAAACGTCTGACATTCGTCATCGAGTCCTGCATGTACTCTAGTAGGCGCTCTCTGTCGGCGGTCTGTTCTTGTGATGTGAGACGCGCCTGGCCTGCGCTCAGGATCTGGAGCTGTTCCGACAGTTCCTTGGTCAGAACCTCGTTCTGGCGCACTCGCGTTGAGAGCGAGGCAACCATCGATGACAGTAGCTGTCTTGCCTCACGATAGCTCATCCGCGAGATGTCCAGCTTTCTGAGCGCGAGTCCCGTCAGTAGCGCTCCGAAACCCGCCCAAACGGCCGCCAGCAGCCAGAAATAATCCAAAGCGATCCTTACCGCCTAACTACTCGCCTCGTCTGCTTTTATGTCTTCAATACTCTCAGTTTGTCAATCCAGCACCGTTGCGTAGTGTGATTTGACTGTGACGCTACAGACGTTGCAGACCCGTGATATCAGACGACACGCTTTCATCAAGACATAGCGTCACGAGAGGCTCATAGCTGAGCAGATCCTATCGGATAGCCAAGCACAAGCCACGCTCAAGAATACCAATTCGCTCTCTCAAGAGTTGCTGATGGTCCGTAGAGGAGAGCACATGCCTTTGAATAGTGTGACGGGTGTGACGTCACACCATCATTGGGCTACGCATGGGTGCGATCTCCAGCGGAAGCGCTCCGCGGCCCAAGGCATCACGTGACGTCACGCGGGCGCTTGAAGCTACCCATCTTTGCGAGTTCGCCGACCGCCGCCTGCAAAGTCTCCTCCAACAGTTTGGTGGCGTTGTAAGCCTCACTGTCGCCTTTCCCCTGAATTTCGTGTCGCGCGTCAAGGTAAGTCTTCATTTCATCGCCTAAGCGGAGGAAAGGCTCCAGTTTCGGGCTATCAAATAGTCCCAAATATGCGAGGAGGAAGACGGTGTATAGCGATTTGATGACGTTTCTGCGAGCCTGAGACAGCGATCTGTTGAATGCGCCCTTGCTTACTTGTCGTCGGTCAGACCGGGGCTGGGGCTTCTTCTCGTCCATGGGTGCCTGACTGGCAGGCCAGAGCACATCTATGAGCAGTGTGGTAAGCTGCACTTCTGTCAGATGGCTGTTCTTGAGCAAGGTTTTCGCAAGTGGGTCCTCTTTCAGTCTGGAAAGCGACGAATCTATGGGCGATTGAGTCGGTTCTGCCGCCATTTTCAAGCCTTCGCTGGGAGATACAGTTTCGTATCCCGGGCTCTATAGCTGCCGCGCTCTGATAATCCTTGCCCGATTGGCATGGAATGGAAGGCTGGAACGTTGAAATAAGTGCCTGCTCACCCAGTTCAACTGGTGAAACTAGCATGGGTCGTCGACGCAGACGGGTCATCAGAATCGTGAAGAAGAAGCTGCCCACGGTCTTCACCTGCCCTATCTGCAATGAGGACGCCATGAAGGTCACACTACCTAAAGCAGAAGGTGTGGCAACGGTTGTGTGTGCGGCGTGTGGGGTCAAGGACCAGTTCGATGTCCTACGTGGCACGCAGATGGTCGATGTTTACTGTAAATTCACTGACAAGTTTTACGCTGCCGGCAAGACGCAGTCCACGACCGAGGTTAGTAGTAGCCAGACCAGCTAGTCGAGATGCGCCGGTCGGACCCTATCATCGGATCTCCGTGTTTCGGGTAGGATTAAATGCGTTCACCAACTGAGCCTTCTTGATCGCACATGAGGGCCGGGAACCTTGCAGCGGTTAATCCGCAAGGTGACGGCCTTCGTGTCCAGTTCGATCGACTGCATGAATTGGCGAAGCTGGCGCGTTCGAAGGGATTGGATCCCTCTCTGGAAACAGAATCCCACATTGCCAAGGACGTTGCCGAGAGAGTCGAGAAGTCAGTAGGTCCTCCAGGAATCGCAGAGAGAATTCGGGAACTTTCCTCGATTATTCCGCGCGAGGAAGTCGCCATCAAGATTGCCGAGCAAATAGCGCGTGCACGTTTTTCCTCCGAGGGAGAAGCGGCTGCAGAGCAGGCGATACGAACCGCTTCGGCGATTCTTGACGAAGGCGTGACCGCAGCCCCGCTTCAAGGGATAAACACTGTGAAGGTCAAAACCAATCCTGACAAGACAAGATATCTCGCTTTGTATTTCGCTGGACCGATCAGGTCAGCCGGCGGCACTGAAATGGGACTCACGGTCGTCGTTGCAGACTATGTCCGCCAGATCGTTGGCCTCAGCAGATACAAAGCCACAGACATCGACGCGAAGCGCTTCGTGGAGGAGCTGAGGCTCTATGAGCGTGAGGTGGCGAGATTCCAGTACAAGGTTCCCGATGTGGAACTCTTTAACGCGATAATGAAAGTGCCAGTCGAGATCACTGGAGTGGAGACAGATTCTGTTGAGGTCTCGTCGTATCGAAACGTGCCCAGAATCGAGACAAACCGTGTCAGAGGCGGCGCCCTGCGTGTTGTCAACGACGGGCTGATCGGTCGTAGTCAGAAGGTCCTGAAGATCGTCGAGAGGCTAACTCTTTCAGGATGGGACTGGCTGCGTGATCTCCATCAGCCTTCTCCTGACGCTGAAGAAGTCAGAGAACTCAGATTCATGGAGGACGTCGTCGCTGGCCGGCCCATCTTCTCGTTCCCTGGAGTCCCGGGAGGATTTAGGCTTCGGTATGGACGCACGCGCGCAACTGGCATGGCTGCAGTTGGCATTCATCCGGCCACGATGGTGGTCTT
>CAZJVZ010000094.1:0-5090 GCA_964549795.1 uncultured Candidatus Bathyarchaeia archaeon
CCTGGTGGCGTGAATGGAGGAGCAGGCTCAATGAGCATGACTTGAATCAGAGACATCTCGGCGTTGCCCTCGAGATAGTTGATCTGGCCTTGCAGACTGTCGATCTCCCCTCTGACCCTATCCAGCTCGTTCTCAACTCTGAGAACCTCATCAACGGTAGTTGCCATCGCGAGAATCTCGCGGAGACGTTCCTCTTGGTTCAGCATGTTCGAGAGTCTGGCCTTCAGGTCGATGTACTGTTGAGTCACATCCTCACTTGTGGTGCTCTCGTCGAGCACTTTGCCGTAGGCTTCTATCTGCTGAATGGCGGCGTGAAACTTCTCTTTCGGAATGCGAATTCCTATCTCAGCTCTGGACTGGGTGCCGTAGGAGGAGCGAGATGTGCTTGCCACGTATCCGCTACTGCTTTCGGCCAAGCCTCTGATCTTCTGCAGACATCCTTGAATATCCGTCGTTTCGAGCGACACTCGCGCATTGTATATCACTACTCTGTCCTGAGATTCTGTCCTCTGCTGGGCACCTTCAACGTACACCATATCGCCAGTCGTGATCATTACTGTCGGCGGCATCTCCACGCCAGGAGCGCCACGTCCCGAATAGAGTGTCCCCACGAAGAATGATCCTAAGATAATCAGGATCAGAGCGGATGAGACAACTATCGCCTTCTTTCTGTTCATCTGCCATCATACTCCTTGCCAGAGCATGCTGTGCATAAAGTGCTAGAGCTTGGAACATCCCGTTCATAGAATAGAACAGCCCGAATTGTGGGGAGAATGATTCCTGGGCTCGTGCTCGGCGTTCAGTCCCGGCAAGCAAGCATTTCTGGGAGTACGGCCAGTTCACTTCTCCGATATGTGAGCCACCACTGCGCGGTTGAGCCTGATCACGTCCGCCGTCTTCAGTTCAAGTATCTTGTCTCTCGCTCCTCCGCCACAGAAGATCGTCTCGAAGCTCGACAGGTCTTCCTCGACGACCACACTCATCGCCGTTTTGTGGTGAACGGAAGGTGTTCCGCCTGGCGGGTAGCCACTGATTACTTCGGCCTCGTTGAACCCGAGCAACTTGACGTTCCGGGTGTTCAATGCTTGCGCGGCTCTTTGGAGGCTGACTCTCCTGTTCCCCGGGACTATCAGTAGGGCATAACTTCCATCCGAAACCTTGCACACAAGGTTCTTGGTGATTCTGCTGAGTTCAATTCCAGTTGCAGCAGAAGCATCAGCGGTGTGGACAGTCTCTGCTTTGTCCAAGAAACGGTGCCAGATCCCTTCCGTCTTCAGATATCTCGCTAAGTCCACGTGGCCATCGCCTCTTCCTTGATGCATGGCTAGGGATGGTAGTAGACTAGAAGTCCTAGGTCTTTTCTATTTGCACGTCAACAACACTGGTTGGGTCAGGGGAGAGGAAACAGGGGTGGACGCTGGCAAGGACAATCTGACTGAGGTCTCAACCGATCAAGGAGTGGCTGAGATGACTTCGAATCCAGCAGGTCCAAGCCGATCCGCGATCATTCTGGCCGGAGGGATGAGCTCTAGGTTCGGCGTAAACAAGGCGTTCCAGACTCTTGCTGGCAAGCCGTTGATCTGTCATGTGGCGGAACGCCTGTCCAACGTGGTAGACGAAGTGCTCGTCGTTGTGGGCCGAGATGTACCAACAATCGAGTATTCCGCGATCCTGCCGAATAGTGTCAGGGTGATAAACGACGAGGTCGATAGCAAGACTCCCTTGGTCGGCATTGTGTCAGGACTTCGATCTGTGAGATCAGACCACGTGGCCGTGTTAGCATGCGACATTCCGTTCGTCAAAGATTCGGTGTTAGAGCTGCTTTTCCAGCGTGCCATCAACGCCGACGCCGCGATCCCACGGTGGAAAGGAGGGCGCATCGAACCATTGGAGGCCGTATATCGTAGAGCTCGGACGCTTCTTGCAGGCGAGGAAGCGCTCGCGCATGGAGGCCTGTCACAGAGGGAGATGATCAATAGGCTCACTCGTGTTGTGTATGTATCAGTCGAAGATGAGGTAGCAGTTGTCGACAATGGTCTTCGCACATTCTTCAATGTGAATAGCAGAGAGGATTTGGCAATGGCTGAGAAGATGATCGCCGGCGAGTGCCCCTAAAGTCACCGAGGAATGGTGCATCATGAAGATCGTCACAGTCGTAGGATCGAAGAAAGGCGGGAAGACCACAGTCGTGTGTGAACTCGTCAGGCAATTGAAAGCATCAGGCCACAAAGTCGTCACAGTGAAACTCATGGAGAGGGCGAGAAGCATAGACATCACTGACACAGAAACTGACCTTCATCGAAGAGCTGGAGCGGATATCGCGATCGCTTCTGGCACATGCGAAACGGCGATTCTGAAGAATGTGGAGCAGAGAGAAAGCCTCCGGGAAATACTGGGCTACATTCCTCGTGAGATAGACTTCGTAGTGTGCGAGGGAGTAGCTGATCAAGACCTGCCTAGGATCGTAGCCGTACGAAATCTATCGGATGCTGGCACCTACATCAACGAGAGAACCGTAGCGATATCGGGTATTGTTGCAGCCGAGCCATTGAATCATGTCCTTCCAGTAATCGATGTCACGAGAGCCCCGGAGAAGCTTGCTGATTTGGTCAGATCGCTGCCGGAGGATAGCTAGGCAAGTGCGAGTCTCAGCACGAAAGACAGAATGACTACGCCAGTCGTTCCCGCGAGTGTTGCGAGATCGAGCCAAGAAGCGCTCGGATAGTCTCTCTGCAGTGGATTGGACATTTCTCTTCTTGCTCCGAAGGCTCGCGCCTCCGCGGCGTAGGCCATATCCTCAGACTTCGCAAGTGCCTTGAGTGTTGTCGAAGAGATGAGATACCTTGCGGAGATCATTAGATTGCTCACACGAAAGCCTCCTCTCATCCTGATTGCATTCAGAGCGTCCCTCGCGATTCTCTCCAAGCTCTGGGTGAAGTTGAATGCGAGTCCAAACACGAACGAGAAAGCTTCAGACCCGCTTGCCTTCTCAAGAAGACCTGTGAGTTCAGAGATTTCGATCGTTCTCACAAAGGCCGAGACTGCAAGAACCATGACAACTGCCCTGACCGACATCTCGATTCCAACCAGGAAACCAGAGACGAAACCAAAGGATGTCGCACCCGGTATTGCAGGGAGTTGGTACTGCTCCTGCCAGAGCAGTGTGCTCGCAATCACGATTATTGGCACAAGCTTTGTCAATTGCCTGAGGTCTCGAAATGACTCCCGCGAAAAGAGAATACACGTCGCCGTCACGTACCCCAGAGGAAGCAGTAGGAAAACGCCACCCATCGTGATAGCGAGTAGGAGCGCTCCTACAAGAAGGACGATGGCTCCGTAGACGCCTAGCGCTGCAGTACGCGTTTTGCCGTGACTGAGAATCTCCAACCAACCACCCCCGCGACAAGGCCTGCGATTGCGTGCAAGACAACAAACGCCAGGACTATTGCGACGACATTTGCAGGATCTATCCCTATGACCTTCGCCCCAACGGAGATTGTCCGTGCATAGATGACCAGCATCGACAGACCAAATAGGAGAGGTTGGACCACGAATGGGTGTACGAAGGTCCATGCCTCTGCCAGCATGCCTCCGATCGAACTCGTGACGATACTAGTTCCGCCCAAGGTCATCACCGACTCCACCAAGAGCGCTTCCATGAAGATCGCTATCATTGGAGAGATCACTACTGCGCCGATCGAAAGAACCCTGAGTAAAGCGACCACCACGCCCATCGTGAGAACAGAACCCGGTTTCGGCACAAAGGAGCGACAGGTAACCATGAGAAAGACACCTACTGCGGTCAGGAAGGCTCCGCTGAATGGAATGTTCATTGCGTGTAGTTGCGCACCTAGGACATTCTCCGAGACAGCCCAGACGGCTGCCAAGACGGCGATGTATACCAGATCCCTTGTTGAGAATCGTTGCAGTCCGCCTCTGTGACTGTGAGTCATGCTAGGCTTCTCCGTGCTCGAGTCACGAGCTGGTTCATGTGTTGTCAGATTCATTTGCTGCACACCATCCGGAGCATAGGCTCACGTTCAGCTTGGTGGTTCGGATTGCGTGGAATAGAGTTCGCAGGCCCGCCAGCCAAGATTCTGCCGTCCTCGAGTGTGACGGCCCGACTCGCGAATTCACGTGCCAAACGCGCGTCATGGGTTATCAGTAGGACACTCATGCCCTCCTCGACGTAGGGCCCCAGCAAATCTATCAGTGCCTTCAGGTTTCCCCAATCTTGCCCCGTTGTCGGCTCGTCCAAGATGAGCAGGTCCGGGCCGGCGGCGAGGACAGATGCAGTTGCGAGGCGCTGTTTCTCACCCTCACTCAAGTGATGCGGATGAGTGTCAGCGTATCCTGAAAGCCCAAAGGACTCCATCATTCGCTTGGCTATCTCGGAGAAGCCGACGCGTCCCAAGTTTCTAGGCCCGAACTCGATCTCGTCACGAACTGAGTCGCAGAACAACTGTCGGCTCGGATTCTGAAAGAGCAGACCGGCTCTCTTTGCAGGATTGCCGTTCGCATTTCTCTCACGCATGCTGTAGAACGCTATTCTGCCTTGAGAGGGCTTGAGCACCCCCGCCAAGAGAAGAGCCAGAGTGCTCTTTCCCGATCCATTGGCTCCAAGCAAGGCTACAGTTTCACCTCGCCGTATCTCAAAGGAGATATCACGAAGCACTTCAGGGCCATGCGGGTAGCTGAAGGACACATTATCTGCTCGCAGCAGGGCGCCCGCTGGGTCAGAACTCTTCAACCTCCCTGGAGGAATGCTGGGGTGTTCCGGCTCAGTTTTCTTCTCGGTCTCAAGCTCCGATACGCAGCTCAAAGATGCCTGGCTCGTGCGGAGAAAATGACGAATGTCTGACCCACTGAGAGACAAACGCTTGATGTCGAGCACTTCGCCCGGTCGCCCATGTGCGACAATGCGTCCCTGATCCATCACGAATATCCTGTTCAGGTAGGCCAGGAGATTGTCAATCCGGTGCTCCGCGACGACTATTGTCATCCCATCCCGAGCTCGAAGCGACTCAAGGACCTGTAGCACGGAGTTCGCTCCTTGAGCATCAAGGTCGGAAGTCGGCTCGTCCAAGACA
>CAZJVZ010000095.1:0-5065 GCA_964549795.1 uncultured Candidatus Bathyarchaeia archaeon
CCTGTCTAGGTTCAGTGAGAAGAATGCTTCTCGAGAAGCATGTAAACCACTACGCCCAGGCATCCAGAGTGGATTCGATCGTAGCCGAGAGGGACGTCGTCCTCACATACGTCCTGAGGGTGATGACGGAACGTGAGAAACCCCTCTCGTCTCATCTAGCCTTCAAGGGTGGCACCTGCATGAAGAAAGTCTACCTTGGAGGGACTGGTCGGTTTTCGATGGATCTCGATTTCACCAGTGTAGAAATTGGCCCTGAGCATTTCAAATCGCAACTCCGCTCTCTGTTCAATCAGCGTGACCATCATGGTATCACCTTTGTCATCGAAGAAGAGTGGTTGCGCGACAATTCGTACGGCGCAGTACTCAGATATTCTCACGCATGGAACTCCGACAGATTCCAGATAGAGGTGAGTTTTAGGGAACGCCCAATCTTGTCTGTTGTGGGACTGACGTTGCTTGACGAACTCTACTTTCGCTACTGTGAGTTTCAGCCATTCAAGGTGCCCTGTCTTCAGAAGGAGGAAGTCCTAGCGGAGAAGATTAGAGCATCCTTCCAGCGAATAAGGTCGCGCGACTTGTACGACCTGTATCTATTCGCAACGACGCCTAGGTCCTATGATGTGAACAAGGTAAGGACACTTGCAGTTCTGAAGTGCTGGTGCAGTCGCGATCCGTTTCAACCTCTCAGGCTATTCGATGGGATTTCTGGAGGACGGTACGACTGGCGCGACCTCCAGCGCTTAGTGAGACAGAGAGTGCTCCCGTCGGAGAAGGTGATTATCCAAACCGTTGTCAAGCACTATGCGTATTTGAATGATCTGGATCGTGATTTGCAGCGAATCGTGGCTGACTCAGAAGCCCACAGACAAGTGCCACTCGCGAAGAAGCTAAGCAGTCAGTTGTGATGTTTGGCCGTCAGTGTGGCGGGATTCGAACCTAGATCGGTCTAGATCCCTCCCGGCCCACATTATGGAATCTCCGGTCTGCGTCGTTTCCTGACTGGTGTCGGTGAGAGAGCCCGGGTTAGGCCTATTCGTCGCCTCAGCAATCTGTCATTTTGCTCGAGCGTTTGGAACCGTCAGCTTCACTCTCTCTCTCTCGCTCGTAGTGGCCCTCCTGAAGAACAATCCGTGTTCGCAGAAGACGTGTCCAACCGAGCCTCGTATCGGAGGTAGAAGGGGTTGCAGGTGCCGAGTTCGTTGTTCGAACGTCTAGTATGCTAGTGCTTGGCGAGGCCGGCTAGGATGTCCTTGTAGCGGCGTACGATTTCTTCTACTAGATCCTGCTGGACCTGCTCCGAAGCCATGACTCTAACTCCTCGCTCGACGCTTCTCCACGAGCTAATCTCAGCATTAAGGCTATCGTCGTATCCGGATCAACCGAGAGTTCGTATCCGGCCTTTCTTAGGAGCAAGGCTCCCAGGGCGAATGCGAGCCTCTTGTTCCCGTTGACCAGTGGATGTCTTGCCGCGATCTCTCGAATCACGTAAGCTGCCTTTGAGAAGACATCTCCACGCATCCAAGTCAGCGCGTCTAGGATGTATCGCAATGTGCCTTCGCTAACAAAACCGTACTCGCCTCCGGTTTCCCGAAGTATGGCTCGGTACAAACGAAGAGCTTCGTCGAATGAGATCTCCGACCTGTAATCGCCTCCCTCCCCTACCATGGCCCTCACTCAAGAGGCAGTTTTGCACTTCATTCGGATAAGATGGACCGTGAGCGTCAGCCACGAACGTTGCAGGTTCACGCCGATTTGGCTGGCGGCTGTTCCTTTCGCTTTCCAGGGAACATTGCCTCTCGACAGAGCAACGGAAGCTCTCTCGAACGAGCCCGTGTGCCATGCGGAACAAGCCATCATTCGGAGGGATTGGGTCAACATACCATTTCGGACGCGTTTCGTTCATAGCCAATGTTCGGCTTCATTGCTGCTCATGACCAGCCGGTTTTCAGCTATTCTTCGGCTCAAGAACTGCTTGGTTGAGGGATCTAAACGCGAGTCTAAACCTATGCCGGCCAACACGCGTGTTGGGTTCGGAGACCGCTGCGCAACATGGTGCGCCATTGGCATTCCTTCCGGTTCCCACAGCCGGCCTCCCATGATCGGCCGCAAACCCCTCACGCATGACCGCAAGGTCTCCTGAGAATAAATCTGACGAAACGGCCAGGAACAGCCCCGTTGCCCACAACGGAGCCTCAAAACGCCGGAATAGGGTGGGCGAACTTCCCATTTTTCACCGACAAACAACCCCATCATCCAAGAGAGCCAAGACGCGAACGGCGCGCTCGCCTCTCTACCCGGAGGTCTCCGGTCTCTCAAATGTGGCCCCGTCAGGCGGTAAATCTGACCACATGTGGCCACGCCTTCGACGCCTCACCGCCCCACGACCGCAACACCAGCTCAGCATGAGGCTCAGAGACGAGCCAGAGGCTACGTTCGATGCAAGATCCAAACACTCGTCCTCTAGGCATATCATCGCAGACGCATCTTCTCGTAATTGTCCACGTGATGCTTCCTGATGACTGCCCGTGCGGATCTTCTCAGTGTTTTCGCGTACTCTCTGTCACAGTAGCTTGTCTGGTAGAGTTCCTCGTATTTCGGAATCAGGTTTGGGTCATAGTCTCTCAGGAACTCCATGAATCGCGCTCTGGCTTCCCCGCGAAAGTTCAGCGCATCTGCGATGACGTAATCTGCCCCCACGCTTGCCACGGTCTTCACGAGTGATTCCACTTGCTCTTGGCTGTCGGAGATGTGGGGGAGAAGCGGGATCGCGGCGACACCGACCGTTATCCCCGCCTCATGAATCGTGCGAATCGCTTGAAGTCGCTCTTCTATGCTCGGCGCCCTCGGCTCAAGCACCCTTCTCAACGTCTCATCCAGAGCGGGCAAAGTGATGACCACGTTCAGGAAGCCTGTTCGTGCGATGTCTGCGAGTATGTCAAGGTCTCTCAGCACCAGCGTGGATTTCGTTGTGAGCATCAGAGGATTGTGGTGCCTCAGAAACACCCCCAGAACTTGCCTCGTAATGTTGAATCTGCTTTCTGCTGGCTGATAGGGGTCGGTTACAGTCGCGAGATTGACACTCCCTCTTCCCCATCTCGGTTTCGAGAACTCCTTGTCCATGGCCTCAGCCGCGTTGTCTTTGACGATGATCTTGTGGGAGAACTCCTCAGCCGGTAGGTCCAGATACTCGTGGGTGTATCTGGCGTTGCAGTACGTGCAGTCGTGTTCGCAGCCTCTGTAGGTGTTGGCTCCCCACCTGAAGGGTAGAGACCGGACATTGAGGTAGTGAAGCATCCTCTTGGCTTCCACATGCTCGTAGATCACTCGCTCCGTTCCTGTCATGGAGTCACCTTCGGGACAAGGGACACGATCTCTGACGGTCACCTCGCCCACAGTCTTATGTTTGAAGGGTCTTCAAGGGTCTCACATGACGCTGCCCGAGGAATATCTGGTCAAAGTACCCGAGGGCGCTCGCAACAACCTCCATGAGGCTCGTCCGCGAGACGTGAGTAGTCTGCCGCTAATTGTAGGATTGCATGCTGCCGCACCGGCTTGAAACCGGCTTTCGAGAAGGCCTTGACCACTTCACGCCACGAGAGAATCGGAAGCCAGGTGGCGACGACCATAACCCCATCCATCCATCTGCACCGGACCTGCTCGATCCCCTGCCGGGCGGGCTCGGCTGTAGATGCTATGAAACAGCGCTGGGCTTGCTCACGTCCTTATTAGACGCCTGAGTCTCGTGAGTTACTCATGCCACCCAAAGTCAACCCTGTAGTCTATCAAGCTGCCAATGTGGTTGCGGTTGCTGGCGCGCTCGTTGTGAACATGCTGGCCAACGTTCTTCCGCTGAACAACGTAGCCACTGTGAAGGTGTCCGACTACTACCCAAACATGTTCACGCCGCCTGGCTACGTCTTTTCGATCTGGGGCGTCATCTATGTTCTAGCGATTGTCTTCATGGTCTATCAGGCGAGGCAGAGCCAACGCTCGCAAGCGTACCTGAACCAGATCGGCTTCCTGTACCTGATCACCGCAGTCGCCAACACGAGTTGGCTTTTCATCTTCCACTACTCCTACGGAATCCCCTCCCTCTTCGTTTTCACTCTCGTACCCATGACTCTGCTCCTGCTGACTCTGCTCGCCATTTACCAGCGCCTTGGTATCGGGAAGAGCGAGGTACCTCGAAACCAGAAGCTGGCTGTGCACCTGCCGATCAGCGTCTACTTGGGATGGATCTCACTTGCCATCATTGCCAACCTCGCATCCGTCTTGAACGTGCTGCTCCGGGGCATTCCAGTGCCAACACAAGCCCTGTGGACAGGTCTCGTGATAATCGTCGCGCTCGTGATCGCTGCCCTAATGATATTGACTCGTAGAGACTTCGCGTTTGGACTGGTCGTCATCTGGGCTTCTGTCGGCATTGCGGTCAACCGAGCCTCAGTCCCAGTTATCTTCGCAGCCTCTGCTGCGACGGCCATCATCGTAGCGATTCTGATCCTACTGGCGCCATTCCTGAAGAAGAGAAGCATTGTGGACTTCTACGCTGCACGCAACAAGCGGTGAGACGCTGCTCCAAGAGTCCCCTGACTCTAGTAGATCAAGGGCATCAGCCGTTTCGTCCTTCCCACGTAGCTACGATACTCGTCACCCAACCCCGTCAACAGCATCAGTTGGCGTCAGAAAAGAGCCAGCGCCAAAGTACATCAACGTCTTTGACAGGATCGAAAAGTGGGATTCTACAGCGTAACCTTCTACCTACCGCGGCACGCCATGCGACGCGAATGTTGCCCGTTCACTCTAGGATGTGGATGTTCTTCTTTGCGCTGATCTCTTTGAGGATCTTCGGCCACACGGTAACGCTGACTTCGCCTAGGTGTGCCTTCTTGAGCAACAGCATGTACGTGCGTGATTGGCCGATGCCGCCTCCGATGCTGAGTGGAAGCTGGTTGTTGATTATCCCCTGGTGGTAGGGCAGCTTTAGGAGATCAAGCTGGCCGGTGATTTCCAGCTGTTTCTTGAGTGTTTGCGGGTTGACTCGGATGCCCATGGACGTGAGTTCGTG
>CAZJVZ010000096.1:0-4890 GCA_964549795.1 uncultured Candidatus Bathyarchaeia archaeon
CTACTCGCCCATCGGCTGCACGTTTCATGATCGTGAAACGTCCCTGTTCCTCCGGTCGGAGCTCTCTCCAGTAGGTTTCATCTCCATGAACCGCGACTTCGGTGAGTTGCGCTGCGGAGCCCGCCAATTCGGACGTGATCGGAGACTTCCATGAGCCGTACGGAGCCACTTTTTGTTCAGACATCAGTTACAGATCCTGCTGGCTCCTTGAGGGGCTAGGACATACAAATGTCTAGTTGGTGGGCGTATCGAGTCTAACATCCATGTGTCCCCTCATGATCCTGTATGCTTATGCTTATGAGGTGCTAGATGCGGCATCATAGAATCAACAAGCTGGATCTGCTACCGCGAGGCGAGAATCATGAGGTGCCCATCCTGCGGTTTGCTGGACGTTCACGAGGACATCCCCGGCTTGTGGCGATGCTACGCCTGTGGCCATGTTGATCTGGACAACTCGTTGCCCAGCAACTCACTAGGGGGAAGCTCGGTGGGTATAGACTGAATCCCCAGAAGACGGCTAGTCCCAGAAGAGCCTTGTTCTGGCGTATTCGCGTTCCGCCTTGAGAATGTCAACATAGAAGTCTTCTTCCGTTCGATGCAGCTTCCTCAGCACTCGTACTGCGGTGGTCGGTCCGACTCCTCTTCCACTCATGACGACGGCGGCTTTCTTTCCGCTCGTCTGCATCAGGCTGGCGCTGAGCCAAGCCCGCTTGTACGCTTGCTCCTCCTCATCAGACAACTTGCCGTGACGAGCCCGGCGTTTCACGATCTTTGCCAGGCCGTCATCGCCTAGGTATGTTGCAGCAATCAATGTGGATCTGCAGTGGGGGCACTTGATGACTTCGGGAAGTTCGCCCACGATTCTGACCCCATCCCAATCTCCCTTGTAGAGACAGACAAGACGGACACGGCTTGCGAGCAGTCTCTCCTTGATGATCTGGGTCAGGGATTTGCTTGGGATTGCGGGCCGAAGAAGATCATGCGGGATGATCTTGTCCACGATCGGTAACGCGAGCGGGGAACAAGCTGCCTCGGCAGCCTCGACTGTCTGAAGCGAAATGGTCCCGTCGATGATGCGTTTGATGAACTGTTTTGCGTGCTCTAAGTCAAGTTTCTCGAGGAAGACTTCCCTCTTCGTTTCTTCCTCGATTGGGGTACCCTTGAAGACTCTGACCAGAAGCCTCGCTCTGCTCGCCTTGTATTCCGCGGTTCGTTCAACTGCGCCGAACCTTTTCGCGACGTGCCAGTGCCTCCACGCAAACGTGTCAGATTTCTCCAGCGCGTTGCCGACAACCTCCTCCAGCTCGTCAGGAGTCAGTTGCCGCAGCTCCTTCTCCACGAGTCTTGGTTCCATCCTGAATGGGGTGATGAGTGCAATTCTGTAGGAATCGGTCTGTGCGAAGATACTTACGCCGAGCCGTGCACTCAACAATGAAGTCAGAGCCAGCGACAGCGTCTCATTCGCCAGAGTTCCGAGACATGCATGTAGGATGATACAGTTCTCGAACTTCTCTATGACCACATCTGTGTCGGTTGGAACCGGATAGTTCTCCATTTGCGTTCGTATTGATTCAGCAGCTCTCTGCATTGCTTCGTTGGTCACGTGTAGATCGTTAGTGAGCTGAGTGATCTTTGCGGAATCGTCGAGTTCTGAAGAGATCACGCCTCTTAGTCGTCCTACCTCGTTGGCAACCTCGTAAGTGACGGGGATGATTTCGCCTTCCCAGCTCGGGATCGCATTCAGAGTCGGTGCTGTTGGTTCAACTTCAACAGACAGCCGGTCTTCATTGACTGCTATCACTTTCCATGTCTGGCCGTGCATGATCAGTTCTGTTGCTGATTTGCACTTGCGGGCAACGAAGTCCTGATCAAGTGTGCCGATCCTGCGCTTGCGGAAGAAATCGAACACATTGTATCTCTTCATGTCCGGTATCATTGATAAGTTCTGGAAATAGTACCTGAAGGTGTTCGGAAACCGTGGCCTAAGCACGTCCTCCTGGACCGTGATTATTCTGCCCATTCCGAGTTGTTTCACTACAGACATGAATCCTTCAGGCGTCAGATCCCGATACGGATACGCACGCTTGACGATCTCGAATGCTTCTCCGACAGTGAGCCTACGCAGGTCTAGGACAATGCCAACTATCTGATGCGCCAAAACGTCTAGAGCGTTCTCATGTATGATTGTTGGTTCCAGTTGCCCGTTCTTTGCGTTCTGGGCGATTACGGCCGATTCGAGGATGTCGTCCACCGACGCTCCTACGATGAGGCCCTTCGCAACACCTCGGAGTCTATGCTCGCTTCTGCCTATTCTCTGGATCAGTCGAGATGCTTGACGCGGCGACATGTACTGGATAATGAAGTCGACAGACCCGACATCGATCCCTAGTTCGAGGGATGATGTGCAGACAACCGCCTTGAGCTTGCCGGCCTGAAACTCATGTTCGACTTCCTCCCGTATCTCTTTTGAGAGGGATCCATGGTGGACGCGGATCGGAGCATGTGAGTCGAGAGCTTTGAGTTGGGAGCCAACGGCCTCGGCATGCTCACGCGTGTTCGTGAACACTAGGACGGAGTTCTTCTCGCGGACCAGTTGCGCGATTCGTCTTGTCCGGCCGATCGATGATGGCGGAACGCTGAACTTCTCACTCTGTTCTCGATCCGACGGCGTCGGCGAAACATAGTCAATCTGGACTTCGAATCCTCTGCCTTCCTTGGACTTCACAATGACGGCGTCTCTGTTGGAGCCTGCAAGGAATTTGGCGATTCTGCTCTCGTCTCCAACTGTCGCGGAGAGTCCGATCCTCTGAAAATCCTGACTTGTGAGGTTCCGCAGACGCTCGAGGCCAAGCGCAAGTTGAACCCCGCGCTTGTCCGTTGCCAACTCATGTATCTCGTCCACGACAACCCACTTGACATTCCTCAGGTGCTGCCGCATGCGCTTCCCAGGCAGAATTGCCTGAAGTGTCTCCGGCGTCGTGATGAGCATGTCAGGGGGAGACTTTGCCTGGCGGGTTCGCGTTGCAGTCGGCGTGTCTCCGTGTCTGACTTGCACCTTGATTCCGAGCTCTGAACCCAGCTCAGAAAGCCGGCGTAGGATGTCTCTGTTGAGTGCACGGAGGGGCGTAACGTAGAGTATCGATATGCCTCGCGTCTCGTCTCTGCTTCTTGCCCCGACAAAGAGATCAAAGACCGGAAGAACAGCGGCAAGTGTCTTCCCGGTTCCGGTCGGAGCGATGAGGAGCGCATTCTTGCCTTCAAGGATCGGCGGGATCGCGAGTCTTTGGATGTCGCTGGCTTCAGCTATGTCGAGTCTCTCAACCTGCGCTCGCACAGGCTTCTGTAGCAGTGCGAACGCATCCTCATGCAAAGGTAACCTCTCCAACCCAACCTAGATGAACGATCGGGACTGCAGCCTCTCGCCTAAGCGATATGACGGTCTCCGAGTCCGGTCTGCGAACTGTGGTCTTTGGTTTATTGGTTTCGTCTATCCTCGATCGCTGGGAAACACAGGATCGAGCGCTCGCCCTGCCGCCAGTGGCTGGGGGCGGAGCTCAGCTTTTCTCATAGGCAAGATACGCGAAGGTCAAAACTAGCGCTACGAAAGCCGTAATTGTGATGCTGATCTGTAGGAGGGTGTAGAATTCGTCGGCGGTCAATGTTCTGCGCCTATCCTGCCTGCGTAGATCGAAGATCCTGATTTAAACAATTCGCAATCTCATCAGACCGCGTCAAGGCGCAGACTCAGATCGGGTTCTCCACTGCTGAGTGACCTTAGCGTATTGCGTGTCCCGGAGATCGCTGGTTTCGAATCTTCCCAGAGCTGAGGCAATCTTCTGGGCAACTATGTGGTAGCACAACGCTCGCTTTCCGTCCATGACTCGAAAGTAGTAGTCATTGCAGTTGCAGAAGTTCGTCTCGGGGATGACTTGGTAGACGTCCTTTCTGCCCTTCACTGTCCAGACCACGCGCCCACTTGGCTTGAATCTGAACCTCTTCACCTTCCGCTTTTCAACAAGCTCCAGAGCGTTCTTGAATCGGTCACCGAACTGTTCCACGAGTTTGGCTCTCTGGGGTTCAGTAAGCTTGCGGGAAGATACGATGTTTTGGCACACGGCCTGGATTGCTCCCAGTTCCTTGTTGTATGCCTGTGGCATGGTCAGCCCGGCCAAAGAGGTCAGTGCATCAGAGCTTCAAGTGTTTGATTAAGCATATGTTGAAAGAGCAGAAGGCCAAGAGAGATTCGAAGCAGACAGAGGGGTCAGTGTGCTATGGTAGGTTACAGCTTGGCGCCTGTGGATTCTTCTCCCTCTCTACTGCTCCAAGGCGAAGGCGAGCGTGTCCTCGTCGTCGGTGATCTACACATCGGATGGGAGATCACTCTCGCACAACAGGGTATCCATGTTCCTTCACAGACGTCGAAACTGGCAGATCGCCTGCTGGAAATCATTGGGAAATCGAATCCGACTAGGATTGTGTTTCTGGGCGATGTCAAGCACACTGTTGTCGGAGCGGAGATGGAGGAGTGGAAGGATGTGCCTGAGTTCTTCGAGAAGATCAGCCCGCTCGTGTCCGACATTCAGATCATCCAAGGCAATCACGACGGGAACATAGAGCCGATGACTCCCTCTGAGGTCAAGATCCTCCCGCCGAGCGGGATCGCGCTGTGGGGGAAGTATGGTCTCTTCCACGGACACGCGTGGCCAGCCCCAGAACTCCTCGGATGCGAATCCCTGATTCAGGGCCACCTGCATCCAGTTGTGTTATTCTCAGACGCTCTAGGCTACAGGATCACGAGACCCGTCTGGGTGCGTGCACCATGCGACGGCGTGAAGCTGGCACGCGCGATTCTGAGAGACTCGAAACGCCGGAGAATCAAAGACGTTCAGA
>CAZJVZ010000097.1:0-4824 GCA_964549795.1 uncultured Candidatus Bathyarchaeia archaeon
ATTGACCTCCAGTATCATGTCGGCATAGACTTCGGTATAGTGGAAATCGTTGAGGCCTTTGAAGAAGGCCACCATGTCGCCTTTCCGTGCGACGATTGTATCATATTCTGTGTCTGGCCAAGCGATCTTCCGTCCGACATAGAGTTGGTCATCCGAGTCTTTTCCTTCCAGCCATCCGCTGTCGATCACGCTCCTGATTCGGAGGCCGTTCGAATTGGTGCCGTTGAGGTCGTCGAAGAGAACCCGGCCCCAGTCTGCGGTAGAGCGGATAATGACTCTAATAGGGGAAGCCTCTCGCCACTGACCCGCAATGACCTGCGCAGAACTCGCTGAAAAAGCCTGAGAGATGATGATGACTGCAAACCCGAGGACGAGGCATCTTCGAATAATAGGAGACAACATGTCGGAGCACTACACTCCATCAAATTCATTTTCATCCATGTGCAACGGCAGCTCTCCCAAGCCCAGCATCGGTTGTGGTGCCTCCGGAATCCGGAACTGGGCGTCTCGCTCGTGCTGAGAGTCTGCCTTCAATATTGAGCACAATGATGATGAATGCGAGAATCCACAGAGGGAAGAGGAACTCGCCGATTGAGTTGTGAAATGCGTCCAAGTCCGCTCCCGATGTCGCATATACGTATCCATAGTATGCGATGATAAATATCCTAGTGACGTTCAGGAATATTGTGCCTGCTACACCTGTGATCGCGTACACCAGTTTTCTCTTCATCGGTGCGACCAGTCTAGCCGCAAGAAGGATCATCACTAGCGAGTAGATGAGCATGCTGTGGACTCCCACGCTCGGCCAGAAGACGTACAACCGGAAGGTTCCATGTTTACCTAGTATGGTCAGCATGTTGCCGATTCCATAGATGGGCAGCCCGAAAATCCTGGAGAGTAGCGCGACACCCGCAACCACGAAGTTCGCCCAGATCTGTAGCGGCCCGAGTGAGCCATATGGAAAGAATGCGTCGAGAAGGTACATTATCAGCATCCCTGCGGAGAAGACTACCGCAGTGAGGATGCTCAGAATGGATCTTGCGCCGAAAAATGCGGCTGCGAGTCCCATGATATACAGCGTCAA
The DNA here is from genome assembly GCA_964549795.1 of uncultured Candidatus Bathyarchaeia archaeon. Lineage (GTDB taxonomy): Archaea > Thermoproteota > Bathyarchaeia > 40CM-2-53-6 > 40CM-2-53-6 > CAVPLU01. The sequence continues at coordinate 1,085 of CAZJVZ010000097.1, forward strand.
TATCATGTAGTCGACAGCCATCAGCCAACTGTTGCTGACTTCTCCTGATGCGCCGAGAATTCGACCAACCCCGTAAACAGAATCCGTGAACTGCCCAACACCGGTAATCGCGCCAAAGTAGAAGAGAGCAAGACCAACCAGGATCACTATTGCTATCTTCCGGGTCCTGTTCAAATGAGGTTCGGCGATCTTTCGGAAATCCATCAACTCGAATGCTAAGAAGAAGAGAACGAAGAAGAGACCTCCTCTTCCAAGCTTTCCAAAGCCCGCCCAGCTCAGACCGAATGTGTCCGGTGCAAACGCGAAGGCGAGCAGGATCGGAACGGCTGAGAGGACAAGGAAGAGGTCGGCTAGCTTGAGTTGGTGGGGCAGTCGTTGCCTGAGGGATCCTATCAGAGCTCGCATCATGCTGCCACCGTTTCAACCATTCCGCAGTTACGCCGCAGGTGACGCATGGAAAAGTCGGCCCTCATTTAAGGCTTGCAACTGGGTTGGATTATCATCCGGGCGTCGCAATCTAGCATGGGGCCCAACAGCAATGGATCGACGCTGGCTCCGAATGATTGGCTTCAAGTTGAGAGCGAAGGCACACCGGTCTATGGAGGACTGCGTCTGCGACGTAATGAGATCACGACAAATACTACGCTTGCAAGCATGATTGCCAGACTTGCAACGAAAAGCGCTTGAAGCCAGAGAATGTTCACGCCGTTTTCTGCAGGCTTCATATCTTCCCAGGACGCTTGGATGTTCTTCGGGCCATCGACGAGAATACTAGATGATGGTGAAGAGTCGTTCGAATCGCCCCGCCAGCCGACGAACACGTGCGTCGCTTTATCTGTCACTATTGGGGGTGTCACGCGGAAGGTTGCAACCGAGCTCTCATCATACCATTGTGTTCCTGATGCTTGGCCTATGGGCGACGTGACGTTCAGGTAGTATTGCTTGCGATAGAGGGCAAGCAGACATACGTCGCCCGAAATCGCCACCTGTAAGGTCGGGGAAGCAGATGAGACATTCCACTGCTCGAATACTGCCCGCGCTGTGTTTTCCATCATTATGACGGGCGGCACCGAGATAATGTGCTCACCTCGGGTTGCATTCAGCGTTATCTCCCCGCTTGATCCCGTGCGAAACGTTTGGCCATCGAATCCCACGGTCGCATTCGCGTATCCGACGATTACGCGCGTCGAGAACGAGTCCGTCACATCGACAGAAACGTCTCTGAGGCCCTCCGCGACAATAGTCCAGTTGTCCCCCGCTTGGATCAACGGGATCAGGGTCAAGTGGGCTGTTCTTGGATTCTCGCCTGACGAGATAGTCGTGAGAAGATATGTCTCGCCTTGTCCACTAAGTTGCTTCTCGGCGACCGATACTACGGACATTGCGTCTGTGTCAAAGGCGAGCACCGCGACAGTTGAGTTTGACGGGAGGTCGTAGCGTAGTTGTGCAGTGATCCCGAACGCTTCTCTTGTTCCCACTCTGCTCGGTGCATGTGCAGCTACTACGGTTGCACTCGGGGGCGAATGCATTTGCGTGCTAGCTGTATGGTTGAGTGCAATTGTCGAGATTTGCTCTTTCTCTCGCTCAAACTGTAAGCTCTTACACGTTTCGACGAACTTGATAGTAATCAGGGTAGCTCGGTTGTCGTATTCTCCCGAATCCATGATTGTCCACACTTCGTGCTCGACGTCAGGAATCAGATGATACTCTCTATGATACCATGATCCGTCTTGCCATCCTTCTTCCGGTGCGTTTCCAAAGAAAGCTTGACCCGACGCAGTGAACTCCGGTGCGATCCTGTCACCATATAGCAGGAGAAGGCTTGCACGTAGCGATTTGGCTTGGGAAGACACCCCTTGAGCGATCTTCGTCGTGATTATTATCAGACCGTTAGGGCTCGCCCAATCTTCAGGGCTGGCAACAATCAGCTCCTGGGCGGCGACCATAGCCCCGACGGAGTAACCGACAACGTACAGGTACACGTATCCTTGTTCGTGGGCCCACGATCGGATCTTCTTGAGGAAATTGTACGAGCCAGGGTAGGGCTCCTGAAAGATCGTTCTGTTCAACGTTGAGTCCACACTCCGTATTGACCCCTTCTCGAGTGCCAGAACATCGTAGTGCTCTGCAAGATCTTGCATGAAACGGATAGTGTTGTAGGACTCGAATTCGTACGGGTTCACTAGAAAACCTGTTTGTCCGACGATTCCGCCGCCAAGCCATATCAGGAGAGTATCACTCGCAACCTGGTTCCAGTGGTACCAAGTCGCATCGCCAATGGTGACGCTCTCGGGCTGGATTGGAATCGACGCTTGGGCTGGGTGAATTGTCGACGAGTGTCCGATTGCTAGGATGAAGATCAGCACTAGAAGGGCAGCCCTCGCATGGGCCTTTCCTTGGAGCAGCATGCGTCGCCTGCCGGTGTGAGCTCCTCTCCTAAGAGCGACTCCCGCTGCCACAAGGAACGCTGAGCATGCTAGGCAGATCATTGACGCAATTGCGAGGTCAGGTGTCAACGTCGCCGAGGAGTCACCTTCCGACCAGTTCGCGATGACAGTCTTAGGCCCATCCATGAGGAGCCATCCAACAGGAGAATTGGAGTCCGAATCCCCTGACCAGTGCGTGAACTTGCGCGATTCTCGCCCGGTTGATGATCTCCCAACAAGGGCAGAATCAATGATGGCGAAGGTTGCGTTCGTGCCTGTAGGATACCAGCCGGAACCAACAGTCCGGCCTACGCTGGATTCCACCGTGAGGGAATACTCCATCAGATAGATCGCAGAGAGGTCGAGGCTCCCGGTCAGATAGATAATCCTTGACGATGCACGTGTTCCATCACTCCAGTGGTCGAACACAGCTCGAGTCCCGTTGCCTCGGGTGGGAGATGCTTCGATTTCGATCGTATGGAAACCGCGTGTCGTCGGGATCCGCGCACCCTCCACTGCGAGTTCGTGCGAGATGCCGTCAATCGTTGCCGTAGATGGGGCAATATTCGATGCGAGGACTAGCGTGACGCTAGTAGAATCTAGGACTGTAATCGCAAATGGAAATGTTGCTCCTTTCTCATTCGCGTACCACCCATCATGCCACCAGACTCTAACAGTTGCCACTAGCAGCCAAATGCCGGGTTGCTCTAGAGCGGTCAAGTGGAAAGTGAACACGTTTCGTCCAGATGGTATGATCAGTCCCTTGGATGCGAGCACGAAGTTCGTTGCTTTGTCTAGAATTGCGATGTCTGTCGAGTATCGTTCGGAGTAATCGACAGTAACCGTCACGATCAAGTCCTCGTTTGGCAGGATACTGGAGGGTGCTTCCACGCCTGTTATCTGAGCCACGGGGAGCTTCTCTAGAGGCCATGCTGCTGCGGTGTTCGACAGCGCTACAAGGACGAGAATAACCGCGATCACGAGAACCTTCTTGCTTCTGGCCTCGCGGCGTGGTCGGCAGTCGGACATTGTGAACCTTTTTCCCTTGCAGAATAATCTGCAGTAGCAGTACTTCAATGAATCCGACGAAGACATATCTATCCGCTAGGGCTCGCAGCTCCTCCGCTATCCATTAGTAGACGCAGCCTGTAGAACTCCATTCCATCATAACCAGCTCCGCAAGACTGCTGCAAAGAGAGAATATGATCATGTCTACGGACACCGATCAAGCACAGGTCCGGTCATTGCGGGAGCTCTGTTTGGATGCTGCCGGACGAAGGGAAGTCGCTGCGGCCTGTGAATTCGGAGCGAGCG
>CAZJVZ010000098.1:0-4759 GCA_964549795.1 uncultured Candidatus Bathyarchaeia archaeon
GAGATTTCTCCAGTTGCGGAAGTGCAAGTTCTGCGGAGCGGCGATCTCGGATAGAGCTGTCTTCTGCGATGGATGCGGAAGATCGCAAGTTTAGTTCAAGACTGGCCAGATTTCTTGTGGCATCACCATTCATGGTCGCTTCTGTTCCGACGATTCCGACGACGACATCCGGGAGGCGGCCTGTGGCAATGCGCTCGTTCGATCTGTGAAGAGATCGAACAGTTCAAACGCTGACCTCATGGCTCGACCCTTCTCGATCGCTGAGCCGCAGTAAGCGAGGCAGCGTGGGCAGTCCTAGGCGGAAGCACAGAGATGACAGCCTATTGCGGCCAGAATTGCTTCTGTGCAGCTGGGTCCGAAGATCCCACCGTCAGGCGGGGAGTGTCCGGTCACCGGCGGAACACGCCGGCAATCGCTTTGGCTGCCTCCGCTAGTGTGAAACCTGAGATCCCAGCCAAAATGACTAGTGGCCAGTCTCCCAGAGCTATGGGTGAAACATCGAAGAGAGCGGCAATGCTCGGCGTGTACAGAATCAGGAACAACAACGCCAATTGCGACATCACGGCGACGGCGAGGTACCTGTTTCCCATGACGCCCAGCCGGAAGATGGTCTGATCTTGCGATCTGCAACTGAACGCGAAGGCCAACTCAAACAAGATAATCGATGCGAAGACGAGAGACCTGGCTTGGGCGAGGCTTCCGGACACTAGGCCATGGGCGAATAGAAGCGTCATGGCTAGGCTCAGCAGCAACGCGAAGCCCATGATCCAGCCCCTCAGACCCGCAAATATGCTGAGTCTTGGATCTCTCACGCGCTTGCGCATCAGATCCTGCGCAGGCGGATCTATGCCAAGAGCCAACGCAGGAAGGCCATCAGTTGCCAGGTTTACAAATAGAATCTGAACGGGCACGAGCGGCAATGGATACCCAAACAGACCAGCTGAGAGCATTATCAGAAGTTCGCCGATGTTTGCCGACAGGAGAAAGGTCAGGTACTTTCTGATGTTGTCGAAGATCGCTCGACCTTCTTCCACGGCCGCAACGATAGAAGCGAAGTTGTCGTCTGCCAGCACGATGTCTGCAGCTTCTTTGGTGACATCGGTTCCTGTGATGCCCATGGCCACGCCGATATCTGCGCTCTTCAGCGCGGGGGCATCGTTCACTCCGTCTCCGGTCATCGCAACGGTCTGCCCCTTTGCTTTGAGCGACCTCACAATCCGCAGTTTGTGCTCCGGTGAAACCCTTGCATAGACGACCACATCCTCGACTGCTTCGTCGAATTCCTGTGGTCCGAGAGAGTCAAGCTCAGTGCCTGTCAGAGTTCTCCCTCCCGAATGCAACAGACCCAGTTCCTGAGCTACTGCTTGTGCAGTCTCCTTGTGATCGCCGGTTATCATGATGACTATGATGCCCGCGTCGTGGCATTTCTGGATAGCATCCTTGACCTCCTCCCGCGGCGGGTCCATCATGCCCATCAGCCCCAGGAAGGTGAGGCCGTTCTCTGAGACGCTCTCATCCGGGACCTGCAACCCTTCTGGAGTGGTTTTGTAGGCGAAAGCAAGCACTCGTAGCACATCTCTTGCCATCTGCTCGCCTGTGCTGTGAATGCGACGCGTCGCAACCTCATCTAGAGGCAAGGATCTGCCTTCGAAGTACACGGCTCGACAACATGGAAGAACGGCCTCAAGCGCGCCCTTCATGCAGTACAGCAACTGACCATCGGATGTCTTGTGAACTGTGGTCATGCGTTTTCGTTCAGAAGTGAATGGGACCTCGTAGATTCTCGGATGAGCGCTCTTCAGCTTCTCTGCCCTAATGCCCGCCTTGGCTGCCACAACGAGCAGGGCAACCTCGGTTGGATCACCCACGATATTCCCTGCGCTCGCAGGGTTCAGGGAAGCGTCATTGCAGAGGGTTGCGATTCTGGCTATGAGAGCTAGATCATCGTTCAGGACAGGTATTCCGTCTTTGAGTATGTCGCCTCTCGGCTCGTATCCTGCCCCGGTGACCTCGTATGTGTCTCCTTCAACACATACTCGGCGAACGGTCATCTCGCCTTTGGTCATTGTGCCGGTCTTGTCTGAGCAGATTACCGTTGTTGAGCCTAGAGTCTCGACTGCGGGCAAGCGTCGTACGATCGCGTTGCGCTTGGCCATTCGTCTGACTCCTATGGCGAGTCCTCCTGTTACGACGGCTGGCAAGGCTTCGGGAACGGCTGCAACTGCCAGACTGACGGCCCACAAGAACATCTCCAGCAGCGGAGAGCCCCTAGCTAGACCCAGCAGCAGGACCAAGACCGCTACGAACACCATGACTGTTCCGAGAAGGCGACCGACCCTCTCGATGCGCAATTCCAAGGGGGTCTTCGCTTTCGGAGCGGCCTGCATCATGGAAGCAATCTTGCCGAACTCTGTTCGCTGGGCTGTTGAGAATACGACTCCTCTCCCTCTGCCGTAAGATACCACGGTTCCCGCGTATGCGACGCAGAGTCTCTCGGCCAACGGTGCATCTCCAGGAGCTGGACTGATCCCTTTCTCAGAGGGAACCGACTCGCCGGTGAGTGCTGATTCATCAACTCTCAGGTTGACTGCTTCAGTCAACCGCAAGTCAGCTGGGATCTTGTCGCCTACCGAAAGGACGACTATATCTCCCGGCACAAGCTCCCTTGCTGAGATCTCCCTCTCCACCCCTCCGCGAATCACCGTAGCGGTAAGTGCAGCCATGCTTCTGAGGGCCTCAAGCGCTCTCTCCGCACGATACTCCTGAAAGAACCCCAGCAACGATACGGCGAAAACAATTCCGAGGATGACCACCGCGTCGACTGTCTCTCCTACCGCGAACGAAATCGCTGCGGCCACTAAGAGAATTATCACAAGAATGTTCTTGAACTGGCGAAGGAAGATCAGTAGTGGTGACGCTTTCTTCTCTCTCTCAAGCTCGTTGTATCCAAACTGGCCAAGCCTTGATTTGGCTTCCTCTTCCCGCATCCCGTTCAGGTCTGATCCGAGTTCGAGGATTACGTCTCGGACTGGCAGCGAGTGCCATGATTTTGACTGGACGGAATCTGAAATCATGGAACTCAGCTCATCTGAAGATTACAGTAGCTGCATAGTTCACCATTGTCATGAATAGGAAGCCTATCATGAAACTGGTGGTGGCTGCTCTCTCGTAGCCGTGGCTGTGACTTTCGGGTATCATCTCGTCGAAGATGACGTATAGCATGGCACCTGCACCGAAGGCCAACGCATAGGGAAGCAGCCCGCCAAACATACCCACAAGTGCCAGTGCTACGATGGCACAGATCGGCTCCACCACGCCGGAGAGAAATCCCGCAAGGAAACTGCTACGTGTCGAGTAACCCTGACTTCTGAGAGGGACTGAAACAAGGAACCCCTCAGGTATGTTCTGCAACGCTATGCCCAAGGCTACGGTGCTGCCGAACACAGTGACGCCTGCAGAGTAGGCTGTGCCTGTGGCAAAACCTTCCGGAAAATTGTGGATGACGATCGCAGCGATCACCATGAGAGTCGTCCTCATCCCCTTCGTAAGAGGCTTGTCGGGGATGATCATCCCGTGGATGTGGGGGAGGTAGTTGTCCACGATGAAGAGCGCCGTGGCTCCAAGCGCGATACCGACTATGACTTGGATGTAACTCCCCTTGTTCGGTCCCAAAGCCTCCGGAATGAGACTGAGAGTCGTGACAGACAGCATGAGTCCTGCTGAGAGTCCCATCAATGAGTCACGCATCTTGTGACTCGTTGCCTTGACGAAGAACACGAGTGCGGCGCCCAAGCTTGTACTCATGCCAGTGAGAACACTGAGCAAGATTACCTGAAGATCCAACGATCATGTCACCCCTCCAACACAGAGAGCACAATCCGGATGGCTTGGCATCGTTTGTGTCTTTCTCATTTTGGGAACGCTCGACTGGTCACCAATCACGAGAGTTCGGCGCTCCACGGCGCCTTCCTTTCTCCATTCCACGGGAAGCAATGCGACGAATAGTCCTAGCGCCACTATCAACGTGGCAATGAGTGCTGGAGTTACAGCCATCCAATAAAGAAGAAGGCGGAGGTCGTCTCAGGGTCGCCCAGTTGCGAAGAATCCCTGCCACTTGAGACAGGAGACTACTACTGTTTCTTGAGTTCCTGTATTCGCTCGGCTACCCCTGCTGCCTCTTGTTCCAGTTCTTTCTTGTACTCTTCGAGGTACTCGATCTTCTCTTCACGCGTCAGATATCTCCTTCCGTGTCCGCAACATGACTCCACACGTTTCACCTCCATTCATTTCCCGGGGATAGAGGATTCGGATGCGGCTGTAGCGGCTGAGGATCAGGCTCTATTGGTTTCCAAGCCCTCACGGTACCCAGTTCGCTTCGACAAACCGTCTTCATGATGAATTCTCTCCTCATCCTCTCACGCCTATAGTAGATGGGAGAGGCACGGCATATTGACTGAGGATTTGGAAACCAAGTCAACGATTCACGTTCGCAGAATCGGGCGAGCTAGGAGGCTGCCTGTGATATTGCGCTTGTTCGATCTGTGAAGAGATCGAACAGTTCAAACGCTGACCTCACGGCTCGATCCTTCTCAATCGCTGACCCATGGATGGCGTCTATCATGAGCGTGTTGTTGAGAAGCGTGGCCCGAAGTTGGACGCGCCCATCATCACTTATCCAACTCATCGTGAGGCTCGAGGGAGTAACTGAATATCCGAGCCAACGGAATTCGCTGAACCATCTTCCCTTGAGACTTCTCAA
>CAZJVZ010000099.1:0-4758 GCA_964549795.1 uncultured Candidatus Bathyarchaeia archaeon
CTGCAGCCAGGTGCGGCTTGCTCATGATGCTTCGTGCATCTACTGTCTGGTCAGCTCACCCATGACCACAGTACCCGTGATTGTTCCTGCAATCACGAGAATGAACCAGAAGAGAAGCAAGAGCCACACGCGACCGGAGATATGCTCGGAGGAGAACAGGACGTTCACAAGCACGAATTGCAGGAACCCGAAGATCACTCCGACAAGGTTGAGTGCACTGAGTCCCAGTAGGCCAAGGGTTCTCGTTGTGACTTCGCCTGCAGCTGAGAACACCATCAGATCGGAGACGAAAGTCACGGGTCCTATGATCATCAGAACTATGAATATCGGGTTTGAAATGTAGAACTGTGGGTTGAAAAGGTCAGTTATACCATACTTGACTTCCTTTGCTGCGAATATCCTGATTAGGCTGAAGGCCAAGAAAACGGTGTTGACCAGCGCTGCCCAGAAGAGCGTGCCGAGGATTCTCCCGTCCAAGTCGGTCAGGTCTCCAATTGCTCATCGCGGTATGACTACTTGCTCCAAAAAGGGCTTTCTCATGATCCAGTCCGGGTGAATGAGCCTGCCGCTATGCTTTGCTCTCACTTAACTGCGACTTTCGTCTCCACTCAGTGCCTCTAGCGGTATCCTCGACGACTATTCCCATGGCGGAGAGCTGGTCGCGTAGCCTGTCGGCGGTCGCCCAGTCTCTGTTGGCTCGGGCTCTTTCTCTTTCGTTCATCAGACGTTCAGCATCAGGTGGGAGTGTGGCACGTGCTTCATGTTCAGTGAGTATTCCCAAGACCGTGTCCAGATCTGACATGGTTCGATACGTGGCTTCTACGTCTTTTTCGGACACTTCTCCCGAGTCGACAGCCCGATTGGCGACCCTGGATATGCGGTGTATTGCTGCAAGCGCGCTGGGAGTGTTCAGGTCATCATCCATGGCCTTCTCGAATTGTCGCTTTTCTCTGGATAGATGCTTCTGGAGTTCGACGTTGCTGTTCTTGCTCCGCGGATCGATGCTCCTGATGCGACGGAGGGTTCCCTGCAAAACCTCGACAGACTTCGCCGCATCTTTGAGTGCTTCTTCTGAGAAGTTCAGCTGCGTGCGGTAGTGTGCAGACATGAGGAGATATCGCACTGAGATCGGATCGTAACCTTTGGCAAGCAGTTCTTTTAGTGTGAGGAAATTGCCCGAGGACTTCGCCATTTTTCTGCCCCCGACGACAAGCATGGCTGAGTGCAACCAGTACTTGACGAACCGCTTTCCTGTTGCAGCCTCTGATTGTGCTATTTCGTTTTCGTGGTGGGGGAAGATCAGGTCTTCTCCACCGGAGTGTATGTCGAACGTTTGGCCCAGGTACTTGATTGACATCGCTGAGCATTCTATGTGCCAACCGGGTCTGCCTTTTCCGATCGGGGTCTCCCAGAACACATTGCCATCCTCAGGGTGCCAGCCCTTCCACAAGACGAAGTCCCTCGCCTCATCTTTCTCGTATCTATCTGAGTCAACGCGTGCGCCGGGCTTGAGTTCGCTCAAGCGTGTGCCGGAGAGCCTACCGTATTGCCTGAACTTGGAAACGTCGAAGTAGACTGAACCTTCAGCTTTGTACGCAAATCCTTTGCGCAAGAGTCGGGCGACAAGTGCGACCATTTCGTCTATGTGTTCTGTTGCTCGGGGGTAGTGTTCGGCCTTCTTGATGTTGAGCGCTTCGAGGTCGGCTTGGTAGGCTGCCTCATACTGTCTCGTATAGTCGCCGAGTTTCTGTCCTTGTGCCTTAGACTCGCGGATGGTCCTGTCGTCGACATCGGTTATGTTTGTTGCTTGGATCACTCTGTAGCCTTTGTATTCCAAGTATCGCCTGAGGATGTCTTGGAACACATAGGTGCGGAAGTTGCCAACGTGTGCATAGTTCCACGCTGTTGGTCCGCATGTGTACATTCTAACTGTCTTCTTCCTGAGCGGCTCGAATCTCTGAAGCTTCCTTCCGAGGGTGTTCATGATTCTGAGCGTCACAGCCAAACCCCTCCTCGTCTACGCCGCGTTTGCCGCCCACTACGAACATCGTGAATGAGGTGCAGGCCATCGGTCTTCGATAACGAGCGTGTCCGAGTGGTTTCACCTAGGTCGAACAGAGGCGTTTTTGGTATTGGGGAACGTAGAGTCGATCACCCATTCGAAACGCCTCGTTTGGGCTGTGAATCGACGCTGACGTATTAAGCGTTTGCACGATGATGAAAGAGGTGTGCCTTTTTGGTTCACAGTTTGTAGCCGATCTTCCTAAGGAATGCCTTTCTCTCATCAACGTCCTTGAGAGATTCCACGTCTTTGGGTCTTGAGCCATCTATTACTCCGAGTATGCCCCTGCCTTGGCCGGTTTCTGCCACAACAACCTGAATGGGATTCGCGGTCGCGGCATAGATTGAGCATACCTCAGGGACAGCTTTGATCTTGTCGAGCAAATTGATGGGATAGGCGTCTCTAACGAATATGATGAAAGAGTGGCCGGCGCCGATCTTCAGGCCTGCTTTTCCAGCAAGGCCGGTAAGCTCCTGATCGTTGCCTGAGACGCGCACAAGGCAGGGTCCACTCGATTCGCTGAATGCTATTCCGAACTTTGCGGTCGGGACGCCGCCGGCGATGGCCTCGTGCAGATCCTCTACAGTCTTGATGAAGTGACTCTGCCCGAGTATGAGATTGACGCCTTCTGGAATGTCTATTCGGACTACCCTTGTCTCCATCCCGCAAGCACCTCGTAATACAGGTTCAGAGCAGGCGTATTAGAGTTGGGCACCAAGAGGGCGCTCGCTAGATCTTCAGTTCCTTCTCCAGCGGCGTGAGGTTTTCTATTCGTCGTCCTCGGACCAGAACCGTATCTTCGATCCTGACACCGCCCACGCCTGGGCGATACAGGCCTGGCTCGACGGTAACGATATGCCCCTTGCGTAATAGGTCGTCGGAGAACAGGCTAAGGTAGGGCCTTTCACCGATCGTCAGCCCTACGCCATGTCCCAGAGAGTGGATGAAGCCGATCCTAGCTGCTTCACTGTCTCCTTTCAGCGTCTTCCTGATCGTTTTGAAGCCGTTCCTCTCAAAAATGTCGCAGGCTAGGTTCATCGTCTGACGGGCCGGCACACCTTCTCGGATCGAATCCATCGATCGCAGCTGGACATCGAGGACAGCCCGAAACATCTGCTCGACCTTGGGGCTGGGCTTTCCAGCCACGTAGGTCCTGGTCAGATCAAACCAGTACCCCTCAGGGCTCACCGGAAAGAGATCGAACACGATGGGGGTTCCACTCCTGACCGGGTCTGAAGGTTCTCCCATCGCGTGAGGGTCCGCTGAACTGTGGCCGACTGCGAATGTTGTTCCCTCAGGAGCCATGAGGCCCTGGTCTGCGAGTAGAGCCCCGATCTTTGACTTGACCGCGCCGATCGTCAGTGTCTTTCTCTTGTGCTTCAGTTTCCCCGAGCTGGTCGTACACTCACGAAGCATCTCCAGAGTCCCGTGCACGACATGGATAGCACGCAGTCCTACGTTTCGGACTCTCGTGATTTCGTGCCGGTCCTTCGTCTCTCTGAGCGAATCGAATAGTGAGCCGTCTTGTTCCCCCGTTACCTTGTGCCCCATCCTGCGCAGAGAATCCGCCACGGAGAGGAGGCGTGAGAACTCGTTTCGTCCGTAGATTGCGATCTTTCCGTGGGAATTCATAGAATGAAGCAACGAATCGATCAGCCTGACATAGGCATGTTCGGGACCATGTTTCTCCTGCAACTTGTGATATCCAAAGTCGTTGTATGTTCGCACGTCCTGGATGCGACCGCGCTTCGCACTGCCGACATCGATGTTGCTGACCACCAGGACTGGATCCCGATGCCTTCGTTTGAGGAAGATCCCCCCGCGGGGGATCGTTGTCCCTGTGACATACAGAAGTTCAGGGTTCCCGAGCGTGCTCTCACCTATGACGAGCGCAGTGTCCAGGCCACGTTTTTCCATCTCCGCCTCAAGCTGTCCAAACAATCAGCTCACCGTTCCTTCAGCAGATTCACGCTTCCGGACGGGTGTTAGTCCCTGTTGCTGGGTCGTAGGTCCTCACACAGCCTCTTCCAAGTTCCAGCAAGCCTGAGAAAAGAGTTCAGCATTGCGCGCAGTGCTACAGGATCGCCTGCGGTGAACCTCATCGTCACCACGTTGGTTTGCCTCTTCACCCGGACAAAGGCACGAGCGGAGTTCGAGGATGCAGCCTCCGGCCCTAATGCCTGTTTCAGGGCATCCGCGTCCGATTTCGTGGGGTAGCTTATTGAGATCGTTGCTTCTGCTGTTGTGCTTCCCAACATGAGGTCAGCTCACGAACCATTCACGTGCGCTCGTGTATCGCGATACGCTGTTGGGGGAACAGGGCAGTTTGGAGTGACGAGCACCTCCCGTCAGCCAGTCTGCTAGGCCAAGCTGTCCGAGGTGTCATACGTGCCTGCATCGGGAACTGGCCCGCACCAGCTAAGCCTGCGTTTCTGTGGTTTCAGCAGACGGTTTCTCAGGCTTCTTTCTTCGCCTTCTCCGTTTCTCACGTGCCGCTGCTGCTGCCTTGTCTTCGGCAACTCGTGCTTCTGCCTTCTCCTTCAGTTCGGCAGCGAGCACGCCGGCAGCTAGTCCTTCCCTCGCGGCTCGCTTTGAGACCTCTCCCAACTTCGTGGTTGGGAGGTATGCGCCACCTGCGAATTTGACGCCGCATTTTCGGCAGCTCCAGACGCCGACCGCCAGTCGTTTGACGGCTC
>CAZJVZ010000100.1:0-4746 GCA_964549795.1 uncultured Candidatus Bathyarchaeia archaeon
GCTAACAGACTCCGAACCTTTTTAAAGCCCTCATCTATTCTTGCTCTGTTTCCGGCTAGTGTGGAGGATAGACCATAATGGTCAACAAAGCGCGCATCAGACTCTCAGGCACAAATCCCCAGGGACTAGACTCGATCTGCGGCGAGATCACAAAGATCGCCGAGAAGACCGGAGTGAAACTCCGCGGCCCGATACCGCTTCCCACAAAGAAACTGAACGTCCCCACACGAAAAAGCCCATGCGGCGAGGGCACAAACACTTGGGACAAGTGGGAGATGCGAATCCACAAACGACTGATTGATGTGGATCCGAACGAACGTTTTCTCAAACGACTGATGCGCATACGGACACCCGAGGACGTTTTCATAGAAATCGAATTGCTCTAGACTCAAGTTCAGAGAATGGTCTCTGAGCGACGCTGCTTCTGGCTAGGGCCGCAGCTCAGCACTAGTCTGGTACCTGATTCAGACCCCCAATTCGATCAAAGAGGGCCCTCTTTCGGAGACATGAACGGGATCTCGATGGGCGAGCCCGACGGCGCAAGGCTTTAACTGAAGTAGATCGTTCGCTCGTGTTTGTGGGATGCGGGGGTCCCAGAGCCAGGTCAACACGTGTCTGGCCAGATGGGCGGGTCGCGTCCTGACCACGCGCGCCAAACTCAAGACCAAGCCAACAGCGCGGGTGAGCCATCCCGTGGCGTAGGCCTTCGTGGGTTCGAATCCCACCCCCCGCACCATGCTGCGTGATAGGATCTTAGGAGGCCGAACTAGAGCCCACCTAGCACAGCCCGTTCTTGGTTGGGCTCAGGATCTGTTGGCGGGGAGTGCTGTGATGGAACTCCCAGTCTCTTTGTACCCAATTTGTCCGGCAAACCGAACGTACGTCTGGAAAAACGGACGGAAACGGATGGAGCTAAGCTATTAATAGTTATGTAACTATACTCTTTCTAGACAAGAGTATGATTACAAAGGAATTGCGACTGGGCCCGAACGAGCTGAAATTGCTGTTCACGCTCGAAAAGGAGGGCAAGTCCCTATTCTCGATTGACGATGCAAGGCGGATACTCAAGACATCAGAGGCATCGGTCTGGAATGTGCTCTACCGGCTGAAGAGGAAAGGGAGAATTGAGGAGATCGAGAAGGGCAAGTATCTACTTGTGCCTGCGCGCGCAGGCTACGCGGCGCAGTGGTCGGAAGTTCCGTTTCTGCTCGTGCCTCAGCTTATTGACGCATACTATATTGGCTTCTGGACGGCTTTGAACTATTGGGGAATGACTGAGCAGGTCCCGCGTACCGTGTTCGTTGCAACCACGAAGAGAAGGAAAGATGTCGACTACGGACCCACGAAGTTTGAATTTGTCACACTTGCGAAGCGGAGGTTCTTCGGCTTTGCGCAGGAGAAGGTTGCAGGCGGCGTGTTCATGGTATCATCACGAGAGAAGACTAGCGTCGACTGCCTGCTCTACCCAAGGTATTGCGGAGGACTGGACGAGGTGGTCAAAGGAATCTGGAAGGCACGAAAGGAACTCAACTTTGCAACCCTTCTGGACTTCTCAAAAAGAATTGGCGTGAATGTGGTCGAGCGAAGGCTTGGGTACGTCCTAGAACTGCTTGGTATCGAGAAGAAGACGCGTTCTGACATCGCTTCGAGCAAACTCGTTGGCTTCATGTGGCTTGACCCTCTTGGACCAAGGAAGGCACTAGGATACTCCAAGGAATATGGACTCATGATCAACAGGACGAAGGAGGAGCTCACGAGCTGGAGATGGCACTAGATGGATGAAGACGAACTGCGAAGGCAGAGCAAGACAACTGGGTTTGACCTGGCGACTCTGGAAAAGGATTATGCGGTTACGTGGCTTCTCAGCGGCATATACTCAAGGGATTCCAAGATTCGAGATCTACTGATTCTCAAGGGCGGCACAGCGATACGGAAGGTCTACTTCCCCGAGTGGCGACTTTCAGAAGACCTAGATTTCACCGTACTTCGGAGGATCGCACCGAAGCGTCTCAGGGAGCATTTCGATCTCGTTTTCAAGACGCTGAAGGACAAGAGCAACATCACGTATTCATTCGATAGGTTCACAGCAGGCCAGTACGCAATTCTAGCTGATGTGCAGTTCCTTGGTCCGCTTCGTTTCACGAATAGGATTGCCCACGACATCTCGCTGCGGGAAAAACTGGTTGAAGAACCGAAGCGAAGGAAAGTGAAACCCGAGTATGCCGATGTTCCGGAATTCACTGCCCTAGTCTACTCACTGAATGAGATTCTGATCGAGAAGATACGGAGCATCTTCCAGAGAGGAAAAGCAAGAGACTACTACGATGTGTGGCAGCTCATCAACGAGCACGAGTTTGACTTTCGCAAGATTAGGAGGCGGCTGATAGAGAAATGCATCGCGACGAAAGTGAAGTTCAGGCCTGACCTGGTCTTCGACGAAACGAGACTCGGTGAAGCAAAGAAGTTCTGGACGATTGCTCTCGCTAGACTCACCAAGGACTTGCCAGACTTTGACAAGGTTGTCTCTGACCTTGGAGAAAAGCTAAGCTTCCTGAGGGAATGAGAATGCATCTGCACCCTTCCTCAGGGGGAGGTAGCCAAACGATCAGGTATGAGGTAGATTATACTGGTAAACTGGTGCGCGAATCCCACCCCCCGCACCAAGTCCCACAACAGACTCGTCGGACCACAAGGGACAATAAGCGGTTTTGCCCATCTTTCCGACATGAAGACCGTCGAGATCGATGAGAAAGGGCGCGTTGTAATCCCTAAGGACGTGAGGGTTCAGAGCGGAATATCGACGCCGGGTCAGCTCCTACTCACAGTTGAGGGATCGGGAAAGATCGGTCTTCAGTCCATTGAGGCCAATCTCAGAAGGGCGCAGGAGATCGGCCGCAAGAAGCTCTCCTCTTGGAGAGAGGAGAGGCATGATGAGGATAGGCTGGCGCTGAGATTGACTCGCGAGGGAAGGCCAAAGTGAAGTTTCTCGATACGATGGTCTTGGTCAGCGCGGTTAACCCAGATGATAGGTATCATAATGCCGGGATGGCGCATCTGAACTCGTTTCGGTCGTCCGAAGAGGTGTACGTTCCAACATCAACCTTGACTGAATTCGATCTTGTGCTGCGCAACCGTGGGTACGACGAGACGGAAGTCAGAGAAACTTGGGCTGCCCTAGCGCCATTGATAGGTGACAAGATTACAGCCGTCACTCCGTCAGCCCACCTCAGTGCAGCCGAGTTGAGATCGAGAGGATTGAGTTACTCTGACTCTCTGATGGCTGCGCATGCAAAGCAGATCGGAGCCATCGTGGTGACGAGAGATCCTAAGATAGCTCGGCATGTAAAGACTGAATGGTAATGTGCGATCTCACTCTCGAGCGGGCGTGTGGTCCGCTTAGCGGGGGTCAGGCGTAGCCAGCCATTCACAGATCGGAGGGGAGAAGACAAAACAGGTTCGCAGGTGCCAACATTTTCATATCGACACTCTGAGCTCCACCCCCTGTAGCGAATTCGAAGCATCCAAAAAATCGAACCCAACGTCCTCTGCCAAATCCTCCAGCTCGCCTTCTGGATGCGCAAGACAGAACGTGAAGACAGGTCACAGTTCAGGTGAGAACCACCTGTCAAACGACATTCTAGAATCTGATCGCAAGGGAGAAGGCGCCTGTCCGACCTCGCCAACATTATTAGATCGTTGAAGGAAGAAACCATTCAAGACGTACCAGTTGGCATCACAGTATGAAGTATAGAACGATCATCGAGCAGGACGAAGACGGGAATTATACAGCGCAATGCCCTGTATTGCCCGGATGCGTTTCCGAAGGCAAAACCAGGGAAGAGGTGTTGGCCAATGTCAAGGATGCCATCAGAGGCTACTTGGCAAGCTTGAAGAAACATAACGAGCCGATTCCGCCGTCCATAGAAGAAGAGACGGTTGAAGTTAGTGCCTAAGCTGCCCGTCGTCTCTGGCATCGAAGTAGTCAAGGCGCCAGCGAAGATTGGCTACGACGTTGACGATACCAAGGCGAGCGCAAGGTCCTGTCTCTAGACATGGAGTAAGCGAGCAGCCGCCAGTTCAAGTCGTAGGAGGAACTAGGTTCTCTCAACTCGACGCATCGCCACGGAAACCCTCTAATAGACGTGTATGTGCATGCACATACACGATAGCATTATGGCTCAACTGACAATTCGCTTGCCTGATCGCCTCAAAGAGCAGATGGGACGCCTCAAAGAAATCAACTGGTCTGAGCTTGTGCGCAAAGCCATCGAGGCAAGGATACTTGTCGAAATGAGCAGGAGACGGCGAGATACACGCATGGCTCTTGAAGCAGCTAGAAAGCAGGATGAAATCGCAGAGGTTCTCGGATCACGGTACGATGGGCCCTGGAGTGGTGTCAAGGTGATACGGCATTGGCGGGAGCACAGGTATTCATCATCGACGCCTCCGTAGCAGTCAAATGGTACGTCAGCGAGGAGCTACGAGATAAGGCACTCAGACTGAGAGAGGACTTCCTCTCCGAGATTGTCGACTTGGAAGCCCCCAGTCTGATACTCTACGAAGTCGGCAATGCAATTAGGTATCACCCAGGCGCCACTGAGCACGAATGCGCGGGCGCCGTAAGGGAATTGAGAAACCTCGGGATCGCCATTCGTGACTTGGACGATGCCGCAGTCGGCGCTGCTGCGAAGCTCGCTTTCGAAGAGAAGCTCACATTCTACGATGCCGCATACCTCTCGCTTGCAG
>CAZJVZ010000101.1:0-4726 GCA_964549795.1 uncultured Candidatus Bathyarchaeia archaeon
GCAGCCAGACTACGACGCGATAAAGAAGGTACTTGCCGCAATCTGAGGAACCCAACATGTGCCTGCTCTGAGCCGCTTCAGTTCACCGTTACTCATGCTCGATTAGGCTTCGCACATACGCGGAGGCGAGGCATGGACTCAATGCTATAAGATACCTCCTCGTGTTCTGTGGGTAGTGAGATGACTGATGGGCAAATTCAAGATGGTCAAGAAACCCAAGAAGAAAGAAGAGAAGAAGGGACCGCCTCCCAAGACCGCCTAGCAGCTCAGGTGCCAGTGGGCACATCAACCCGGCCTAGTACCTGCCCACCTCGCCTGGTTTGCCCCGCGGATGCCTGCCTGCGATAGTAGTCGGGGCTGTTCTTAGCTGCAACTTTCTCGTCTCACTCGTATTCAGGCTTCAAGGCTTTCATCAATTCGTCGACGCACGCTTTCGATGGCTTGCTAGGAAGCAGCGACGAACCTGATCAAGTCGTAGGCGTCGGATTCTCAACCAGCTCATGTGAGTTGCGGGTGACGACCTGATCACTTTGAGGCGAGTCTTGCACTCACGGCTAGATCCATTTGCATCTGACGTAGGGAATCCCGTCGAAGTGTGGAGAATCAGTTATGCACACGGATTTGCTCAGGGCGCATGTCGCAGCGATGAGGCTATCAGCCATGGGCATATCTTCGTTCTTCTGCAGTTTCATCGCATGCTTAAGCTGTGCGCCGCGAACGGCTATCGAATCATCCACGGGAACGACCTCGAACTCGGTTCCTATTCGCAGTATTCTGATCTCTGCCGTTTCTCTGCCCTCCCTTTCGAGGGAGAGCTTGTAGATTTCGAACAGGGTTATTGTTGAGACCAGCCTGCGATCGTACCTCCGCATCAATTCCAGTAGTCGACGATGAGTTCGCTCATCGGGCGAGGCAAAGAAGTGGACGAAGAACCGTGTCTCAAAGACGGCTCTAGACATTCTCCCTACGCAGCTCTTCCAGTCGTTTCAGCATCGCATCAACGGTCCAATGCTTCGAGGCTGACCCGGCTAGCGCGCCGAAGTCCCCTCTCTCTCTTGCTAGTCTAACGAGAAAGCCGTCCGGTTGCGGAAGGAACTTCAGTTTCGTCTGCGGGGTGATGCCGTACCGTCTTCTGATCTGACGTGGGATAGTGACCTGTCCCTTCGAGGTGATCCTTCTGGACTCACCAGAGGGATGCGTGGATGGGTTCTCGAGCCTACGAATGGCTGGATTCGTTCTTCTCGTAGCCAATTCCCGCATTTCCTCTTGGCTGGTAAGAACTCGATGCTTACATTTCAACCTTGCCTGACGGCAAGTTCGGCGGCATGAAGCCTGACTGGCCTAGGAGTGGCTTGCCGAGGCCGCTGTGACGGGTTTCGTCCCGTTGGCCTACGTGGTTCCACGCTCTCTTGGACGATCAGAAGCCCGGAAACCAGGTCCTTGACCCAACAGCTAGTAGGATTCCATGGCCTCAAGCTTCGCGGGCAAGTACTCGTCCACGATGTAGGCTAGGCCGTATCGGCTGAATGCCTCCTGCTCCGCCTTCTTCTTGACTTTCAAGAACGTCTCGATCTCTCTCTTCCAGAGCTCGCCTTCGTAGCGAGGGTCTTTCCCGAACTCGTAGAGTCTCTTTATGTCAAGATCGGTGAGCTTGTCGCTGGGAAGGTCGTAGTCTACGATGTCTGATGCCCAAACTCCTGACCACTTAGCGTCAGGTGTATTGAGGTCTCGTAGATGTGCCGCGTTTGCTGATCCTGAGATTATGACCATGGCGATGTGCATTCCCCACGGGTCAGCGTCACAGAAGATGTAGACGGGAAGGTCCAACTCTTGGTTTAGGCGGCGAATGAGCGATCGTGTCGCTCTGGGTGCCTGGCCTGCGGTATGTACTAGAATGGCCTTGTGTTTGTCGTGAACTTTCTCTTCTACGAATCGCGTGAAGAGGCCGCCCTTCTCAATGACTATTACCTTGTCGGCTTTGCATTCGGCGAACTCAGCATTTGTGAGCGCCGGCCCTATCATCATCCCATCAGGGTGCGAGGAGAGATTCAGTTTCTTTCCTTCGTAGCCGGGAACTGTGTATTCTACCACTAGGTTTCCGAAGATGGACGATCTTTCTTCTGGGAATACGTTGAAGTCCTCTCGGGAGTGTCCAATCACGGTCTCGAGGTCTGTGATGATGTTGTCGCTTTCGGTTTGATCTGTGAAGCTCATGTCGTAGGCTTGAGCCGAATAGAAGACGTCTCTGAGTGTTGAGGTCCTGTCTTGTCCTCTAAGCTCGTCTACGAAGGACGCCGTCCAGACCAGCTGAGTCAGCGGCCGAATATGCTTGATGTTTCTTGCGCTGCGTTTGACGGACTTGCTCCCAAGAATGTACTGTCTCAGTTTCTGGTCGTACTGTATGTTGTGGATGGATCGATTGGGCATCTGTATCCAGGGGAATTGCCTGTGTGTCATCTGGTTGTAGAGTTGGTCTCCAAGTCCAGTCAGCGCCGACAGGACTCTGGCTTTCTTCTCCTTGACCAGCCCAGTCTTCTTCGCGCGCTTTTCAGCCGCCGTCTTCTTCGTCGCCTTTTTCATATTTCAACACACTCTTGAGTAGCGGTTTAACGTCAGGTTCTTTCTCTTTTCCAGCAAGCTTGGTCGAGAACAAAGCTATCTTGGGCAGGAACTTCTCGAAGACATCAAGTCGCTTCTTCTGCCGTTCGATAGTGTGCTTCCGCGAGAGGAAGACCGACAAGCGCCTCGCAACCTCTCGGACAGCGTTCAGAATCTCTCTTTCCACATCGGGCCGGTCGGCAATGAATTCCTTGCCCACGGTCTTGTAAGGGACCTTTGTGGAACACAGATGAACAAATACCGCAATGGGCATGTCAGGGAGAACTTTGTAGTGTCGCCAGTCAACGAGAGAGTTGACGACCTTGTAGGAGACATCACTTGCCTCGTCAAACAAGAGCGGGATCTTGTTTGCGAATCTATAGAGCACTATTCCGCCCGTATTCGGGATCTCCCCACCGTACGCCGCGCCAACCTCAACTATGAATGGGAAGCCCGAGTAGGCAGACGGTTTCCGTTGATAGACCTCGACGTATTCTGGAGAGAGTTCCTTCTCAATTCCAGCCCTGAGCAGTTCTTCGCCCAACGGTGAAAGGCAACTTGAGTCGGGTGGGAGGAAGTCCTCGAAGTTCTTCATCGAGTTGGTCAAGCTGACGATTTCCTCGTTGGTCAGCTTCTTTGGGTTCTTCTTCCCTGCTATGCCCGCATGTTCAAGGAATCGCCTAGCAATCGTATCTCCGACTCGTTGGAAGTGCACCTTCATGAACGCTTGAAGTGACCGCGCCTGTGTCACATCTATGACGCGCTTCATCGTCTCGACATCGACGCCGTGTGGATGGAGCGTGGTCTCTTTCGGGGCATCAGGCATTTGGGCAGTGGCACGTTCGAAGCGGTAGAGTCTTCCCCTCGGATCCACGAAGGTAAGATTCGCGTATGGTGCGACAATCGCCGTTTCCTTCAGGTAGTCGAGGATCTTGGGCATTGCTCTTGTATAGTCGGCTTCGGTTGAGAATTCCACGATCGTGCCGTGCCATCGATCCGGATTCGGATGCGTCACCTCTTTGATCTTCTCAGGTTGATTTCGCTGGATGTCTATCCGAAGTCTAACATCATGAATCTTCGTCGCGCCGGTGCTTGAGACTATGGTGGCTTCCGAATGTGTTGTGATCTGCCCATACAGGATTGCCATTTTGCCGCCGAGGCCAAACTGTCCGCGTGTCTGCCTCAGTTTGTACTTCGATCCGAAGAGGACTTGACCAAATGCTGATGGAATGAGCTTCGACGGCACGCCCAATCCGTTGTCAGCAACTCTGACTCGATATACCCCCGGCCCGTCCATAGGGCCTGACTCATGTGAGATCCTCAGGTAGATATCCGGGGCAATACCGTGAACCTCACACGCGTCAAGAGAGTTCTCGACTAACTCTCTCACTGTCGAATAGATCGCTCGGGTAGGATTCGTGAATCCTGCAATGTCTCTATTCCGGTAGAAGAAGTCAGCAGGTGAGATCTCCTGGAAAATCTCGGCTGCTTTCATCGCGAGATTCCACGCGCAAAGACTCCGCCTTTCTCACCGCTTGCCATCAAGTTCGGAAGCCTCATCGCGGGGGCTTCTCCCAGAGTTCCAATGTCTTTCTCTTCTTGCTCTCGCTCTTTGTTCTTCTAAGGAATTTGTACACGGATGAGTGCTGTTTTCCCTTGAGTAGCATCTCGATTGCTTGTCTTGCAGCGGAAACCTCTTCAAATTCCCCAATCATCGATATGGTGGAGCCATAGACGGACACTTTCGCGTCCGTCATCTCTTCCAGGAGGCGTCTCATTTTCCCTTCGCTGCCTATGACTCTGCCCTTCATTCGGTTGATGTCGCTCTCATTCTTCCCAAAGAGCTCGCGAAGGTCTATCGCATCGAGCACTGTGTCATCATCTAGTAGCGTCATAGCTCGGTCGGGGGCGAATCCTCTTCCAATAGCTGTGACCACGTCTCTTGCGCGGAGTATTGTCGAAGGGTCATCGTTCTCTTCAGATGGAACGACTTCGATCGTTCCCGAGTCGCTGCTGATCGTCAGTTTGACCTTGAATGCTTGTTCAATCCCGGTCTTTGTGGCGCCTTCTCGGCCGAGCACCACACCTATCCTCTCGTGAGGAATCATTGTGCTAATCTTCGTCGACA
>CAZJVZ010000102.1:0-4677 GCA_964549795.1 uncultured Candidatus Bathyarchaeia archaeon
CGATCGCACGGCATGGCTCAGCCACACCGGGTGTGTACCATATCGCAAAATCGTTGAAGTCGCGAATCACACATCTCGGGGCAGTCTGCACCTTGCCCCTATAGAATGGGTGAAGACGCATGGCGTCTTTTGCGGGCTTCTTGGCTTTCTCAAGCAACTGCTCCTTGGTTACTTCTGGCATTGTGTCTTTGCTCTCCGCGAGCGCCCACTCCGTCTGGCGAGGACAGCCCTCGTGCTGTGAATGGACGATCGGGAAGTACCTATCTGGTAAATAGTTTTGAGCGTTCTGTATATGCTATCAATTCCGTACGAAGGCGAGACTGCACGAATGACAGCAAGAGAACTCAGCGTTTCCCCGCCGCTACGGCAGAGACATAATCAAGGCCTCGCTCCACTGCAAGCCGGTTCAGTTCGAGAAGTCCCTGTCTCCTTCCTGCGAGAAAGTGCTGCAAGGTCTCCTTCAGATGTTTCTTCGCTGACTGGCCAGCAGGCGCTCCTAAGTATGCTCCGAACATTACCGAGTTCGCCACGAACCTTGTGTCTCTCGTATCTCCTAAGACCTCGGGACTCAGTTCTTTTCTGAGCGACTCCGCTATCTCTGTGGCAGGTACCGGGATCTTCTTGATGTCATTTCTCTCGGGGTCCCCTTCGATGAGTGATCTGTTGTAGAGTAGGAGGCCGCCCTCTCCGAGAATCGGCACAAAATCCATCGATGGTTGGTTCATTATGATCATGAGATCCGGCACTTCTGGAATCGGCGTGTCTATCTCATCGTCTGAGATCACCACGTAGCACTTCGCCTTTCCGCCGCGTGTCTCAGGGCCGTATGATGGAGTGTACACCACGTGCTTTCCGTCAAGCACTGCTGAATATGCGATGTAGTCTCCAAGCAGAAGAACGCCTTGTCCGCCGTGGCCGGACAACAGAATCTGAGTCTTGGTCATTTCTTCTCGATCCCGAGCTTGTCTTTGTACGTTCCGAGAGGATACTGTTTGATGAGACGATCGTTGACGAAGCGCTTAGCCTCCATGATCGGTAGGTGCCAGTTCACCCAGCAACTTGAGAGACACTCAACGAACGAGAAGCCTCCCATCATCTGAACCTTGAACGCATTCTCAATCGCCTGTTTTGCGTCGAGTATGTTCTTGATGCTGTACGATTTTCCTCTGGGAGTCTCGATTTCGGTTATTGCGAGGCTCACTCTTTTGACGTACGCCGATCCGTCGATACTGGACAGCAGTTTCGATCCGTCCACAGGCAAGCCAGTGAATACGGTGTCCCTGCCGTAGGGAGTTGTTGAGGTGACCTGTCCCTGGATCGTTGTCGGGGCCATTTGTCCGCCTGTCATTCCATATATGGCGTTGTTCACGAGGAAGACTGAGATCGGTTCACCGCGAATGGCTGCGTACATGACTTCCAGCAGACCTATCGCCAGAGTGTCGCCGTCGCCTTGGACTGTGTACACAACCAGCTCAGGTCTAACCCTCTTGAGACCTGCGGCAATCGCAGGCGCTCTACCGTGAGGCGACTGCACATGGTCGACGTTGAAGTAATCGAAGGCGAGGACACTGCAGCCCACTGAGTCTATCATCACTGTCCTTTCTCGAATCCCAAGATTCTCAATCGCACTTGCGATAAGTCGTGTCAGTTCGCCATGCTCGCACCCTTGGCAGTAGTGTGTCGGCTTCTCAGTCAGCGCTTCCAGTTTTCCGAGCTTCTTCTTGTACCCTTGCAGGCTTGGTTCTTGCGTAGTCAAGCTGCAGTCGCCTCCTGCATGAGATTCTCTAGTCTATCCCCGATCTCTCGTTCAGTCGGGAGCAGTCCGCCGACTTTGCCGAAGAACTCGACTCTAGCTCTTCCTTCCACACCCAGGCGGATATCCTCAACCATTTGCCCGGTGTTGAGCTCGACGACGAGAAAACGTCTAGCGTGCTCGGTCAGCTTGCGGACTTCGCCGTACGGAAATGGCCACAATGTGATCGGCCTAAACAGGCCTATCTTCGTACCTTCTCTCCTCAGTGCGTTTACTACACTCTTGCAGATTCGCGAGGTGATGCCAAATGCCGAGATCACGATCTCGGCGTCGTCAGTCAGATAAGATTCGTATCTGACTTCATTCCTCTGCATGGCCTTGTACTTCTCGTCGAGGCGCGTCACATGCTTCGCATGGACTTCCGGATCCAGATTCATCGAGTTAATGACGTGGCGTTCTCTGCCTTTCGCTCCCGTAACGGCCCAAGAGGATACGTCGTACTCGACTGCCTCGATGCTCGGGAAGATTATGTCCTCTTTCAATTGGCCGGTGAAGGCGTCTCCGGCGATGCAGACTGGGTTCCTGTACTTGAAAGCGAGATCGAACGCGATCTTTGGGAAGCTCGCCATCTCCTGGACTGAGTTCGGCGCCAATACGATCATGTGGTAACTTCCATGTCCGCCTCCCTTCGTCATCTGGAAGTAGTCGCCCTGTTCCGGCGCAATGTTGCCCAGTCCTGGACCGCCTCTGTTGATGTTCACAACCAGAAGCGGCAATTCCATTCCGGCCGCGTATGAGAGCGCTTCCTGCTTGAGGCTGAATCCCGGACTCGAGGTGGCGGTCATGGCTCGGACTCCACCCGCGGCCGCGCCCAATACCATATTCACTGCTTCAAGTTCACTGGCGGCTTGCAGGAAGATCTTGAAGTCCGGGTACGCCTCGTTCCCGAACTCTTTTGCGAGCGTCTCAGGGATTTCAGTTGAAGGGGTTATCGGATACGCGAAGTATGCGTTCAGTTTTGATTTGAGTGCACCGTATGCGAGCGCTTCATTGCCCTTCATGTATACTCTTTCGGTCATCTGTCAGGTCCTCACCAAGACCTCATGTATGGCAAAGTCCGGACAGACCCAATAACAGATGCCGCACGCTGTACAGGGTCCCTTTGTGCCCATGTAGCGCCACACTGCCGGATGGAAGCCCATCCTGTTCAACCTGTCTGACAATGCGAGGTTTCCTTGTGGACATGTGACTACGCAGAGTTCGCAGCCCTTGCATCGCTCCTCAAGAATTCTCACTAGGCACTTTTCCTGTGTGGTCTGTGCCAAATAATGTCCCGACCTTGGAGCGCCATGCGGTCTCTCTGCGGCGCTTAAGTGCGTTTCGTAGCTAATCTAAATGCCGATGGACCGCTCGTCCGAGCGGAAGCGTGAGGTCAACCTATTTAGCGAGGTAGATGTCCAGTGCGCGCAACTTGCAACGGTTGACCTCGAAATGATCAATCGGGCTGTCCCAAGATGAATCGGATGTGATGCGTGACGAGGGCTCGACTCATCGTAAAGGGCATCGTTCAGGGAGTAGGCTTCAGGCCCTTCGTCTACAGAATCGCAACCGCCAACAGGCTTGTCGGATTCGTCCGGAATCTAGGCGACGCAGGAGTCGAAATACTTGTTGAGGGCAAACCTGACTCGGTCTCAAGATTCATGACGCAACTCAAGGACGACAGACCGCCAACATCGGTCATACTTCAAATCGATGCTACATACCCGCCCGAGACGGGAGAGTTCAAGGAATTCCAGATCGTCAAGAGCAACGAATCACGCCTGCATGCCGGCTCCGTGATTCCTCCAGACATAGCCATATGCGACAACTGCCTCCGGGAGTTGCGTGACAAGAAGGACCGCAGACACGGCTACTTCTTCATCACATGCACAGACTGTGGCCCACGCTACACGATCATTGATGCTCTACCATACGATCGACCTCGCACAACCATGAGAGACTTCGAGACATGCGAGAAATGCTCGGCCGAGTACAAGGATCCGAGCAACCGAAGGTTCCATGCACAAACGGTGGCATGTGCTGACTGTGGCCCGTCAGCGGCCTTGCTCACGAACGATGGCAAACAAGTCAACTCGACTGATCCCATGCGTGAAGCCGGCAGGCTCCTAGAACGCGGCCATATCATGGCAGTGAAGGGCAATGGTGGGTTCCACCTCGCATCATCCACACTCCTAAGTGAGCCCATAGTCAGGCTGCGGAGGACCAAGTTCAGGCTGCAAAAACCATTAGCTGTTATGGCGAGGGACCTTGAGGCTACAAGGTCGTTCGCTGAGGTCGCCACGTCCGAGGCCGAGCTGATGACATCGTACGTCAAACCGATAGTACTTCTTCGGAAGAAATCAGGCTTCGACCTCTCAGAACAGATCGCTCCTGGTCTTCACAATATTGGCGTCATGCTTCCTTACACTGGACTTCATAGCATGCTCTTCGATGAGACCAGCGAGCGAGCTTTTGTCATGACGAGCGCTAATCCTCCAGACGAGCCGATCATAAAGGATAACGAAGAAGCCCTGGCGAGATTACGCGATGTCGTCGACTACTTTCTAGTGCATAACCGCAAGATCTCACATAGATGCGATGATTCCGTTGTCAGATCACTTGACGGGAGGACAACTATGCTGAGACGGTCAAGAGGTTACGCACCCGCGCCGATCCCGGTCGCCGTCCCAAGGAGCGCCTGCACGCTCGGTGTCGGCGGCCAACTGAATGTCACCTCTTGTCTCATCTATGAAGGACGAGCGTACATGACGCAGCACATCGGTGACGTAGAGACCCTTCAGACCTTTCGATTCCAGAAAGAGGCAACTCGTCACCTGATGATGCTCACGGGCTGCAAGCCCGAAGCCGTCGGGCGAGACCTACAC
>CAZJVZ010000103.1:0-4671 GCA_964549795.1 uncultured Candidatus Bathyarchaeia archaeon
TTGGTGCTGATCTCCCGCGTCGATGGCGTGACAGGCCATCATCCTGGACCGCTGAACGACCAGGGCGTCTTCGTTGTCAGCGGGCATGTGAACCTCTTGGACGCAGATTAAACGTTTTTGGATATCTTACGTCTAGGTCAGCAGATACGAGGCACTGGATCACCAAGCGGTTTCGCAAGGATCCTTCTTCCGCCGATCGAAGTCTCCACGGCTACAAGACCGAATTCGTTTGTGGCGGTGCCGATGATCGCGGCCTCATTTCCGTGGCTGGTTTTCCTCAGAGCTGAGAGAACCTCATCCGCTTTGTCCGGGACTACCGCGACTGCAATCTTTCCTTCATTGCCGATTTCCAGCGGATCTAGACCCAGCATTTCGCATGCAGCTCTTACGCCCGTGTGTACGGGTATCTTGTCATCGTGGACGAGGATTCCCACCTTTGACTTCTCAGACCATTCGTTCAGCAGATTCGCGAGACCTCCCCGTGTGGGATCCTTCATGCTCACCACGCCTCCGACCTCCAAAGCCTTCGCGATCATGTGATTCAACGGTGCGGCGTCAGATAGAACCTTGGTTTCGAAACCATATCCTTCGCGAGCTGAGAGAACGGCTATGCCATGGTCTCCGATTGTCCCTGAGAGAATGATCTCGTCGCCTGCCCGTATGTTTGAATCGAGCAACCACTTCGCGTCACACTCCCGGAACTTCCTGACCTCGCTTAGGTTGCTGTCGAGGAGTGTGCTTCTCCTCCCGACTCCTGAGGAGTTGACGATGAACTTGTCAAGCGCGCCGCGTTCGACGACCTTGGTGTCACCTGTTATCACTGAGACGCCGGCCTCTCTGCATGTCTGATTCATGCTGGAGAGTATTCGATCGAGATCGATCAGTGGAAATCCTTCTTCGAAGACGAACCCTGCGGCAAGTGCAAGGGGCTCAGCCCCCAAGACAGAGATGTCATTCACGGTACCGGCGACAGCCAGTCGTCCGATATCCCCGCCCGGAAAGAACAGGGGCTTCACCGTGTACGAATCTGACTTCAGGACGATCCCGTCGATGACGGCTGCGTCGTCAAGCGCTTCCAGCGGGACTTCGGCCGTGCTTCCTCCAAGGTGCTTCAGCATGTATCGTCTTATGAGCGTGTCCGTCGCTGAACCGCCAGCCCCGTGCGCCATTGACACGTATTCGTTGGACAAACAGCTTACCCCTACATCACTCTCTGATTTGCCTACCTTGCGAATCGGATTTCATACTCGCAGAATCTGTCATTGTGGACAAGGCATTTCGTCTGCTCTGCGTGAGCCTTGCCCACAGTTCCTTTGAGCAGAGTCTCCATTAGGCCCTCGTCCAGTTTTTCGCAAATGAGATCCGGATACTCTCCTGCAAGCTCGAAGAACACGCAGTTGTGCATTCGGAAGCGCATCTTCTTCGGGTTGTATTCGATGATCTCGGGAATCGCTCCGATCTCCGAAAGGTGCCCTTCGACGACATACCTCTTGAATGTCTCCGGATCCCACTGCGTGATTCTATGACGATCAGCGATCTCGTGTGCCAGGCTCTCGCCAATGTCTCGGCCGATTCTCTTGAGGGCCTCTCCGGCCTTTTCCCTTCCGAGGCTCTCGACAAGCCCACGCACAAGTGTGCGAGAAAGCAGCTCGTACTGCCTCTTGGGGTACTGGATTGACATGGGCTTGCGGGTCGACTGATACTTGAGCACAGGTCTCCCGATCTTCCGACGTTCTTCGCCGTGTTCTTCCACAAGTCCAATTCTCTTGAGCATGTTGACATGGTGTCTGACTGTTATGGTCTTGAGAGAGACTCCTCTGGAAAGCTCCTCGATGCTCATTGGTCTGCGCGAGAGGAGCTCTAGTATCTGGAGCCTCGAGCGGCTGGACATTGCCTTTCCGAGTTCGGTTTGGCTCATCCGAAATGCCTCATTTGTAGGATTGTGTGATAACTATAGCCAATACGTATACGGCTCACATATAGTCTCCGCGATTCCTCAACGGTATTTGGACAGACTGCTTCTTGGCGGCGTGGCCTTGTATCAGTCTGATCGCGGCAACCTCATAACTCAGACGATGAGATTGGCTTTGCAGCGGGTTGCACGGCATGACCAGCGTCGTACAAAGCGCGCCGGGTGAGATCTACGACATCGAGCTGGACGAGAACCTAAAGCGAGCAAACGATCTCATAGCCGACGAGAATCGCGGTCTGCTCCGAAAGCATGGTGTGCGAGCAATTGATGTGATGGGTTCGGTCGGGTCCGGAAAGACATCCTTGATTGAGCAGCTAGTTCCACTGCTCAGAGGCCGGTACCGAATAGCTGCGTTCAAGGGTGACCTCACAAGCGAAATCGACTCCGAGCGTCTTGCGAGTCTCGGAATCCAGACCGTGCAGATAAACACAGGCAGGGAATGCCATCTCGACGCAAATCTCGTCAGGAAGGCGCTTGGGAAAATAGACTTGAACACGCTTGACATTATCCTGATCGAGAATGTTGGTAACTTGATATGCCCTGCCGATTTCCCGCTCGGATCGGACAAGAGAGTGGTTGTCATAAGCGTCACCGAGGGACCGTACATGGTCGTGAAGCACCCCTTCATCTTCGCCGATGCAGATGTGGCCGTCATCAACAAGATAGACCTCGCTCGCCCGATGGGTGTGGACACAAGCGCACTAAGCAACGATGTTCGAGCCGTCAATTCAAAGACGTCAGTAGTTCTCACAAATTGCAGAACCGGTGAGGGCGTAGACAAAGTCGCAGCTGCTTTGGGCTTCAAATCCGGTTCATGATCTAACAGAAACGTTGACGATCCATGCATGAGTTCTCGAGAACAAGCCAGATCGTTGAGGCTGTCTTGAGCGAGGCGCAGAAACAGGATGCCAAGGAGGTCACCGAAGTAGAAGTTGAGATTGGTGATCTGACATTCCTCGGTCTCGAGCAGGTCAAGTTTGCATACGAGATCCTCACCGACAAGACGATCGCGAAGAACTCGAAGCTGAGGATCAAAGAGATCCATGGTCGAGGCAAGTGCGAAAGCTGCGGCTACGACGGCCCATTATCGTACCTCAGCGATCCGCAGTTTCACATCTCCTTCCCAACTTTTAATTGCCCAAAGTGTGAGAAACCTCTCTCCATAACCGCGGGTCGAGAATGCATCATAAGACGCATACGCATCAGGAAGTAGTGCGGACACTCGCGACCTAGCTTAAATGCCACGTGCCAATCAAAAGGAATCATGTCGTCGTCACGCGAACAGTTGAGGGCGTTCTTCGCCCCGCGCTCGGTAGCAGTGATAGGTGCCTCTCCCATTGCCCAGAAGGTCGGCAATATCATAGTTCACAATCTTATCGAGAACAAGCAGAGAGGGCTTTTCAAAGCTGAGCTCTATCCTGTGAACCCACGTTACCCCACGATCTTGGGACAGAAGTGCTTCTCATCAGTGCGTGATCTGCCTGATGATGTCGAAACGTTGGTTATCGTGATTCCAGCTGAGGGCGTCCCACAGGTGATTGAGGACGGCGCCTCGAAGAATGCGAAGGCTGCCATCGTTATCTCTTCAGGTTTCCGAGAAGTCGGCAACAATGACCTCGCCGAGAAGCTTGCCAAGGCTGGAAACGAGACTGGAATCAGAATAGTGGGGCCGAACTGTCTCGGAATATACGATCCGTACTCAGGGATGGACACGCTCTTCCTTCCAGAAGTCAAGATGCTGTCCAATGGGAGAGAAGTAGTTGCAACACCTCGTCCACTTCCAGGCAACATTTCCCTGATCAGCCAGAGCGGAGGCTTCGGAGTCGCCGCGCTCGACTACATGGCAGGCAACATGATGGGAGTGCGGACATTCGTTAGCCTGGGCAACAGATGCGACGTGGACGAGCACGAACTGCTGGACTACTTCCAGCAAGACGAGAAGACGAAGGTCATACTACTCTACGTGGAGGGCCTCAAAGGAGGACGGCAATTCCTAGACGCTGCGCGCCGGTTCACAAGGTCGAAACCAATTGTCGCTTTGAAGTCCGGAAGAACTGAGGCAGGTGCCCGCGCAGCTGCGTCACATACTGCTGCACTCGCGGGCGTCGACAAGATCTACGACGGAGTTTTCGCTCAATCGGGAATCGTGAGAGCACAGACGTTGGAGGAATTCTTTGACATGGGCAAAGCTCTGCAATTCCAGAAACCGACGCTTGGAAAGCGAATATCGATCCTGACAAACGCGGGTGGACCGGGAATAATCGCTGCCGATGCATGCATTCAGTCCGGGCTTAGAGTCGACCGTCTTTCTGAACTGACCCTTGCAGAACTAGATGCCATGAAGGCGAGAGGAGAGTTGCTTGAGATAATGACCGGAGCCAATCCTCTGGATCTCTCCGGTCAGGGAACGAGCGAGATGTTTTCCAAGGTGTTACGCATTCTCATGGATGCGTCTGAGGTAGATGGTGTTCTCGTGATGGCGTTTCATCAGGCGCCACCGATACTAGATGATGCTGTAAGAGCCATTGCTGAGACTCACAAAGGATACGTGAAACCGATCCTCGCCTGTGATGTCGGAGGAACGGAGATGGCAGAGGAGTTCCGAATCAGGTTTGAGAAGTATGGGATTCCCGCTTATGAGACTCCTGAGCGAGCCGCAAGGGCCATGTATGCTCTTGCCAAGTACGGCCACTATCTCC
>CAZJVZ010000104.1:0-4562 GCA_964549795.1 uncultured Candidatus Bathyarchaeia archaeon
GGAGCCATCTATCTGAACCTCTTCTACTTCCGCACATCGCCTGGCATAGTGGAGACAATCGCAATTCATGAGCTGACTCACCAATACCAGGCGAAAGTGGGAATCTCCCCTGATCTCCTATGGATTCACGAAGGCCTCGCCAACTACGTCGCAGTCCAGATGGGAAGACTGCTCGACTATGACTCTGCCTCCACTGACAGGGATCTTGAGGCCACCGCAGCTGAATTGGACGGCAAGTACGGTATGATCCAGTACTGGAAACCAGGAGTGACTGTCTCCACGGTGTTCCAATTCTATGCGGCGAGCTACGATGTCTTCAAGACTCTTGGGAACGCACATGGAGGACTCGCGTTGTACGCGAGTTTCTTTCGAGACCTCCCCGGGCTCAAGGGAGGATTGAGATCCACCAATGTTGCTGTGCATGAGCTAGGTCTTGCAGCTAAAGCGAATCTGTTTCCGCAGTTCAGTGAGTGGGGATTCGACCTTCTCGACATAACAAGTCTCAGTACTCGGATCGGCGAATTGCGGGCAGAAGCTGCATGGTACGGTCCTTTTCTCCCTCTCAGAGAGGAGGCGCTCAGCCACTTGGATCTCGCGGAAGGCGCGCTCTACTCTACGCCCGAGGCGGCGAGTGGGCACATCACAATCGCGGCTTTCTACATCGAGACCGTCCCTGTGATCATGGCAGGAATCACACTCATCTTCATCATACTCGTGGCAATCGCTGTGCTCCTCAGCAGACGCAAGAAGACGAAGGCGTCTTCCATCACTGATTAGACGGAATCGTGAAGGCGCGGACCCAAGAACTGGGTCTGCTTAGAAAAGCTAGGGGCCATTCATGGGGCTTTCGTCTGTTTAGAGTTGACAGTCGTGCCTTCTTTCCGAACCACTCTGATCCTGCAGAAGACGTGGTCGCCATCTCGAACTTCGAAGATCTTCCTAATCTCTTCAGGGATGGTTATTCGTCCGCCAGCAATCACTTCCGCAAAGAAAGGTATCTCTTCCTCGTGCAGCTCGACAGGCATCTGCTCAGGCACCGCCGCTAGCTCAGATTCGAGAGAGTATTAACATTTCCCCATGGCTGATCCGCGAAGAGACTCGCTCGTTGATGTCACACCAATGTCGTTCTCGACAGTACGGTTTACCTTCGCGGGTGGGTCTAGAGCAATCTAGTGATGCCCGTCAGTACAAGCCAGATCCCTATGAGCGCTGCAAGCGCCATCGGGTTCAGTGCAAACGTGCCCAGTACTATGTACACTACTCCCATGACGATTCCAAGAACGCCGGCCGCCCTCGCATATTTGGCCTTCGAGAACAGATAGATGACTCCGGATACTGCCAAGACGAGGCCGCTGAGATAGAGCCAGAAGCTCGTCAGAATCTCGAACGCGCGTATGTGGCCAAACAAACCGATTCCTGCTATCAAGACAAGGATTCCGATCACCAAGAGCACTGTGCCGAGAGTCTTGCTTGAGCTCATCTCGGCCACGCCGAATGCCAACAGCACTATTCCAATCAAGAGGATCCCGAATCCTACCAGCATGCTAGCGGCTAGCAGACCTGCAAATGGGAACGCTATGGCAGCTATCCCGAGTATTATCGCTAGAACGCCGGAGACGACCTTCATCGTTTGAACCATGTTCCGAACGCCTAAGATGTCGTTGTGAATGGACGCTATATCAGCGGTTGGAACCACCGGATTGTAGGAGCTGTCGTGAGATGTCAAACATGCATGAATGAGACTTCGGTCTCAGAATCGTGACCTGAGTCGCCGCGAGCTGTTCCACCACCCCATCCAGACCTAGAACATCGCCGCACATCCGGAACCCTAGCTTGCGCGAGATTGTCGCTCTTGACCGCTCAAGCCTATCTGACGATCCGCCCCCTGCATCGTGGAATAGACAGTAAGTACCGCAAACATATAATCACATTCGCACATTCGAATATACGGCGAACGGCATGCTGGCACCAGCCGAGAAACAAATCCTCAGAATGCAGTCAGAGATATGCAAGACGCTCGCGAACCCGAAACGCCTCGAGATTATGCACGCGCTGAGAGAGGGTGAGAAGACCGTGGGAGAGCTCTGCGAGGCGACGGGATTGAGACAGGCGAATGTATCACAGCATTTAGCTCTGATGCGTCATCGCAAGATGGTCATCGAGAGGCGTGAAGGGAACACTGTGCACTATCGGATCGTGGACAAGCGCATCACAAAAGCCTGTGACATCATGCGTGATGTTCTGATTCGTCAAGCTAGTGAAGGCTCGAAGCTGGTTCAGCTGGTATCAGCGTCAAACCGCTCGTAGGAGATGAAGAAGATATGAGTTCGAAAGAGAAGAGAAACAAACTCGTCATCGTCTGCTCGAAAGGAAGCCTAGACATGGCATACCCACCACTGATGCTCGCAACAACAGGCGCAGCGATGGGCATGGAAGTCCACCTATACTTCACATTCTGGGGCATCAACATGATATCGAAGAAAACCGTTGGCTCACTCAAGATTTCTCCGGTTGGAAACTCGGCGCTCCCGATGCCAAACATTCTCGGAATGCTGCCAGGGATGACCAGCATGCTAACATCCATGATGCAAAAGAAGATGAACAGAATCAAGATGCCAACCATCCCAGAGATGATTAAGACAGCGAAGGAATCTGGCGTCAAGTTCCACGCCTGCTCGCCGACGTTGGATATGATGGGTCTGAAACGAGAGGACCTGATTCCGGAAGTCGACGACATAATCGGCGCAGCCACGTACTTGGACTTGGCCTCAGAAGACGCAATCACCCTGTTCATCTAGGAGGCAAAGAGAAGATTGGCAAGCACGGGATCCGGCGTGAAGCCGACGACTGTTGTGGATTCACGTGGAACCATGTGTCCGGGACCGATTACTGACCTATTCCGAGCGTACCGAAATGCGAACGTCGGCGATGTCATCGAACTTCTGGCGACCGACCCCGGAGCAAAGAGTGACACAGACGCCTGGGCGAAGCGAAGCGGGAACGAGATCGTGGCAGTCATCGACGAGAAGGATCACATCCGTATCCAGATACGTGTCATCAGGAAGGGCAAGCAGTAGAGCAGAGTCGGAATGGCTATGCCTTCAGTGAGTATCGTTGTGGTCGGCGGCGGATCCGGAGGCACGCTGACCTCCAACCTACTCACCAAGCACCTTGCAGGCGAGATCCACGCTCGTCAAGTCACGGTCCATCTAGTCTCAGGGTCGCAACGGCACATCTTCCAGCCTGGCTACCTGCACGTCGCTTTCGCGGGTCAGGGGCCCGCGGAACTCGAGAGGGATGAGCATACCCTGGTCAGGAAGGATGTGCACATGATTGAACAGTCTGCTGAGAGAATCGACCTCAAAGCCCAAACCGTAACCTTGGCGTCAGGAGAGACACTTCGGTACGACTACCTGGTTGTCGCGACTGGAAGCGTCCCGAATCCGAAAGCGATCCCAGGACTCAGCGAAGCCGCGCTGAACTTTCACACGAGCCCCGAGGAGTCGAAGAAGATCTGGGATGTGCTTCAGCGATTCGATGGAGGCCACGTAGTCGTTGGAATCGCAGGTGTCCCGCACAAGTGCCCACCCTCCCCCAACGAGGCTGCCTTCTTAGCGGATGATTATCTGAGGAAACGTGGAATTCGCGACAAGGTCAAACTGACGTTTCTAACGCCCTACCCGCGTCCGTACCCTGCAGAGCCCATGTCAAGGGTCGTTGAGCCCCGATTCCAGAAACGCGACATAGAGGTTGTCACCTTCTTCAACGTGGAATCAGTGGACCCAACGAAAAGAATGATCTACTCGCTCGAAGGTGAATCGCAGTCATACGATCTGCTCCTGATGGTTCCTCCGCACCGGGGCGCAGATGTGGTAACCAAATCTGGAATCGGGGACGCGGACGGATGGATACCGACTGACAAGAACACGATGCGAATCACTGGCTACGAGAATGCGTATGCGATCGGAGACGCCACAAACATCCCCGTCTCAAAGACAGGCGTGACGGCACATCTTGAATCCATAGTAGCTGCGAACAACATCGCGTCATCGGTTCATCAGAAGAACCAGCTCTACAAGTACAATGGGCGTATCCACTGCCCGTTCGAGATGGGCTCAGGCACAGCAGCCTTCGTCATCGGCTCCTACGACATGCCGGTCAAGGAGATTCAACCCACACGAATACGCTACATGATGAAGAAGGGTTTCGCAAGATTGTACTGGCAGACACTCTCAGGCAACTGGGATTGGATATTCGGCCTGTACTTTGGCGAGACCCACACAGTCGAAAGAACCTGAAACTCAGCTCGGAGAACTGGACAAGATCTCGGGCTGAGCTCCGCTATTCTTCAGAACTCCGCAACTGTATGCCGGGATTGTCCTACCTTGAGGAGCGGGATCGATAGTATCTCTTCGGCAGCTTGCTGAGGCAGTCTTCGGCAGCCGCGATTGTCTTGTCAACATCTTCTGGTGTGTGTACGGCTGAGACCATGAGCCTCTCTGTGCCGTCTGGGTGGAAGTATACGCCTCTCTCGAGCATCATCTCTTGGAAGTCTTTGAACT
>CAZJVZ010000105.1:0-4530 GCA_964549795.1 uncultured Candidatus Bathyarchaeia archaeon
AGAGAGGAAAGCTGATCCGAGGTCTATCTTGGACATTCGAGAACGGACAAGTGACCAAGTTCACCGCCGCGAAGAACGGTGACATGATAATCCCGATCTGGGAGCAATCATCCGGTGACAAGAGCCGTTTCGGCGCCTTCGGGTTGGGAATCAACCACGCCGCAAAGCCTGGATACTTGGATAGCACCATAGTCCATGGTGCCGTAACACTCGGAATCGGTGGCAACAAAGTGCTCGGCGGGGCAAACGAGAGCACTTTCGGTTTCCAAGGCACACTCCTCAAATCCACGGTTACAATTGACGGACGGCGTGTGGTCTCCGAAGGAGAACTGCTCGTGTGAGACCCAGATCCAGTCATGCCCTAAGCACATGGCAGGAGCCCTGACCCACCAGTTCACGTCCAACCTGGAGAAACTGGGCCGGTCCGGGCAATTCTAGCGTCGTATCATACAGCCGCCTCTGCGTCTGTTCCTCGTAGGATGCTTGAGCGGTGGTTGTTCCCTTCAGTTCGTAGAAGCACTCGGTCTATGCATTCTGCCCATGTTATTTCTGGTCATACGGGTTCTGTCGGAGACGCTTAGCCACAGACAACTGACGGTCTATTGGCGAATCCGCGGCGCCTACAAATTCACGATAGGGAGACACGAATAGGGTGCAATTGAGAGACGCGGATTCGAAACCCGGACGCAAACCGTTGGAATGAGAATCGGACCTGAAGGCTAGAGGACAGTTGCGAGCGTCTTGGTCAGGCGCTTGCCGAAATCATATAACGTGCAGGACAATGAGCAATCATGACGGAGGGATAGCCAAGTGAAGAAGCGCGACCTGAGAAAGCAGTTCAAGGAGTTCTATGTTCCGTCCGCAAAGAAGGTAGAGGTCGTCGACGTGCCAGAGTTCAGCTTCGCCATGATTGACGGTCAGATTGAGCCCGGCAGGACAGTAGAAACGTCTCAAGAATTCCAGAACGCTATGATGGCGCTATACGGAGTATCATACACTCTGAAGTTCATGTCGAAACTGCGGAAGAAGAAGCCTATCGACTACACGGTGATGGGGTTGGAAGGACTCTGGTGGGTTGACTCCGGAGAGTTCGATTTCAACAAGAAAGAACAGTGGAGATGGACCATGATGATCATGCAACCCGAGCACATCACCCTGAAGATGTACCAAGAGGCTCTACAGCAACTCAGGAAGAAGAAGCCCAACCCGGCGCTAGACAGGGTCCGCCTTGAACGATTCCGCGAGGGCCTTTCCATGCAGACAATGCATGTCGGACCCTACGCTGATGAGCCACGCACCATCGAGAAGATGAAAGCCTTTGCTCGAGAGAACGGCTACAGCCTGCATGGGAAGCACCACGAGATCTACCTGAGCGACCCACGACGCGCCAAGCCAGAAAAGCTGAAGACGGTATTGAGGCAGCCGATACAGAAAGCCGCATGAAACAATAAGTCACTTCTTCGGATGAGTGAAGAGCCACTCAATCAGTCCGGTTGCTTTCGTTCCAAGTTCGTCGCATTCGTGAATGGCCATCTCCTCGAAGAGTTCGGTAGTACCCCCTGGGAAAGGTCGCGAGAACCTGACGAAACTCGCCTGCGAAACGAGCGTGGAGCGCAATGTGTATCGACTCCCATCAGCACCATAGACGCGTGTGGTTGCGCGAATCGGTGTTCGAACTTCTGCCTCCGTGAATTCTGTCTCAAGATCTACTCTTGAGATTGCCACGTGCCCTTCAGCTGTGGATACTGCGCCTGAACTATGAGCTACACCATTGACGATGTCACGTCTGAGACCTATCGAGAAAGTGTCGAACTGAGCGTGAAGTGCGTACCAGCTCTCAATGTTCCAGTTGCGGGGACCCCAACTCTTGTCACGTTGACCAAGCCCCTTGAGAACCTTGGTGCCGCTTGGCACTCTAATCGTCCCGTCGACGTGTCCCGACTGCTCGAAGTGATTGCTCCAGGAAGTGCCGCTTCCTCCGCCGAAATTGCAGGCGGGAAAACGCGCTTTCCAGTGGATGTCTGCAGTCACGTTTTCTCCGTCGAATCTGATTCTCCATTCCTTGTATGGTTCCACCAACTCGTACGATAGCCGACCGTCCGACAGTGCTCTTGCGAGATCGCTTGGAACTGATCCCTCGGGCTCCATGAAGTGGACTTCGCGATTGTTGCCGTGAAATAGGACGAAGACGAACTCTCGTTTCGCTAGGTTCGGCAGCAACCCGATTGTTGAGAATCCTGAGAGGCCGCTATCTAGGTCGACGAAGTTGAAGTAGTAGCTCTCGCGCCAGTCGGGACTTTCAGAGGGTTCATGCGGATAGTCGTCAGCGTCAGTGAGGGCGCTCATATGTGTCACACTCCAGCCGATACGAGGGCTCACTCAGGCATCAAGTAGAGCACTGGGTCCCTTTCAGGAACGAAAGGTAGCGCCTTCATCTTCAGAACCTTCATCTTGAGCCTGAAGAATGCCGGATCCTCATTGTGATCCATGAAGTATGACAGATGCTCATCGAGGACAGCCTGTGAGATGTTCCAGTCGACCTTATCCGTGATTCCCACTTGGTCGGTGAATCTGGCGTAGCCTCTCCAATAAGCGGTCGCGCCCGCGAGAAGAAGCTGCTTCCGGTCCATCTCAGTGAATCTCATGTAGAGCTCGGCTTGAGCATTGTTTGCCGCCTCAGCGTACGCCGGCAACTCGTCAAGACCGACCGAGACGATTTTGTCACCACGTTTTGCGTACGCAGCCATGCTTGTTACGAGGCTAGAGTAGTCGCCGGGTTCTACAGTCATTGTTCCTATGTCGTTGAAGTGGGCTTTTGCATCTTTGATTGTCATTGCGAGGCCCAGAGATGACGATGGCAACTTCGCCTCGGTTCCCGACCACGGTAGCCACAGTCTGCCGTGTCCATCATACAGGTTCGTGTATTCCGAAACCACGAGAATCTCGTCATTCCCCATGGGATATGGACCGTGGTCAACGATCTTCGCGCGTGCTTCACATTCTTCTAAGAAGGCGTAGAGGTCGATTGAGCCGACTGCTCGCCTAGCTTTGGTAACCTGTTCTGTACTGACGGGCTGTAGATGATCCTTTAACCATCTGAGAGATTGCTCGTTCAAGGCCAAGTTTGTGCGATCGGAAGCTGCCACAGTGGGTTTTCCAGTACTGAAGTAGTTGGTCGCGAGTCTATGCCATTGTTCGAGCATGAACTTCCATTGTTCACGTTTCTCAGCCGGCTCCTTTGACGGATTCTTTCCGCACTTGTCGTAGATTGTTCCCATTCGTGCTAGTGAATAGTAGAGCCAAAGGTATGAGATTGAGAGCGCTTGTACAGGTGAGAGCAGCGTTTTACTTCGTTTCGCTAGTTCCTCCGGCGAGCTCTTGCCCCAGACCTGCTTCATCACATCGAATAGGTTGTGATAGGTCTGATAGAATCCTACACAAATGTACGCGTTGACTGGGAACAGCTTAGACTCTAGAAGACTTCTCTCAAGTAGAATGTTCCCGAACACTCTGCTCAGATGGGCAATCTGCTTGTTGATTTCAGAAGTCTGCAGAATAGAACCTCCTTGAGGAGACTTCGAATCTGGAACCACGACTCATGTTCGGTGCGTATTTAATGCTTCATGCCTACCCAGCAGAAACACCGGAACTACCGATGCCCTATGCGGCCACCAGAGTCCATGTCACATGCTGGGTCATTTGCCGCCAGTCTTTTATGATCCCATCCACGAAACCGTGCAGTCACGTGTCTGGCTTGCGAAGAATCGGAAAAGGCCGGATAACCCTCAGACTCTCAGCTGAAGGAGAGCTGCGGATTATCAAGTCGATCCAAGACGTGATCCGTCTCTGGAAAGAAGGAGCAGACGGAAAGATCGTCATGGTCGAAGACGCGGGCATAACGACGCTAGGACCGATTCTGCCTAAACTCGCCGGAGTGGTTTGCACGTCAGGTGCGCTCGGATCTCATCTCGCAATCGTCACGCGCGAGTTCTCGATTCCCGCCCTGATGGGAACCAAGATGGAGACAACGGAGGACCTCAACCAACGCAAAGTGATCATTCAGCCGAGTGATGGTCCGGACGGATTCCTTCTACTGTCCGACGACAATTGATCCAAAACCAAACAATCAACGTCAACTGGACTGCAATTGCTGGACCAGCTCTTGCACGCGGCCTCGAATGACCTCTCGTATCGATACAATGCCTTCCAATGACTTGCCTTTTGGATCCTCGATCCTCCATTCCTCTATTTTCGGGAGGAACTTCGCGGGACAGAATTCTGCGGTTTCACATCCCATCGTTATGATCCTTTCAGCTTGCGTGATCATGTCCGGGGTTAGAACCTTCGGTTTGCTGTTGCTGATGTCAATTCCGATCTGTCTCAAGGCCTCGATGACAAGTGGGTTTACCGAACTGGCCGGTCTCGTTCCAGCGCTGATTGCGTGGAATTCTGCTGGTCTCAGTTTGTTGAAGATAGCTTCAGCCATCTGGCTTCGGCCTGCATTTCCGACGCAGACGAAGAGGATTGTGC
>CAZJVZ010000106.1:0-4444 GCA_964549795.1 uncultured Candidatus Bathyarchaeia archaeon
GCCGAGCAACTGCCAATACAGCTTGCCTATGCGATGAATGACATTGATGTCTCAACATCGTATGGAAGGGCCTGGTTCAACCAATACTTGGCAGACTACATCTCGGGAGTAGTCTACAACCTCTTCACGCCGGATTTTGTTTATCCAATCAACTACTCGTCATCATACAAAGTGAAGGTTGTAGTGGTCGACAACCGGACTGACGGCACAGATCCGCCTATGGCCAAGATTTTCGACCAGGAAGCTGCAGTCAAGGAATGGAGGGCCTTGGTACCTTGGGCGAATGTCACTGCTGAGACGAAGTACGTGAACATAAGGGACTATCCGGATCTCCAACGTAAGATCGTGGATTCGCGGAGCACGGCCAAATATGCGTTGCCGCCTGATTCGCCAGCCGTAGATGCCCGCCCAGTCTACGAGTGGCTCAGCGAGAATGGTCAAGGCCACATCAAGGACTTCATGGAGGTCAAGCGAGACTTCGAAGAGTACGATATTCCTGTGTTCGCATTCGCATTCACAGGCGAATTTCAGCTCGGGTTTACCTTCAAGGAGATGGTTTCCGAGCTCAGCTTCGACCGAACGATTTGGGGCGTCGCGCTCTATGATCTTGTGTTGATAAGCCACTCCACGAACGACTTCAGGAGAGGGGAGTCTGCGGACCCAGCACAGCCTGGGAAAGGCTTCGGTTTCACCAACACAGTGATTCACGAAGTTGGGCACATGTTGGGCCTGATGCATCCCTTCGCGACATCGTATGATCCGACTGAGAACTTCGTCGCATCAGTCATGGCATACTACCCATACGAGCAGAGTTTCAGCATCTTTGACCAAGACGCGCTTGCCCGCGGCCAAGCTGATCAACTGCTGCGCCAGACAGAAGAACTGCTTGTGGAGACCTCTTCGATTCTGATCAATCAAGCAGACATCTCGGCAGCGAGGGCGAGTATCAACAACGCAGAGAAGGCCTACTCTGCCATGGACTATGGAAAAGCCGTCAAGGATGGCGTTGAAGCCCTGCTGTCCGCTGTGAAAGCGCACTTGATGGGAGGCGGATTCATTCCCTCCGGAGTATCTGCGACTCTCGGGGCAATTGGCAGCTTCCTACTGGGCTTGCTAGTTGCGTACATCTTCTTCGGGAGGAGGCAAGAGCCGAAAGCCATGCCGAGCCCCGCGCTTGTCCAGCAAGCCAGATGGTGCTCCGCATGTGGAAGGCAGCTTACGTGGATTCCCGAATATGGCAGATGGTACTGCTACAACTGCCGGAGATATCAGTAGTCTGACTGCAACAAAACATCATATATGCTGTCAATCCATTACAATGGTTCGTTGTGACCACTTTGGGAAGACTTGTCAAAGCCTTTGAGATGATCCGATCACAGACAGGCAAAGAAGACGTGTTGATGGGTCGCCTAATGAAGGTCCCACATGTGAGGGAGACTCACCTGCTTGCGGGGAAATGGGACATCCTAGCCACACTGGCATTCGAAGAAGCGCCAGTCGATCCAAGAGAACA
The DNA here is from genome assembly GCA_964549795.1 of uncultured Candidatus Bathyarchaeia archaeon. Lineage (GTDB taxonomy): Archaea > Thermoproteota > Bathyarchaeia > 40CM-2-53-6 > 40CM-2-53-6 > CAVPLU01. The sequence continues at coordinate 1,514 of CAZJVZ010000106.1, forward strand.
CATGGTGGACATTGTCACTGGAATGATCCGGAAAATGCCCCTCGTCAGGGACACAAACACAGTTGTCCCTGCAATCTCAAGAATGCGAGAGGCGCACTTGATGCGTCCGGAACGAAGAGCGTACGCGTTCGTCTTCATTAGTGCGAAGTTGGGCAAGGAGCAAGGAGTCATGAATCAGGTAATGAAGTATGATGAAGTCGTCGAATCACATCTACTTCTTGGCAAGTCCGATGTTCTTGCTGTGCTGGAGTTCGAAAAGGGAATCGTTCCATCGGTTGCAGAAAGAGCGGCAAGGATAGTCACTGGGGAGATTGCCAGAATCGGTGACATTGTCCAAACAGAGACGCTTTGCCCAATAAGATCCATCGTCAAGGACTAGCATGTTGCAGGGGCGTCTTCAGGTCCGAGGAACGCTCAGCACATCTTCTCGAGTAGGTCGTGTAGGCCGTCCTTTCGAAAGCCGAGTTCGCCACCGTCCGTGAATGCACGCTTTGAGTTCCTCTTGAAACCTCCTCTAGGCGGATGAAGGCGGAAGACCGGCTTGACACCCGATTCCCAGAGCTTGTCGAGAGTGAATTTGCCGGAGTAGAGTTCTGACATGAGCTCAGTCATCCCGGCAAGTTTGGTCTTCTCCTTCACGAACTTGCTCGTGATGCCTAGACCCTCCGGAGTCCTCGCTCGATTTGACAGCAGCAACTTAAGGTCATCTCTCTTTGCTTCGCCCCATGTGACGTGATCCTTTATTCGTTGGAGCATGCCCCTAACGGAGGGATTGTCTCGAAGCAGGACTGCGCTGAAGCGGCTCTTCATTCTGAGAGCCTTGAGTGTTGCTTCCTCGGGCGGCCTCACATTTGGCGTTCCGTCGATCCGAAGAGCGACAAGATATCCTTCGACTGGTTCGCGTTCTTTCTCGATCATCTTCTCGGCAGGCTTTGAAGGCTGCACTGGTTTCGGAACATGACGAGACTTCGCGGGCTTCCTTGTAGGCCTCTCTGCCTTCTTCTCGCGCTTGGGATGTGTGGCCTTGGCTTTCTTGCTCAACTATCTTCACGCCGTTTTCTCAAAGGAGTGTGAAATCTTCTCACGTACTTGATCGAAATGCGCAGGCATTTCCTCAGGTTTCAGTTTGTGTTTCAGGTAGCTCGAGAAGCGTTTCTGGTACAGACTCTCATCCTGGGATAGCACCTTTCCGTAGGCAGCAATATGTTCACCTCGTACTCTCTCCTTTGTAGGGAGAATGTCCTCGCCGTGTGGTACCTCTATGCCAGAATCTACCGCTCCGTTCATGGCAGCGAAGAGTCGCGACCCCGGATTTGCGGGTCTGGTTCCCACATCAAGGATCGCAGTCTGAATTCCCTCGCTCTTGGCTCTGTGCCCGGCCAGACTCCCTGTCAGATATGCTGCGGGGAGATTTCCGCCGGGACCTTTCCAAGCGTACTTCTTCAGCTCGGATGAGTGTGCGGACGCTAGAACCCGGTCACCTGTTGCCAGTGCTTCAACGATTTGAACTGTGATGTGCTTGTTTGCGGGTCGAACTACCAGCCGCGGCAGGCCTGACAAGACCAATCGTTTCCTCTTTCCATAGTCGGTAGCCGCACTTCTTCTCCTTCGGTAGCGAAGATTGTACCGCGAGCCCTTTACCATCTGTGGTCAACTCCCGTAGGCCATCTAGTATACGTAGGCGAGCAACTTGCCACCCACTTTGTGTTCCTTAGCCTCACGTTGGGACAGAACCTCACCGGGGCTGCTCATGATGAGCAGTCCAACCTCCCTGGACGGAAGGAATCTCTTCTCCCACTCCTCTATTCGATCTGCTTTCACGGAGTAGCGGGGCTTGACGACGGCACAGCTATTGATGCGGCCGAGAAGTTGTACTCTGAATTTCCCTGATCTTCCATCGTCAATGTATTCGAACTCTCCGATGTAGCCATTCTTCTGCATCACTCGAAGGACTTGCCCCATGAGTTTCGAGGCTGGCCAGACGATGCATTCTCGTTTGTGTCTTCGTTCGTTGTTGCTCAGTGTCGAGAGGGCGTTTGCGAGAGGGTCTAGTAGCGTCATTCTCGGTTCACTCCGATCGTTTCTGCCTCTTAGATCGTCCGCTCTGCCTGGCTGCTATGAGTCCGACCTTGCGTCCCGGCGGGGTGTTTCTTGATACTGTTGTTGGTTTGCCCGCGTGTTTATGTCGTCCTCCGCCATGCGGGTGTGCGGCCGCGACCATGGCTTGCCCCTTTGTAATCGGCCACAATCTTCCTCTTGCCATCAGCAATGCTCTTCGTGCTCCCGCCTTCATGAATGGCTTCTCAGTTCTACCTGCACCGCTAACAACGCCAATCATGGCCCTACATCTATCAGGCATGGAGACGGATGTACCTGATGGCAGCCTTAGTTCTGTTCCGCTGGGTCTGTGGGCAACAACCATTGCGTAGCTGCCCGAGGATTTCGCGATCTTGCCGCCGTCTCCCGGCTCTCTCTCGATGTTGCAGATCATCGTACCTTCAGGAATCTTCCCAATCGGAAGGATATTACCGATCTCCGGGGGGGATTCGTCTCCGCGAGAGATAGTCTGGCTGACGAGGACTCCCTCTGGCGCGCTAAGACAGCAAGTCTTCCCGTCAGAGAACTGGACAAGCGCGATGGGTGAACCTCGCCCGGACTCGTGCATAATGTCGACGACGGTGCCATCCACGCGGCCTGCTGCGTCGGCGACCATCAACGGAGGATATGAGAGGGGTGCGATCTTACGATAGACATGTGCTCTGAATACAGAGCCTCCTCTTCCTCTTCTCTGAACGCGTATTCGCAGACCCATCTATTCCGCCTCAAGACGACCTGTTCCTCTCTCGTTTCCAGCTTTGGCTTGCTCAAGAGGCCGGTCAGCCGAGTCTTTCGAAGTCACACGACAGACTCAAAATAAACGTTGTGGTCAAT
>CAZJVZ010000107.1:0-4397 GCA_964549795.1 uncultured Candidatus Bathyarchaeia archaeon
TAGCGTAGAGCAAGGTCCACTACAAAGGCGCCCTTGTATGGTACGCCAAGCTTCGCCATGGCAGGCGCGTAAGTCGACGGATCCGTTGTCATAATCACTGAGAACGAGATGATTGCCAGCGCAAGGAGTCTCATGATTGCTGCAATAGCGAGCGTTATTCCCTCCCACGTGACTTTGAAGATCCAATACTGAGTAATCACGTGAGGGTTGGCTACAGTTGTTCCCACGAAAGTGAAGAATGCATTCACAGCCGAAATCATGACTACTATTGTCAAAAGGAACTTCCAAGTGGATTTCACTTCTCTGAAGGGGATCTTTGCGGACAGATAGATCAGAAAAGAAGCCAGAAAGGGAACTACGAGAATTCTAATGTCCAGAAACGCCACTTCAATGAAGATGAAAAAAACAAGGAGAAGGAACTTGGGGCGTGGGTCCAGCCTATGCAGCAGTGTGTTCCCAGGGAAGTACTTGATCTGGATTGTTGACGTCTTCGCTACACTCTTCGCGCTCGTCCGGCTGTGGCAGTCGCATATGCGTATAGCAGTATCGGAGTCAGAATCGCTCCGTTCACTGCGTCAGTGGCACCGGCTGTGTAGAGCTCGAGCAGTGCAGCTTCGACCGTGCTGAGACCTATTTGAAAGATGTAGTCTGTGGCAGCAGCAAATCCCATTCCGACTATCGACCCGACCACTGCCAGAACTGCGGCTAGGACCAGTCCCTTGGCCTTCGCCCAATCCACGCGTTTCACGACGTAGTAGCCTATTCCGGGAATGGCTCCGATCAGTCCGTTTCCGATGTCCCAGTTCCAGAAGAATCCTCCCCACGAGACTCCGTCAGCTATGACGTTACCGAGGAACCCTGATACGAAACCAGTGATGGGCCCAAAGATGAAACCAAAGAACATCGGGATTGCGATGGTCGGCCTTACAGCAACTAGCCATACACCTGGGATCTGCAGAAAATTGAAGGGGATGGTCAAAGCGGCGTATAGTGCAGTACCAACAGCCATTGCCACTACTTGCTTGGTCGAGAATAGTGATTCTCTAGCTTGGGTCTTCGCCATCGTTCTTCACCATTGGCAGATTCGATCAACATTCTATATTAGACTATCCTCGCTTGGAGACGTCCGGCAAAGCGTTGAGGATTTCAGCCAGAGGCAATACCGACTGACCATGAGTCAAGGTTCGAGAAAGTGCAATCAAGGATGTCTCACGTATTGAGTTCTCTTCGAGGATTCTCCGGTCTGCAAGAACTCTCCCGGTGGGGCCATCTACAACGACTCGCCCGTCCTTCAGTACTATCGCTCGGTCAGTGTACTCGACAGCCAGATCCGTGTCATGTGTGATCAGGATAAACGAGCGATCTCGTTGGCTCAGCGAGCAAATGAACTCCATGAATTCTGAATAGCTTCTGTAGTCTTGCCCCGCAGTTGGCTCGTCCAGAATAATGCACTTCGGCTGTAGCGTCAACACGGAGCCTACGCAGATCCTTTTCTTCTCTCCGTAACTGGATGCAAAGGGAGATCTGTCAAGCAGGTGATCTATCGTGCATTCAGCCGCCACCTTGGGAATCAGCTCGGCAAGTTCCTGTGCTGCCATGCCGATGTTCTTGGGCCCGAACGCCAATTCCTCCCTAACTGTCTTCGCGAAGAGCATCGAAAACGGATTCTGAAAGACAATAGATACACTTCTTGCGACCTCGGAAATGGGCAGGTCCCGCGTGTCCTTTCCTGAGATGAGCACTCGGCCCGTCGTTGGCTTCAGAAGCCCTACCATGTTGAGAGCCAGAGTAGACTTCCCAGCTCCATTGTTTCCCAATATCGCGATTCTTTCGCCTTCGCGAACTGACAGCTCAACATCCTCGAGCGCTCTAACTGTACCTGAGTACTCGAATGTGAGCTTCTCGATTCTGATCAGCTCGTGTCCGAGTTTGCGTTCCACACCGGGCGCTTGTGACGGAGAGAAGTCTGAGAACAGCGAATCGATGGGAAGACTCCTCTCTTCCCGAGGCTGACGTCTTCTTATTGCGTATTCAACGGGAGTCTTGAGTCGGTCTGCGAAGTCGATCAGTACATCCGGGTCCGGGCTGTCAGCGACAACCCGGCCCTCGTTGAACACGACAACCCGAGTGGGGCGGGCCCGGAGAACTTCCTCGGTCCTATGCTCTGCAACAATCATAGTCTTGCCGTCTTGGCGGAGTTCGGCGAAAACCTCTCGCATCAATCTTATGCCATTTGAATCTAGGTTGGCAAGTGGCTCATCAAACAGAAACATCTCTGGCTTCATGGCGAGCACGCCGGCAATGGCAAGTCTCTGCCTCTGTCCTCCGGAAAGGGCAAAGATTGAACGTCCGCGGAGCTGTTCTATTCCCATTGATGAAAGGCCATGCTTGACGCGTTTCTCGATCTCCGACCGAGGGAGTGCCAAGTTGCACGGGCCGAAGGCAACATCGTCCTCCACGCTCGATGACACCAGTTGTTTGTCGGGTTCCTGAAGAACGGTTCCAACAATCAGGGAGAGTTCCTGTAGGGTCGTGCTTGACACAGGTTTTCCTCTCAGGCTCACTTGTCCCTTGTACTCGCCCATGTAGCGATGAGGAATGAGCCCGTTCATGCACTTCAGCAGTGTGGATTTTCCGGAGCCGCTCGCTCCAGCGACCAGTACGAACTCACCGTCGCTGATGCTGAGATTCACATGATCCAGGGCAGGTGTGGTTCGGTTCTCATATGTGAACGAAAGGTTGTCGACCTCGACGGCGTGCAAGTCTATCTATCGATCCGATTTCCAGGTTTGCTTCGGCATGTTCTTCTTCACTCGTGCCTTGAGTGCGAATTTAGGTCTTGCGTTGGCACCGCTCATCACTCTTCATTGCACATACAGCCGGTCAGGCCTGCGCATCGCGCCATAAGCCAACTCGCACCTAAGCGAGGGAAAATGATAGAAGCGACAATGGGGTTCTGAAGCCTGCACATCAAGGTGTGGCTAGAGACATCTTGCCCAGGGTCTTCAATACACTCACAATGCGCAAAGAAGACCTGCCGGATCCAAGTGGGCAGGAAATTAGAGCCTTTGTGTGCGGACCTACGGTGTATGACTATGCGCACCTGGGACATGCGAGAACCTACCTCGCCGTCGACATGATGGCCAGATATCTCCGCCTCAGAGGCTATCGACCGTATGTCGTCATGAACATCACAGATATTGATGAGCGGATCATCAAGAAGTCTGAAGAAACAGCACAGAGCACCGAAGACATAGCCCGTGAGTTCGAGAAATCGTTCCTAGATGACATCAAGGTTCTTGGAATTCAGACGATAGACAGGTTTGAACGAGCTACGGACCATATTCCAGATGTGACTGCGCAGATTGAACGCTTGATCTCAGCCGGCTACGCATACGAAACCGAGACCGGTGTCTACTTCGATGTTTCCAAATCACCATCATACGGACTGCTCTCTCATCAAAGCAAGACGGATCTGAGACTCAGACGGCTGGAGCTGTGCTCAACAAAGCATCATCCTGAAGATTTCTCGCTTTGGAGGAAGTTCGACGAGGGTCCGCTATGGGATTCGCCGTGGGGCAAAGGTCGACCAGGCTGGCATATAGAGGACACTGCGATATCTATGAAGTATCTTGGCTCGTCGTATGACATTCACATAGGTGGCGCCGAACTCGTCTTTCCGCATCATGAGGCCGAGATAGCGCAGGGAGAAGCGTTGAGTTACCAGAAGCCTTTCGTCAAGTACTGGCTTCATACTGGCATGTTGAATGTGGGCGGAGTGAAGATGAGCAAATCGCTTGGCAATGTTGTGAAGATCCGAGATGCTCTTTCTGACTATGCGCCAGAAGAACTGAGGCTTCTCTTCGCAAAGACCCACTACAGGCAGACCGCTAACTACTCCCGGAGCAGGCTCCTACAGTCAAAAAAGGAACTGAAATCCATGCGAGAAACCTTGGAACAGCTGAATTCCTGCTCGTCAGCAAGGATGGCGGGCAGATCAGACCTTAGGGTTCTCAAGGATCTTTCCCATTTCGAGACTGGTTTCACGGTGGCCATGGACGATGATTTCGACACGGCGCGAGCGCTGAGGCTTCTTTCCGTGTTCCTTCGTGGGATCAGGAGTGCAATCAGATCTGGCAAGATTGCCTCAGGCACTGGCGAGACGGTAAGGAGAAGGATACTCGCCTTATCTGGTGTCTTGGGAATCTTCGCTGCCTAGTACAGCCACGCTCTCAGCGGTCTTCGGATTAGTGGTTGCAGGAACTTCCAGAGCGCCGTGGCTTCTTCGAAATAGAACCATCTATCGTTGGAGCCGACGGTGAACTTCTGTGTCTGTCTGTCCCGCACGCGGTCACATAGGTTCACACAGTAGCTGCCTCTGTAGAATCCCAAGAAGA
>CAZJVZ010000108.1:0-4288 GCA_964549795.1 uncultured Candidatus Bathyarchaeia archaeon
CCAGTCGCTACTGACTGGGCATCGAAGGGATTCAACATAATCATCGGGCAAGGCATTCAGTACCAGGACATGTTCCTCAAGATTGCCCCACAGTTCCCCACTACACTGTTCGTGTGCGTTGACTGCTTCAAGGGAGCAGACAATGTGTACGATGTCTGGTGGTACATGGCAGACGGCGGATACCTGATGGGTCTTCTTGCAGGAAAGATGACACAGAGCAACAAGCTTGGCTTGATCGGTGGAGGCAGAGTGCCATCCATATGGGGTGCACACGAGGCCTTCAAGAGAGGAGCAAAGCAAGTCAACTCCAAGGTCACGTTCCTCGAGACATGGATGCCATTCTCGTGGGCTGACGTCGCCGGAGCCAAGAAATCAGCAGAACAGATGGTCGACCAAGGCGTTGACTTCCTCTTCAGCAGTGGAGACGGAGTTGACGTTGGTGTCAGGCAAGCAGCCAAAGAGAAGAACGTCCAAATGACCGGAGTCTACGCTGACGCGGCTCACTTGGATCCAGCCCACATTGCTCAGAACATCGTCGTGCGTTGGGACATATGCTACCTAACAGCGATGTTTGACTACGTCCGAGGCGACTACAAGAACAAGTGGCTACAAGCAGACGTCTTCTCTGGCATCGTATCTCTAGGCGCATTCGGCAGTGCTGTGTCCGCAGATCTGCAAACATACCTACTTGAGCAGCAATACAACCTACGAAACGGAGTGTCAATGCCATTCACGCTAAACATCGCCTGCTTCGACAACCCGGACAAATCAGAGTGCAAAGTCTAACTAGACTGCGTGGCGTGGGCTTCAACGCCCTCGCCTTAGCCGTAGGCATATTGGCGGGCTTGGGTCTAGTCGCCGCGATCGGCGGAGACCTGAGACTCGCCACAACCTCCCTTTTGTTGAGCCCGATATCAAGCACGTACGGTTTTGCCGAGATTTTTGTTCGAGTCACCGTTCTGCTCATTATGGGTTTGGGAATCGCCCTCGGCCTGAGGGCGGGTCTCTGGAACGTCGGCGCAGAAGGACAGTACATCGTCGGAAGTGTACTGGCGATAGCGGCCGCGTTCTACTTGGAGTCAGTTCCGCCGCCACTCAGAATTGTCCTCATGATGCTGGCTGGGGCGGCAGGTGGTCTGATCTGGATTGTTGTTCCCGCGGTTCTGAAGGCAAAATTCGGAGCGAACGAGATCATTGTCACGTTGTTGTTGAATCTCATCGCGTCTAATTTTCTTCTCTACGCGTTGGATGGGCCGATTCGTGGAAAGGCCTCGTTTGGTTATCTGATATCTGACATATTGCCGCCTGAGTTGAGGATCCCGAAGATCCTTCCTCAGACTAGGCTTGGGCTGGGAATCGTGATCGCTGCAGCCTTGGTCATAGTCTTCTATCTGCTCAGTGAGAGGACTTCCTTTGGGCTTCAGGTCAGGACTGTGGGTAGGAACCAGCAGGCCGCGAGATACGCTGGGATCAGGATCCCGAGAATCATCATGCTGACTTTGTTGATCAGCGGCGCGATGGCGGGGCTGGCAGGAGCCGTGCATGTCAGCGGCGTCATATTCACTCTGGACCCGGGATATCCTTCCGGCTACGGGTTCATCGCGATAATAGTTGCGATGTTGGGCGGGACCTCTGTGATAGGCACCACCATAGCGGCCGTGGTGATCAGTTACTTCGTCGTTGGTGCGGAGGCCATGCAGAGCGCGGCGGGGGTGCCGTTTGCGCTCGTGTACACGATGGAAGGCATCATCCTCTTCAGCCTCGCGGCGGGCCAGTACCTCATGACAATCAGGAAAAGGTGACACGCACAGATGGTCGACATACTATTTGTTGAAGCGATCCTCTACCAGACTCTGAAGCTTGTGCCGGCGATACTCTTCGCGAGCCTCGGCGAACTCGTCGCGGAGAAGTCCGGGGTCCTGAACCTCGGCGTCGAAGGGGTCATGCTCATGGCCGCATTCACCGCCTTCGACGTAACCTACATGACTGGAAACCCTTGGATCGGAATACTTGCAGCGATACTGGTGTCTCTTGTATTGGGACTGGCGTTCTCTTTCTTTGCAGTCAACTTGCGTGTCAACCAAGTCGTCATAGGATTGGGACTCTGGCTGTTTGGCCTCGGACTGTCGGACACACTCTATCGGGCCTTCTTTGCCGTCGGCGTCACACCCACGGTGCCGATAATCGGCGACATGGACATCCCGTATCTTTCCTCGATTCCTGTGATTGGACGAATCTTCTTCGAACAGAATCCACTCGTATACATCTCCATCCTGCTCATCCCAGTCGTGTCCTTTTTCCTGTACAAGACGAACTTGGGTATGAAGATCCAGGCAGTGGGCGAGAACCCGAGAGCAGCCGAGACCATGGGAGTCGACGTCTACAAGATCCGATATCTAGCGGTGCTGATTGGTGCGGCATTCGCGGGGGTGGGAGGCGCATACTTCACGATCTCGCTCCTGAGCACGTTCATGCTGAACATCACCTTTGGGCGAGGCTTCATCGCGCTGGCCATGATCTATTTCGGAAAATGGAAACCCTATCGTATCTTTCTGCCGCTGATAATATTCAGCTTCGTCGATTCTCTCCAGCTCGGCGTGCAAGCCATAGGAGTCCCAATAAAATACTTCTTCCTGAACATGATTCCCTACATTACGATCATTGCCTTGATCCCGATCCTGGGCAGGCGCGCGGAGGCTCCCGCTGCCCTGATGGAACCGTACAAGAAAGGCGGATGAAGGTAGCGTTCTGTTCTAGGACGAGTGCGACCTACTCTGCGTCATAAGAGTCGCTATTTCTTCCACTTTCGCCTTCTCAATGGGGAACGTGTCTGAGATCTGCCCGTTGCATATTACTGCGATCCTGTCGCTCATGCCCAAAAGTTCATCGAGTTCGCTTGAGATCAGGAGAACAGCTTTGCCTTTGCTCTTCTGCTTCATCAAGAGTCTTCTTGTGTACTCAGTTGCCGCCACATCAAGGCCTTTGGTGGGATTGTGGGCTATGATCACTTTCGGTTCCCAGAACAGCTCCCTTGAGAGTAGGAATTTCTGTTTGTTGCCGCCTGAGAGGGTCCAAGCCTGCACTTGCGGTGACTGAGCTCTGACGTCGTACTCTGACATGAGTTTCGTCAATTCGTTCTTGATGGACTTCAGATCAAGCAGGCCAGCCTTCGTGAACATTCGTGCTACGTGTGGTTCTATGATCAGGTTGTCCGCTAACAGGAAGTCAAAAACCAACCCGGCCTTCTGGTCCTCCGGAATATGAGCCACGCCAAGCTTTCTAATCTCGTCAGGAGCCCAACCTGTGACATCGTTACCCATAGCCAAGACTCTGCCGGTCGTCGGCTTGCGCATGCCAGTTGCTACCTCGACCAATTCTCGTTGCCCGTTTCCGGCAATTCCGGCGATGCCCAGAATCTCTCCGCCCTTGACCGAGACTGAGACCTTGTCCAGAACCGGAAACCCCATGGTGTTGACTGCGGATACACCTTGAAGGTCAAGGAACGTTTCCGTGACCTCAGATGCCAATCTGTCCACTCGGAGGAGAACGTCACGGCCGATAATCATCTTGGCCAAGTCTGCTCTAGTCACGTTCTTGGTGGCCTCGGTCGCAACCACCATGCCCTGTCTCAATACGGTCACGTTGTCTGTCACAGCCAAGATCTCATCGATCTTGTGCGAAACGAATATGATGGACTTTCCTGACGCCGCCATCTGGCGCAAAGCAGAGAAGAGATCACGCGTCTCCAGCGGCGTGAGCACCGATGTGGGTTCATCAAGAATGAGTATGGTGGCGCCCTTGAATAGGGCCTTGACGATCTCGACGCGCTGTCTCTGGCCGGCAGATAGGTCGCGAATCGTTGCGTTGGGGTCGATGTTCAGCCCATGTTGCTTCTCAGCGTCTAAGATCCGTTTCTCTAGGCCAGCGCGGTCAAGAAGCGGCTTCTTCCATCCCTCGTTCTGCATCACTGAGATATTCTCAACGACCGTCATGGTGGGGATCAACATGAACTCTTGGTGAACCATCGCGATTCCGGCATTCATGGCGTCTCGAGGGGAGTGGAAGTGCACCTCCTTACCGTTAACAAGCATACTTCCACAGTCAGGACGTAAGAGGCCGTACAGTAGGTTGCATAGGGTTGTCTTGCCTGCCCCGTTCTCGCCCAGAAGCGCATGCACTTCTCCACGCTTGAGCTTGAAGTCCACATTATTGTTCGCCAAGAGCGTGCCGAACTGCTTCGTAACGCCCTCCACAATCATCGCGTACTCTTCTGGGTTTGCTGCACTGG
>CAZJVZ010000109.1:0-4251 GCA_964549795.1 uncultured Candidatus Bathyarchaeia archaeon
CTAGGCTGCGACAGGGAGCCACCCCTCCATGCGCTCCCAGTTCCATCTGTAGTCTTCTGGAACCGCGTATCCGTAGATGATGCAGCCGTGCCAGACCGAGTACTGTGGGTTCTTGGTCATCTTGACTGAGACGCCCTTGATGCCTTTCTCCTTTAGCAGTGACTTCATCTTCGTGGGAGCATCCGTCGCGACGTCCTGAAGCTTCTCAGGAGCTTCCCAGCTGAAGTTCCCTCCTGAGAGGAGTATCTCTTTGTAGAGCAGTGGTTGAAGCTCAACGGGACACTGCTCCACAGATCTCACTATTGCCTCTCCGAAATCTATCATGCCTTCAAAGACAGCGTCGCCTACCTTGACGTCTCGAGGCCTCGGCATTCCTCTGGTGAGATAGCTCTGGAACAGTTCGTTCGTGGGGTTGAACACGTACTCTCCGATGAGGAACCTCTGCCATGACTTGTCTCCAAGGTCGACTTCGACCCTCGTGCCAGGTACCTTGAATCTCGCTCTGAATTTCGACGGGTTCTCCTTTGCGGCCTTCACTGCCCTCTTTAGGTCCAGTGGAAGAAGGCCCAAGTGTTCCTTCACGCGACGTACAAAGGCCTCTTCGCGAGCCAAGTCGCCATATCCCAGATCCTTCAGTATCTCGGCAGTGATGGAATTGGCATCTCCTCCGCCGCGGTTGACGGCGACCAGAGCACTGCGAATTGGGTAGCTGCTGATTGGGCACACCTGTGTGTTGCCGTGTCCGGACTCTACGACAACGCAGGTTGTGACTCCGTGACCTATTGCGACGGCAAAGGGCTGGGAGATGACTGTCGCTGCTTTGACTAGTCCATCCTTTGCTGCTTCTGTCATACTCTCGAAGAGGCTCTCGTACATGTATCGTGCCGAAACGCTGGAGAGTGATGCGACGACGTAGAACCCCTCGAAGTCTTTCCCTGGGTTTGGTCTGAACATGTTGAGTCCAAAGCGCGATATCTCATTCACGACGCGCCATGCCTTGTTGTCTTCTCGATCGATCACGCCGTTTCGCATCGGGTAGACGAGTCTTGATGTCAGATCCTCTGAGGATTGTAGGTACAGAGGGACATCGTCACCTACGACAACCTCCGGTGCCTGACTTAGAGCTCGCATCATGATTGAGTCTCGATCAGGGAAGTAGCCTCTGTTACGTACTATCCTCGGTGCGTCTCCACATGTTATCGGTCCGAACTTGAAATCGCTGGTTCCGAAGTCCATTCCAAACGTGTAATGTTCTTTGTACTGGCTCAATGTTGACTCCTCTCTACAATTAGCTTCTCGCCATCGATTCGGACGACTACCTCCTCGTTGGCTGAGAACGGAAATAGGGAATCCTTCACGATATCAGCCGGGATATACAGGAGCCCCGTCCGGCTTCGGTCGGAACGGGTTCCTAGTATGATGCGTGCGAGTCCTCGAAGAACCATGCAATTCACCAGTCAGTTCATCCGACGGAGCATGCGACAGACCGCACGATAAAAGGCGGACACCGGCCAAACGGACGACAGAGGCGGGCGAAAGTACCCAGCAACCCCGGCCAGATTGGGAGTGAGAAGAGAGAAATCATTTAGATCGAAGATGATCAGTGACCTTCTTCTGATCATGTGGCTCGGATCCAAAATGCGCCAACAGACCGGACAGTGTGTATTCACTCTGCTACTGATGTTCGCGATTGGCATGGGCGTGCCAGTTTCGCCACTGCTTGCCTCAGAGATGGGGGCAACCTGGGTCGAGATCGGTCTGATGGGATCAGCATGGGGACTCGTGTTCACGCTATCGGCTTTCCTGACCGGACGCTTCTCTGACAAGATGGGAAGGAAGCCTGTCCTAGCAATCAGTGCTGGCCTGAGCGCGTTGGCAGCATTTCTCTTCCTACGGGCGACAACTGTCTCAGAACTCATCGCGATCAGAGGAGTAGAGGGCCTGGCGTGGGCTTGCTTCTGGCCGCCGATGGAGGCGCTGGCAACCGAGACCGCGGAGACTGAACACGCCGGAAGAGGAATCGGGATTGTCACCACTGTCTACGCTGCTGGATTCGCGATCGGTTCGCTTGTTGGAGGATTCATGACAAGCGCCTATGGTTTCGCCCCTACATTCATGACATATTCTGTGATGGCCTGCCTGTCCGTGCTTTCGGTCTGTCTTGTCCGAGCTCCAAGGGCTACACAACCAGCGACGCCGTTGCTGCAGCACTCGTTCCTGTCGACGCTCTTCTCTCGAGATCTGGTACTCGGCAACCTGCTGGGCGCTTCATACACGTTCGGGTTGGCCACCGTCATAGCCCTACTCTCCGTCTACGCCGTCGGCATTGGGATCGAAATTGTGTGGATCGGAGTTGCCATCTCGGTATTCTGGATCGGGAGGATACTCGGCGCTGCAATTGCCGGAAGCGAGTCTGACAGGGTTGGTAGAAAGCCCGTGGCGCTGCTTGCTCTAATAGTCGGATGCATCGGGTTCGTAATGATCGGGCTTACTTCCGGACTGCTGCTTCTGTCCACAGGGGCCTTCTTGGCCGGCCTCTCCATAGGAGCCGTCTTTCCCGTGAATGTTGCCATAGTCGCCGATGGTGTCGAGCCCGAGTCGAGGGGGAGCGCCATGGGAATCTTTGAGACGGCGTGTGCGATCGCATTCATGGTAGCATCTGGGATCGGCGGTGTTGCAGCTGAACTAGTGAATCCGAGAGCTCCCTACGTTCTTTCAGCAATCGCATTCGTGTCTTGCGCTCTTGTACTGACCGTTCTTCTGCCTCATCGTCAGAAGCGAACCATCGTCCGCCAGCAAATGTAACTTATCTGCGTCGAACATCCAAAACCTGGCGGAGGGGTTTCGACTCAGAGTCTTAGTTCATCTCTGCATTGGGGTACAATGTCGGAGCTTGCGGTGTCTTGTTTCCGTGGCATGCGTTGCGCCCGTGGGCCCAATCTGTGGTGGATGCGGAGTCTTCGTAGAAGTGACACTGATGAGGTTAGTTGAAATGCGACAGTGTAGCAACCAGACACATACGCGGACAACGGAGGGAAGGGCTGCTCATGCTCGCGTTCAAGATAGATGACTTCAACGGTACGAAGCTTCTTGATTCGCGCAGAATCCTAGCCGTGTTCTACGGAGGGTGGTGCCCATTCTGCAGAGACTTCATCAGGCTCTTCGAGACGGTTATGAAAGGGAAGTCAGATCCTCTGGGTGCTACGATTGACATTAGTGACATGAACAACCCATTGTGGGAGGTTTTTCGCGTGGACATTGTTCCGACTCTCGTTGGCTTCGAGAACGGTGAGGTTGTTGTAAGGAAAGACGGAGTCGCTGGTGTAGGACTGACGGGGGCCGAACTCGACAATGCTTTGCGAAAGATGGGCGGGATCAAGCCAATCTAGGAAGCCAGCAGGATCGTCGCTCGTGCAGTTGACTCCCTTTCCGGGTATCTGCGCGCGTGAGTCTTCACGCTCCGTGCAGATTTGAGTTGCCGGACGCAATTCCGGATAAGCTGACCTGCTGGGTTTCTGTTGTGGCCACATTTGGTAAAGCATATATCTAGTCGTTGAAGGCCTTGACCTCAAGTCCAGAAGACAAGGTGCTCATGTTGAAGTTCATTGATCTGACGGTTCCACTTGGGATCGCGACGCCGCCGTGGCCTACGTACGAGCCCCTTCAGGTGAAATACTTCAAGAGACTTGCGCCAAATGGTGCCAACGGGCAACTGCTTACTCACTCCAATCACGTCGGCACTCACCTCGACGGCGAGATCCATTTCTACACACCTGGAAAGGACATCGCTGCCTTGACAATGGATTTCCTTGTAGGTCCCGGTGCCGTGGTCGATCTTTCAGACGCTTCAGGCGACTACGATGTCTACAGTTCCAAGATGGTGGAAGATAGAGTCGAGGTCAGAGAAGGCGACATACTGATTATTCATACGGGGTATCACAGATACGGTTGGGATCAACCTACTGCCGACGAGATTCGGTACATGGCCAAACATCCTGGACCGGACCGTGAATTCGCTGAATGGGCGAAACGGAAGAAGATTAAGTGGATAGGTGTGGATTGCGGCAGCGCAGATCATCCGATGAACACGATCATCCGCGACTGGATGCCTAGACAGGCAAGAGAAGCGGATGTCCACTTCCAGAAGAAATATGGGAAGCCGCTGAAGGAATTCTTCTCAGACGACAAGTACCAGCTCATGCACATAGAGATGTTCCCGTACACAGTAATCCACGCAGAATGCATCGGAGG
>CAZJVZ010000110.1:0-4249 GCA_964549795.1 uncultured Candidatus Bathyarchaeia archaeon
GAGTCGCCGTTTCGGTTCTCCCTGTATGCCACATTCAGTCCGTCAGGAGACCAACATGGGTCGTAGCATTCGTACTTCGAGTCTGTGAGCCATTCGACATTCCGCGCTGCAAGATCATAGACGCCTATGTCCGACATGCCACGCGAACTTGATGCGAAGACGACGCGCTTGCTGTCTGGGGACCAAACCGGCATCGAAGCGTCCAGTGATCCTTTCTCGTCACCAAGCTGGGTAGGCTTTCCACCGCTTGCCGGAACTATGAAGACCCCTACGTCCTGCCCCTCTGTCATGCTGGTGAGCATCAGCCATCTGCCATCAGGTGACCAACAGGGATCTCCGTCAGCGTATCTGTGATCGCAGAGTAGAGAGAGTTCGCCGCCTTTGGAGGGCATGGAATATGCGGAGTATTTGCCGCCTCTGTTCGAAGCGAAAGCGATTCTGGATCCGTCTGGAGACCATCGAATGAACGGATATATCGCGTCCTCCGTATCGGGCGTGATATTCTCCGACTTGTCAGACCCGGCGGGCCGCATGAGTATGTCGAACTTCTCGTCGCCTTGATAGTCCTGCGCATACGCGATTCGCTTTCCGTCGGGAGAGAAGCGTGGCGAGATGCTGCTTTCGGTTCCAGTCGTGAGTTGCCTAGGATGCTCATCATCTAACCCCATCAGGTAGATCTGCCACTGACCGGTCTTGTTCCACGCAAGAGCCACTTCCCGTCCGTCGGGGGAAATGTGGAAGCCCTCTCCGTCCGGAGACACCATCGGGATGCGGAAGAGAACATTAGGATCAAAACGACTTTCCATTCATCGGCACTCCAGCCAGCGCAACGTCCTCCCGCTGTATATCTCTTGCCAAGCAATCACGTCATCAGCGCCCCGCCTTGGGCATGGTCTCCTGTTCCTCGCCGAGCAGCTTCAAGACCGTACCAGTTATCATCAACAAGACCGATACGACAAACGATTGCTGGTAGACAATATGGACAGATTCTTCGACGAAGTATTCGTTCGGCCACCTGGGAGCAGCTACGAGAGGTGCGTCTCCACAAATCCAGCGAAAGGCGACATCGATGTCGCGCTTGCAAACAAGCAACACGGCGATTATGTTAGGATTCTCAGAGAATCTGGGATCAAGGTGATCGAGTTACTTCCTCTGGACGACTTTCCGGACTCGGTCTTCATGCAGGACCCCGCCCTGTTAGGGTCACGCGTCGACGTGATCTGCAGGTTCGGCGAGGAGAGACGCAGAGGAGAAGAATCAGCGCTGCATGAGGAACTGAGTCACCACAGAGACAAGATCTCCAGAGTCAGATCAATACAACCACCCGGCACATTGGAGGGAGGAGATATCCTAGTCACAGACCACGGATTCTTCGTGGGAGAGTCAAGCAGAACCAACGCAGACGGCATCAGGCAACTTGCGAAGTGTCTTGATGACATTTCAGTCACAGCAGTCAAGACAGGCCTTTTTCACTTGCTGTGCGGTTGCGCCTACCTGAACAATAATAGAGTAATCATCGTTCCAGAGTTGGTTAGTCCGGAGTCATTGCCCGGGTTTGAGTTCGTGTCGATACCGCGGCATGAGGCCTACGCGGCCGATGCTCTCTATCTTGGAGAAGGACGAGTTCTCATTCCCTCCGGCTTTCCGAAGACAGCTGCGAAACTCAAATCCGCAGACTACGAGCCTATTGAGGTAGAGATTTCGGAATTCCGCAAGGGAGACGGCGGCGTGACGTGTCTGTGCTCCCCGGTGTACAGGCTATTCTGAGAAACCGGAGCGACTACTCACTGAGGTTGTTGCTCAAATGGAGGAACGCTCGGACGCTGTGACTGAGTAAGCTCGTTACTGTGTTTCATTCTCTCACGACTACGTTAAATATGCAAAAGCACATGAGGACTTCCTCTGCTTCCCCAAATGCAATTTCCCAGAAGGAAGCCATGACGATGACGAAACTCTCATTCTCAAAACGGCCGTGGTTCCAATTGCTGTCAGCGGAACAGATAGAGACCATACACCTGTCGTCTCTAAAGATACTGGAAGAAATCGGCGTGATGATCCAAAGCGACGCGGCTTTGAAGTTGCTTGCTGACGCTGGGGCAGATGTCGACCGGACGAAGAAGATTGCCCGCGTTCCACAGCATCTGGTGAACGAGTCTCTGGTCAAGGCCCCGTCAACAATAAGGCTGTACAGCCGCGACGGGAAACATGACCTGCTCCTTGAGGAGAATCGAGTCCACTATGATCCAGGCTCGGCCGCACTTCAGCTGCTTGACTCACAAACTGGTGAAATCAGGCGACCAATATCAAGGGACTTCGCAGATTTCGTGCGACTGACTGACGGGCTGAAGCACATACAAGCCCAGAGTACGGCGCTCGTGGTTTCGGACGTTCCGGATGCAATCGTTGACCGATATCGACTCTACATTGTCTTGAAGAACTCGCCAAAGACGATAGTCACAGGCACCTTCAGCATAGACGGCCTGTATGACATGAAAGACATGCTGGCCGCAGTCCGTGGAGGCGAGAAGGAACTGGCACGGAAACCCATGGCGATCTTCGACCTCTGCCCTTCAGCTCCGCTGAAGTGGGGAGAATTCATCGTTCAGAATCTCATCGACTGCGCCAAGTTCGGATTCCCCGCTGAGATTCTCCCGATGCCTCAACTAGGCGCCACAGGGCCCGTCACGCTTGCCGGCTCGCTCGTTCAATTGAACGCGGAATTCCTTAGCGGTCTGGTCGTCTCACAACTCGCGAAACCTGGCGCACCAGTGATCTACGGAGGCTCACCCACAACATTTGACATGCGCCGTCTCACCGCACGCCTAGGCGCCATAGAGACCGTCATGATGGGTTGTGCCTACGCGCAAATTGGAAAGTACTACGGCCTCCCGACTCACATGTACCTGGGCTTGAGCGACGCCAAGATTGTTGACGCCCAATCTGGGTTTGAGTCTGGAATCGGCATCACGCTTGGTGCACTTGCGGGAATCAACATGATTTCGGGCCCGGGCATGCTGAATTTCGAGAATTGCCAGAGCTTCGAGAAGCTGGTGATGGATGACACCATCTGCGGAATGGCCTTGAGGCTGGTCAGGGGAATCGACGTGAATGATGAGACTCTCGCTGTGGATCTTATCAGAAAAGTCGGAGTGGGAGGACACTACCTAGCCCAAAGACACACGATGGAATGGCTCAACAGGGAGATCTTCGATCCCTCAGACCTAGTCGACAGACAGGAGCTAGGTGCCTGGAAGAAGTTGGGATCAAAGGACACCGTCCAAAGAGCCCGAGAAGCAGCTCAGAAGATACTCAGAGACCACAAACCTGAGCCGCTAGCTGCAGACGTCGAGAAGAACTTGGATGATGTAGCGAGAAGGATCATGAAGAAGCACGGCATAGGCAAACTGCCTCTCGGCCCAGCCTAGAGATGCGCGAGCCTCAACGTTACCTCAGTGCCCGTATGTCTAGGCCGGCCGTGCTGACTTGGAGAGGCGCTTGATAATCTCCGTTCTCTTCGAATCAAGTTCTTTCTCGACATCTCTTGGCAGAGGATCTGGTTGATGAGTCGCCAGGATTTCCCTAGCACGTTCTCTCGCGACCTGAGCCAGGTCCTTTGATCCTGATTTCTCCCATTGTGCACGTGTTCTCTTGTCCGCGAGTTTGGGAAGGTATCTCTCACCGCTGATATGCTCAAGCGTATGCCTCTCCGCCAGGTAGTGCCCGTGAAGAGGCGCTATCTTCTTGATCAGTGATGTTGCCAATGTGTCTTCGTTGATATCCATTCCTTTGGCGATTCTCTTCGCCATTCCGAACATCTCGTCATGTATTACCAGCATCTCGGGCGAGGCTGTGAAGTGGTACTCCAGAGCTCCTGCAACTACGCGAATCCAGTTTGCTCCAGCCAGTACCGTGGTCAGCATCGTCAGAGCGCTCTCGAAGCCTGCTTGCACGTCCGGGACCTTGGAATCACTCACGCCACCGGACATGGCCGATGGCAGACCGTAGAACTTCGCCATCTCTGCCCCTCCCGCGCATCGCAGCGCTGTCTCTGGGGTACCGACGGCAGGTATGATGGTGCGCTGGTCGAGGTTGACCGGGATACTCCCGTAGACGACCGGATTTCCTGGCCTGGCGAGCTGGATGAGTACCAATCCGGCAAGAACCGTTGCATTGGTCTGGAGGAGCGAGCCGGCAAGTGTGTTCGGAGAGGTTGCGCCTGCGTTGTCCATGGGTTCTATCAGGATTGGAA
>CAZJVZ010000111.1:0-4215 GCA_964549795.1 uncultured Candidatus Bathyarchaeia archaeon
ACAAACCAGTTGTTGCCGAGAAGTGGGAAGCATCCTTTGTCGATGATCGGGATATCATTCAGTTCTTCATGGGTGTGACGTGTCTTCAGAGGGGGTGTGGCAGGTTCGAATACCGTGGTGTAACCCATTCTTGCGTATCGGTAGCCTGTGGTGAAGACTGACGGGATTGTGTGGCCGACTCCGGAGCGCGTGTATTTGGTCTTGGGTTCAGGATCTCTCCAATGATCTTCCGGGCGCATCATCCTAGCGCAATTTGCCTTCGACCCGGCGATGTGTGAGTGGATGTCGACGCCTCCGGGCATCACGGTCAATCCTGAGACGTCCAGCACGCGTGCTTTGCGGCCAACTTTCTCGACGATCTTGCCGTCCCTGATCGAGATGTCCTTTCTTTCGCCTTCGATACTGTTCAGAGGATCGAAGACGCACCCGTTCCGGATGAGAAGCTCAGCCATCAGCGTCTCGCTCCCATCTTCTTGACGCGCCTAATGATCGCGTCAAGGATTTCCTCGTCCGTTCTGACGCCTAGAGGCGGTTCGATTACTTTCTTTGCTTCAAGTGGGACCCCATCAATTCGGTAGATTGTGCCAGCCGCCTCGACTCCAATGATCGCAGAAGGTATCACAACTTCGGACGCGTCCGAGGTGGGAGTTCTCTTCGGCTCCACTGTGACAATCGGGATCTCAAGCAGGCTCTTCGCAGCTGCTCTAGGAAAATGAGACACAGGGTCTGATGCAACGACAAGTGCCGCATCCACTTCGCCACGAGCGAGAGCGTCGATTGCTGATGTGTCGCCGGGGTTGAATCTCGGGTATCCTTGCGTGAGGTCCACGGCGTATGGGTATCCAGTCTGCCATGTTGAAACTTCGTTTGCGCCGGTAACATTGAACCACCCTCTCATTGGCACAACCACGAACTTGGTCACGTAGTTCAGATCCCTGACAAGTGCTAGGGCGGCCTCTGTGTTCCGATGCTTCCCCATGCTCATCGTGAGGCCAAGACCGAAGAATAGTGCTCCAAACTCGCATTCCATCATCATGTCCGCGATCTCTTCGATCGTGTCAACGGGGACACCAGCGACAGAGTCTTGTTCGATTTCCTCACCTTTGATCGCGGTTCTCAGCGCGGTCAGAAGTTCGTAGTCCCCGTTCGGTTGGATCTGGATGAATCGGTCGGCAAGCTTCGCCGTGTCGGTCTTCCTGACATCGACGACGATGAGCTTCCGATCCTTCCTTGTCTTTCGGAACCGTCCCTCACTGAAGATCGTGTATCGGTCCGTGTGGCGAGGGTGAGAGTGGACAGGGTTGCACGCCCAATAGATTATCAAATCAGCAGAATGACGGACCTCGCCGAGTGTACACGTCGCCTCTCCGGCGTCTTGAACGCCAAGTATTGTCGGGCCGTGACAGGACGTAGTGGTGTTGTCAATCAGGCCGCCCACGAGTTCAGCAAGCTCGATTCCTTTCGATATTGCTTCGCATGACGTTTGACTCCATCCGTACAACAACGGGTACTTGGCATTGTGCAGAATGCGTGCCGCACGATCTATTGATCCGGCGAATGTCGTCGGACGTAGTGTCCTTCCTTTCCTTACGAGTGGTTTGAGTATGCGACTCTCGTCGGCTGTTGTGAATCTGCTCACTGAGATCGCACAACCGTTGCGTGCCGAGTCGACGATACGCCCGTCATATGTTATCTCGAGGTTGTCGCAGCCCGATGCGCAGAATGTGCAGAGCACATTCTGTAGAGTCGTGCGTGGCATGTTTCTCACTTGGTCTTCATGCTTGTGATTTCTTGAAGGCTTGCCACCTTCGCTTCGGGTGCCCGCTCTAGGGTGGCCTTGAGTCCTTTCAGTGTGGGCATGCCAGAAGTGTGAGTTGATGTCCCGAAGAGCATGCTCGCCCAAGCACCATACGGGATGAAAACAATTCGCCTGTGTGGGGCCTGTCTGGATATGGTGGCTCTGAGGACGACTTCTCCAAACTCGGTCTTGACACGAACGTTCTCGCCCTCCAATGCGCCCAGTTCTTTCACGTCATCTGGGTCGATCTCACAGATTGCCACTGATCGGGAGTATTCATCTGAGAATTTCCCACGCTCTCTGCTTCGAGCCTGTGAAAGGCTTCTGCCCGATATGACTGTGACTTCGAGTCCTGGCATAGCTCAACGATCTGGCGTCAGATAGCACAAGTCATTCGTATATTACATCCGCTCGGTATCCTGTATACAGTGCGTTCAGGCGGTCAAGAAAGTCATGTCTCCCAAAGGGCGGAGAAGCCTCTACGTTGCAGTAGTGGCAGTGCTGGCAGCGCTTCACATCGTCCTATCATATGCTCCCCCTCTCGTCGGCTTTCGAAGAATGAGCATAGCCATGGAACCGTTGGAGGGCATCATTGCTGGGCCATACCTTGGCTTCCTTTCGGCAGTAATCGGTTGGATCGGGGGACGTTTCGTTAGACCTGACGGTGTCTGGATTGAGAACCTTTTCGGAATCGCGGAGGCCACAGGAGCCTTGGGAGCAGGCTTTCTGGTTGCGAGAAAGTGGTATCTCACGGCCGGGCTCTATGCATTCCTGCTGCTGGTTTTTCTGACCCACCCGCTGGCTGCAAAGATACCATTGTGGACGCTCTGGGACACATACCTCGGGCTTGCGGCCGTATTTCCCGCAGCCTTCCTTCTGCGCAGGATTCATGATGTCAAGTCAGACAAATCGCGCCTCGTTCCTGCAGTCGCTTTGGTTGCATTTGCCTCCGTAGAGTTGGATTCGATGGTGAGAATATTCATGCTCATAGTCGGGGGGCTCTACAAGGCCTACCCAATCCCTGTGGACCTGCTTGCCGGGGTGTTCGTATTAGGCGCGTTTCAGACACCTGTCGAAGCCGCATACAGCATTCTGGCTTCAGTGCTCGTCGGCGTTCCAGCGCTCGTCGCACTTGAGAAGAGCAAGATTCTGAGCTGGCCGCTCCAATGAGCGCCCTCCAGCCTCGTGTCGCGAATTTCCTGAGGACCACGCCATTGTATCCACATGGATGCTAGGGCTTGGTGGGTTTCTCCACGAGTTTCGTCTTCCTGAGAACGCTCCCATCATCGTAGTGAGGGGTCCTAGAGACAGCATCGTGCGATTTCTCAGTCTCTCTTGCTTCGTCTGCGAGGCGAGCAGCGTGCCGCATCATCTCATGGGCCGCCGAAACAATGTGCGTGTAGCGTTCCCATTCCTTCACTTGGAAGCATCCCTCGACGCTGAGGTCGGCTACCCGACGTGCCGTTTCGTAGGCAGCCATGGCCTTCGTTCCGGCGTACGGATTGGAGAAGGAAGCCGCCTTGACGGCTTTCTCTTTGTCAACAACAACCTTCGGCAAGGAGACTTGAGCGCCTTTCTTGATTGATTCTATGGCCCGGTCGATCTCTGCAGTCACCAGATTCAATGCTCCGGTTATCGCGAGAACTCTTGTCACATCTAGGTTGAACAGAATCATCTCCAGAGGGTCCAAGAATTCTCTTCTTGCGCCGATCATCGAATCGGCCTCAACTATGATGTAGCCGAACCCTTGCTGCTCAAGCTCTTGAATCGATTTCTTTGCTGGGCTGTCCGAAACAACCACTGCCGGAATGCCTGCAGCCTTGATGATCTCTCGGGCTTTCTTGGGGCCTGGGAGTGTCGCGTTCGGGCTTGTGATGACTACAAGCTGAGGCTTGAACTCGAGCATTCTCTTTGCGACTTCTTCGGCCTGTTCCATCCCAAGTTTGGCTCCTGCGCCAACGACGCGTACGTCAACGTCTTGCCTCTCTGCCCTTTCGTCTAGCATGAATTCAAGCAATGACGCCGATCCAATGCACCCGAGCTTCAAGAACCCGATCTTGACGACCATGGATCCATCAGACTCCCAAACGCAATCGCCGTCTGCGTCTTTAACTCTTGGTATGCGGCAATGTTCATACTTTCGGCGCAGTTCACTCTCATCAGTTACTCCAAATGATTATCTAGTAACCATTAAATCGGCCGGCGATTGCACAGCAGTCAGATAGCAGAATCCATACGTTTCTGGTGGTGCATCATGCAATTCAATGGAGTGGAAGTCGAGGAGACATTTGCGGAAGCATTTCCGATGGTGGTCGGCAGGATCCTTGTGACTGCAGCAAGCCCAAACTGGGCCATGATTGCTGGTAGGACTGCGACGGGGTTTGCTTCGTCGATAATTATGTCGCCTGCAGAAGCCG
>CAZJVZ010000112.1:0-4141 GCA_964549795.1 uncultured Candidatus Bathyarchaeia archaeon
GCAATATCGATCTTTGCCTTTGCTGCCGAGTCCGGCGAGATAGAACGCGCAGCAGCCTGCGTGCATCCGACAACGTTGCATTTTACACCTTTCGAGACCTTTCCCATTCCTTAGGTGACGGCTCCTTTGCCGAACCTTCGTGCCTAGCACCTATTCAAGAGTTGTCAATGGATTCTGCAACAGCGACAACCAATTAAGTGCGTCCATCCCGAAGCGTCGTGGCCTTCAATCAAGTGTGGATAGCGTTTGCTGAGCAGATTCCGTGAAAGATACGAAAACGCCATGTTTCCAATAGGGAGGGCTGTGGGCAGCCTTGGGATCAAGCCTAACATGCTGTCTGTCTTCGCGGCACTCCTTGGCGTGCTTGCTTCTCTCTCGTATGCTAGGGGAATCGTACTTCTGGGGGCGCTGATTCTCCTGATTTCCACCTTCTTTGACATGCTTGATGGTGCAGTTGCACGAGCGACGAAATCTTCTTCAAGATTCGGATCTGTCCTCGATCATGTCCTCGATCGATACGTCGAGTACGCCTTGGTTGTCGGAATCGTCGTGGGGGGACTTGCGGATTGGTTCTGGGGGCTTTTCTCATTGACCGGCATGCTGCTGGCGAGTTACACCCGAGCGGCGGCGGAATCCGTTGGCGGCCTGAAGAGCTGCACGATCGGCATCGCAGAAAGACAGGAGAAACTCCTGCTCATTCTTGTTGGATCCGCCCTTGTGTCAACGTGGCCGAGTGCTCTTCAGTACGTAATGATCATAGTGGGACTGCTGTCGCACGCTACTGTGATCCAGAGGCTCGCCTACGCGAGGCAGAACGCGAGGGCTTTCTAGAATGACGTATGACCTTGTGGCCGTCGGGAACCCTGTCTACGACCTGATCAGTACCCCAAGAGTAACCACGAGTCACCGTATCCTCTCTGGCTGCAGCACCAATGCGGCTCTCGCGGCTAAGAGGCTCGGCATGAGAGATGTGTTGCTCATAGGAAACGTCGGGCACGATTTCGGTGAGCGATTTCGCGCCGAAATGGAAGGATACGGAATCAAAGCGATCAACACGGGATCAGGCGATCGCACCTCAGGGTTCAGCCTTAGGTACAATGACAAGGGGGAACGTGCATTGAAGGTCATTGCTGATGCTGGAGAGATACCTATTCGAGAAGTGCTGCCAGAGTGCCGGGACTCACGCTACGTATTGCTGGGTCCTGTGCTCTACGAACTAGACATGCAGGTTCTGATCGAAGTCATGGGTTCTTTTCCGGGTAAGGTCTTTCTGGATCCCCAAGGATTGCTGCGTCGACTCAGAAAGGATGCAGAAGTGGAACACTTCTGCAACAGAGAAGCTTTCAGACGACTCGTCAGCACGGTGGACTTCGTCAAGCCGAACGAATTGGAGGCTGAGGTGATCACCGGGCTGCAGGATCACGTGCAATCTGCAAGAAGACTCGTAGAGTGGGGTGCGCAGATCGCGATCGTGACTCTTGGAGACCGGGGCTCTGTGGCTTGCGACAGAAGACTTTGTTTGGGGATCCCCGCGTACAAGACAGAGGCCGTGGACCCAACAGGGGCAGGGGACGTGTACGGCGGCGCATTCCTGGCAGAATACGGTCGCACAGAGGATCTCATTGCCTCATGTCTCTACGCTTCCGCTGCTGCTTCGATAATGGTTGAGAGCGTGGGGCCAGACTTTGCAGTCACGGACAAGGAAGTCAGAAGAAGAGCCGGGCTGATCCGCCCACAGCTCGAAACAGTGTAGCCCTTTCCGGCCGAAGGCGTCAGTGTAGGAAGCGTCTCTCGTTGCGTGCTCTGACCTTGGAAACTCCGAAGTGGACCGCGCATGAAACGCAGTAGTACTTGAAGACCTTCTGTCTGGCAATGTAGGCGCCATGAGCGCGGAGTTCCCGCGCCAAGGACGGCTCAACCAATGACACAAAGCTGGTGACCCTTTTCGCTTTGTCGCGTGGCACCTGCATACCGCAGTTCGTACACTGCACGAGCCCGCTGCGGCCTTTTCCTCCTCCACTACGGCCTCCGGATTTCCTCTTCTTTCCCATTGTTACGCACGACTGTTGCCTAGTTGAGCTGGAGTTCGCTTAAACGTTGCGCCCCATGGGCGCTCAGTATGCCCTCGCGAAGTAGACGACCTTGTCTGCGGGCTTCCCGCATCGGACGCAGGCACCGAAGATAGCCTCGCTCCGGAGCGGTACCACGCGGATTGTGGCGCCTGTCTCGTCCTTGATCTTGTCCTCGCATCCGACATCTGAACACCAACACGCTCTGACGAACCCTCCTGTGGTCTCGATTATCTGTTTCAACTCGTCAAAGGTGCGTGCGTCGTAAATCGATTCCTTGAGGGCACGACTTGCTCTCTGGAACATGTCCGACTGGATAGTCTCAAGCAGCCTCTTGGTCTCCGTGACGGCATCAGATTCTGGGATTGTTGCCTTCTCTAAAGTGTCTCTCCGAACCACAGTCACCTGATGGTTGCGCACATCACGGGGGCCGATTTC
The DNA here is from genome assembly GCA_964549795.1 of uncultured Candidatus Bathyarchaeia archaeon. Lineage (GTDB taxonomy): Archaea > Thermoproteota > Bathyarchaeia > 40CM-2-53-6 > 40CM-2-53-6 > CAVPLU01. Next base: position 2,508 of record CAZJVZ010000112.1, read on the forward strand.
AATTCTGAGAGGAACTCCTTTCAGTTCCCATTCGTTGAACTTCCATCCTGGCGTGTACTGCTCACGGTCATCAAGAACAACACTCAGGCATGCTCCCTGAAGCCCATCTGCTATCTTCCTGGCTTGACTCACTATCGATGCCGTTTCTGCGTCCTTGTAGGGGATCGGCACGACAACGACCTGAGTGGGTGCTATTCGCGGCGGGATAACGAGCCCGCGGTCATCCCCATGAAGCATGATCAAGGCACCGATCAGTCGCCAAGAGACTCCCCAAGACGCATTCCACGCGTAGTGGGTCTGCTCATCTTTGCCCAGATACCTGATCTCGAAAGCCTTGGAGAAGTTCTGACCCAGATTATGTGACGTGCCCATCTGAAGTGCTCTCCCGTCCGGCATCATTGACTCGAGCGTGGTTGTGTAGAGCGCGCCTACGAACTTCTCGCGGTCCGTCTTGTACCCCACGACAGCAGGAATCGCAAGCTGATCTTCAATGAGTTGCCTGTAGAGCTCAAGGATTCTCATGACCTCCGAATCCGTGTCTTCCTTACTTGCGTGAACGGTATGCCCTTCTTGCCACAGAAACTCAGAGGTCCGCATGAAAGGTTTCGTCGCCTTGATCTCAGCTCGCAGAACCGAATTCCACACATTGATTAGAAGCGGAAGGTCTCTCCAGCTCCTTATCCACTTCGCGTACGAATCGTAGATGACTGTCTCAGAGGTCGGCCGGATTGCCAAGCGTTCGCCCAGCTTGTCATTGCCCGCGTGGGTGACCCAGAACACTTCCGGCGTGAAGCCTGAGAAGTGCTCAGCCTCTTTCTTGAGGAAACTCTCAGGGATCAAACATGGGAAGTACGCGTTTGTGTGACCCGTAGTCTTAAGACGCGAGTCGAGGTATTCCTTGATCTTCTCCCAGATCGAATAGCCATGCGGCATCAAGACCATGAATCCCTTGACACTAGCATAGTCAGCGAGCCCCGACTTCGTCACGACTTGTGTGTACCACTCGGATAGGTCATCATTCTTCTTGACAGTGATTCCAATCTGTTTACTCAACAGCAGAACACCACATGCAAAATCCCGTTCGACAAGAGACGCAATTGTCGCTAGGCGCGTGGAACAAGGCCACCGGCAATCATCCGCACCATTTGTCTTCCCTCGAACGTGACAGGTTGTCTTTGCCTAACTTCGGAAGTGGGCTATTTATCGTTTCGCGGGGTTTCTGAGGCATTCGCTGTTCTCTTCTCCGTGAGTGTTGTGAGCACCATGCATTTGGCCTCCCGAATGACTTGCTCGCTGACACTCCGATGAAGGAGCCCTCCAATGCCTTTCTTTGGCCGACGTTTGGTCATCAAGGCGAATGTATAGTCCTCCGCATTCGCCTCGGCCACGATCGCTTCTGCAACACTACGTGCAACGACAATCTTCTTGCGAACAGAATAGCCTTCCTTCTCCAACCATTCAGCCGTCGGAGAGAGGATCTCGTCGGCGAGCTCGATCTCTTCCTTATGCGAAATGACCTCGATGGGCACAGTTCTGCTGGGCATTTCCACAACGTGGAAGAGAACGATCTCTGGATCTTTGAATGCAGACAAGGCATAGAGTGCTCTTGTCATCAGGCGTCTGTCAGCGCTTGC
>CAZJVZ010000113.1:0-4102 GCA_964549795.1 uncultured Candidatus Bathyarchaeia archaeon
CTGAAGACTTACAAGTCAGTCCTTGGTCTCGAACCGACCTTCGTCAAAGAGGTCAGAGACCAGAAGATCCGAGCGGCGAGCTTCAGGCTGGGCGAGAGTTCGATAGAGCTTTTCGAGCCAACGGACCAAACAAGCAACGTAGCAGGTTTTCTGTCCAAGCGAGGTGAAGGAATGCATCACGTGGCATTGGCTGTTGATGACATACGAGCAGCATTGGACGCTGCGCAGAAAGCTGGAGCCACAGCGATTGACCGGGAGCCGAGAACCGGAGCGGAAGGTCAGCTCATCGCCTTTCTCCACCCGAAGTCAACCAGAGGTGCGCTTGTGGAATTCTGCCAAGAATAGAGTCCGCCGTGACCTTGCCTAAGATCGCATAGGGTCACCCTGCCCTATTGTGATAGCAGTGTTGACTGTTGCTCTTCCCTGACATCTCCCATTGTCCAGTCGCTGGCCAAGGGTTTCGAGCACCCATTCATGATTGCTTGAAGAAATAGCGTGGCCATCGGGGCCATTCTTGGGGAGTGGTTGTCTCGAAGGCAGTCTGCAGTTCCATGCCGATCTTGAGGTTCTCGAACGGAGTGTCTTTTATCATCCCGGGCAGTCTGGCTCCCTCATCAAATTCAACGATACCGATCGCATAAGGCGCGATCGCCTGGAACTGAGCAGGTGGCAGATGTATCACAGTGTAGGTCACAAGTCTACCTTTGCCTTGCAGTTCCGTCCAAGACAAGTCTGAGGCACCACAGTGAGAGCAGACGCTGCGAGGGGGAACGGTCACTTTCGTGCATCGGTTGCATCTCACTCCCATCAGCTTCTTCTCGGCGCAGAATCTGTAGAAGCTCTCTATTGTCGGGGGCGGGGTCGGAGTCATTCTAGTCACCTCTACGATAGACATGGACTACGCCTGTGGCCGCTGAGCCGCCGATGTTGGAGGTCAATCCTATCTCGGCTCCTTTCACTTGGCGTTTCCCGGCTTGTCCTGTTAGTTGAAGGTAGACCTCGCAGGCTTGGGCAGTCCCAGTTGCTCCTACAGGATGGCCCTTTGCCTTCAACCCGCCGCTTGTGTTCACCGGTCTCTTTCCGCCGAGTCTCGTGATGCCCTCGTCGATCAGCTTCCCACCTTCGCCTGGTTTGCAGAAACCGAGGGCCTCGTAGGCCATGATCTCTGCGATTGTGAAGCAATCATGCACTTCGGTCACATCGACTTCCTCGGGTCGGATGCCGGCCATTTCGTATGCCTTCCTCGCCGCCAGTTTTGTGACGTTCATAGTAGTGACGTCCTCTCTCTCAAAGAGGCCAAGAGTGTCCTGTGCCTGAGCCGATCCCACAATGTGCACGGGGGTGTCGGTGAAATTTCTGGCCAATCCTGGTCTTGCTAGCACGAGGCAACTTGCACCGTCCGATATGGGCGAGCAGTCGTAGAGCTTCAGTGGCGAGGCGACTGTTCTGGATTTGAGAACATCGTCGACAGTTATGGTCTTCTGGAACTGCGCCTTGGGATTGAGCATTCCGTTCTCATGATTCTTAACAGCGACTTTGGCGAGTTGTTCTTGAGTGGTTCCGTACTCGTTCATGTGGGCTGTTGCCATCATTGCAAATATCGCTGGGAATGAGATTCCATGCCACTGCTCGAAGGGATAGTCGGAAGCCATGCCGAGCATCTCGGTAACGGCCGCTGTTCGGAGGTGTGTCATCTTCTCGACGCCGCCAACCACAACCACTTCATGCATTCCGGATTGGATCGCGTAGATTGCGCATCTCAGCGCGACACCTGATGATGCACAAGCAGCCTCACTGCGGAACGCGGGTACTGGCAGAAGCCCTAGCCAGTCAGCAATCATCGGCGCGACATGCGCTTGATGCTCATATGACTCGCTCATCTGCCCCACGAAGAGACCGTCTACGTCCTTCTTGGGTGAGAGATTCGGGCATCCCTGGAATGCTTCTTGTGCCGCTTCGACGAACAGCTCTCGACTATACAGTCCCTCTCTTATGCCGAATCTCGTGACGCCTGCGGAGACTATGCTTGCGAGCGGCTTAGCCACTATCCTCACCTAGTGCCTAGGCCGTCGTCTGCCAATGCCGCGGGTGATCGTTTCAACTGCCCTATTAACCTCTGCCAAGAGCCTGTCGCTTCTAGGTACCCTGCCCGAATCGTTCCTTGACCCAGGCACGTATTGGCTCCAACTGTTTTCTCATTCTTGCTTTCTCTTCCTCAGATCGCCTTCTCAGAGGTGGGCCTGAAGGAACGAAGTAGATGTCCATTGGAGTGCCGGCCGGATGCTCGACAAATCTGATCTCAACGCTCATGTCGCACTCGACGTCTTCTGGTTCCATATCCAAGAGGCGCCCTGCGATCAAGGTGTTGGCTCCTTCAACCCGGACATATGCGAGCACGAACGGCAGGTCCGCCAGAAACGCCTCTCCAGCAAAGCCAAGAAAGGTGAAGCAGTGGAGTGTGCCACGCATCGGCATCTCTATCCACCGCGTTTCCTCCAGTTTGCACTTGTTTCTCCAGCAATGCGCCCTGGGAGGACAGAAGACGTCTCCGCATTTTGGACACTTGGTCCCGAGCAGTTTCTTCTCCATGAGTCCCTCGAAGAATCTTGAGACCAGTCCGTAACTGTGTTCGTACATCACGTCCCAAGGCCTGTTGATCAGCATGTAGCGTGCTCTTTCCAGTTTGTCAGTCCTGTGACCTTTGCTACCTTCGACGATCTTGTAGCCGACGGCGTTCCATCTGCCAAGGCGACCCCACTCGGCCCATTTCTTGTCGGGCTTCTTCTCTTTGATGACTTTGTCAGGTTGCATTCTTCTCACTTCTCCATGATCATGACGGAGATCGCCGTTCCAGTCCCTGCGTGGCTATGGTTAAGGCCGACTCGGGCGCCCTTCACCTGAGTCGCGTCGCTTTTGTGCTTCTTTCCAATCTCTTGTCTCAGTTGCCAGAAGAGCTCGACTGTTTGTCCGATTGCCGTCGACCCAACGGGGTGGCCAAACCCTTCCAATCCGCCACTCACGTTGACAGGGATTTCGCCGTCGACGTAGGTTTGGCCCTCTCTGATGAGTGTCTTGCCTTGACCCCTCTTGCAGAAGTCCAAGTCCTCGTAGGTCTGGAGCTCGCTTGAATCGTACGCGTCATGTATCTCTACGACATCGATCTCTTTGAGCGGCCTCTTGATTCCTGCCATCTTGTATGCTGTTCTAGCGGCAACTTTGCAGGCTCCGAAATTGGTCATTTCCGGGTATGGTTCACGCGGCTTCAGAGCATGCTTGGGATAGGCACGTGCCTCGCTTGGGAACATTCCGTGGAAGCCTGGATTGTCGGGCCTATCTCCGGGTCTCATCATATCGCTTCCGAGCCCGACGCCCGTTATCCAGATAGGTGTGTCGGTGATCTTCTTGGCGTATTTCTGGGACGCGAGTACGATTACACTGGCTCCTTCACTGAGCAGACAACAATCAAGAACCTTCAGAGGCCAGGCAATCAGGCGAGAAGAAAGGACGTCATCGACGGTGATCTTCTTTCCTCCACATTCGATAGGCCATTGTGCATAGGGATTGTCGAGACTGTAATTGCGATTCTTGACAGCAATCATTGCCAGGTCCTCTTCTGTCTCACCGTACAGATACATGTGGCGTGCTTCCATCGCAGCGTAGTACCCGGTGTAGTAGCCTCCGACTGGGAAGTCGAAGTCTGTGTCGCTTGCCAGCGCGATGAACTCATTTGCCTTCGCTGAGGAAACCTCTCCCTGTTTCTCGAAGCCGCTTACAAGACAAATCTCGGATAGGCCGGATGCTACTAGCGCCCACGCGGTTCGTATTGCAGTGCCAGGTCCGGCCCCGCCATTCTCGACCCTAAAGACTGGCTTTGGAGTCAATCCAAGATAGTCGTTGGGTATCCAAGAAAACGCAAGCTGCTGTTCGAAGTGATCGCTGAAGTATGAACAGACATGGTTGTCTATGTCAGAGATCGACAGATTGGGAGTGTCCTCAAGAGCTTCCTTCATAGCCTGGGCGACCATCTCTTCCTGCGTCTCGTGCCTCGGTCTTTCATATCGAGAGATGCCCCCAGCAACAACCGCGACCTTTCTCATGCGTT
>CAZJVZ010000114.1:0-3933 GCA_964549795.1 uncultured Candidatus Bathyarchaeia archaeon
CTCCGACCTTGCATCCTGAGAAGACCGACAGTTCTTCGCCGGAACATTTCAGTGTTGTCCAGGCCCGCAACTCTGATACACGACTCCGTCTCGACACACCGCCCGATTCGAAACGCATTGGGCGCGCCACGGGCGCTATCCCTGTCGTTCTTGCGGAGGAAACGTCGGACTGAAACCGGCTCAGAAGTGATAATGACGTTTCCGCTACCCGTCAACTTGTCTTTTCGCAAGAAGTTGCCCTTGCCAACTCATATAGTCGGCGTAGGATGTTTTCTGCAAGTGCGACGGTCTTGGTCATTGCATTCTCATCCCACGCGGAGCAGAAGCTTTCCGCGCGAGCAATACGGCGCCGAGACGTAGAGAGAATCCTCGCACGCCCTGACGAGACGTTCGAGGACAGAGAGCATGATGCCGAAGTTGCTGTCGGAAAAGTGGACAGTGAGTTCCTGGTGGCAGTCTTCTTGAGAGTCGACAATAACATCAGAGTTATAACAGTCTACCATACTCGGAAGCTTGAGAAGCTGGTCTCATCGAAGCTGCAAAGAGGTGCCTGGAGGAGAGTCAAATGAAGGTTCACTACGACAAGGAGCATGACATCCTATACTTGGCATTCAAAGACGGGCCGAGTCATGAGATCATCGAATCTGCCCCTAACGTTGTGCTGGAGCTTGATGAGAAGAAAGAGATAATGGGCCTGGAGATCTGGGACGCCAAGAAGATAGGACTCGTCGAGCAGGTCGCCAAGATCGCCGCGAGTTCATAGCTTGGCCTTGTGACCGAAATCCTTGGTCTCAGTCATGCCATCGGACGTTCCGAGTCCTTCAGTGTTATCATGGGGTTTGGAATTAGGGATCACCAGTTCGAACCCTGTGGGACTTGCTCTTCTTGATCGAGATTGTTACGGAACCCAGCACACATGATGCGAAATCAGGTAGCTCAGACCTCTGACTTTGAAGAAACTAGCTGCCACTAAAGAGTGGTGAATGTGCGGGAGGGGAGCATTTCTTAGGGGCTCTTCTTGTTTCCGTGGGCTAGTTTCGAGTCTGAACCCACGAGCATCGCGTGTGTGGGTTGGATTATGTGCACTTTGACTTCGGGCTTCTGATCAGTCATGTTGGGTCTTCACATCGTGCATGTGTCACGGTATATAGCCATTCTACACTGAAACATTGATGTCCTTCGGGCATGCTGCACCATGAAGAATACTGGTTGATGATACCGACTCCTCAGTAGGCTGCCTTCTAGACTAAGCTAGAGTATCTTGGACAGTATGTCCTCGTACTCTTTCTCGAGCTTTGGAGGCGGTTGCCATGAGACTTGGACGGAGTTGACGCCTTGGGCCTTTAAAGCGTCGTTGAAGAGTTCGAGTCCGATATTGACGACTTTGAGTTCCGAGGAGAAGAGCTTCAAGATCTTGTCGACCAAATCATTCCCTCCTGCTAGAACCCTTTCAGGTAAGTGTTGTACACGTCGTCCATGATTGTGCGGTCGATCTTTCCCCTTCGAGAGACCAGCGCACTTGCGATCGCCATGAGCGCATTCGTAGGGAAGACTTCGATCCCTGCACTTTGCAGTTTTCCGATCTGCTTGGAGAGCGGCTGGGGATCCTGTTCTGTGCCGCAAACGCGTGCTAGGATCGGTAGCACTCTCCCGCCTTTTTCTGCTATCTTCCTTGCGTCTGTGATTGCGCCAAGCATCGCCCCTGCGGGGTCAGAATGTGATCCATAGCCGAGCATGAAGTCCATTATGATGACGGCAACCTCCTGATCTTTTGCCTCTTCAACTATCCTCATCTTGCGGATTGTCGGGTCTATCATCGGATGAGCTCTGCCAACGGTGAATTCCTCTTCACCCAGATCAACAATCGAGTCCTTGACGCTCTGATAGGAATCAGCCAACTTCAGTCTGGCATCGATGGGGGCGTTGGAGAAGACGCCTCCAATCATGCGTCCCAGTATGACGAGGGTCTCGTAGGCGAATGTTCCACCTGTGTAGAGTCCCCTGATGTACTTCTGCTTATCATTCAGTCCTTTCGAGATCCTGCTCGCGAGCGCCATCAGATCGTTCTGAGACATCGAGAAGGGCTTGGAGATTTCTGCGTGGCGGCTTGGTTCCGCTGCCCGAATCGCTTCCATGACTGCCGCGTGGAGCGTCTTCGTCGCTGTAACCCGTCCTCGCATGCTTGCTGGCATCGCGTAGCTTTCGGGGCCTATGAAGCAGGTCACGTACTGCTTCTTTGTCCTGTTCGCAATGTGGTCGAGGATCTTCTTCTTCACATCGGCGTCCGGCGGTTTCGACACCACAACCACGGTGCCACTTTCGGGGTCCTGTTCCAGTGCGTCTATGGATTGAAGCATCATTATGCCGCCGACCTTAGCTTTGACGTCTCCTCCCCCAGTTCCCAAGCCTTCCGAAACTCCCAGACCAGCTTCGCTGAGTAGGACAGTTACCTCTTGGAGTCCTGTCCCGGCGGCGCCGACGACGCCTACCTTGCCTTTCTTCACAACATTGGCAAACGCGACAGCCTTACCGCCGATGACAGAGGTCCCTGCTCCAGGCCCCATTACAAGCAGCCCTCTATCCTTCGCGTACTGCTTCAGTTCGAGCTCGTGATCAGGCGAGACGTGATCGCTGAACAGATGCACACTGATACCCTTGTCAAGTAGCTTCAGTACGACCTCTCTTGCGTGCTCGCCAGGAATAGAGACAACGGCAAGATTCGCATCTGGGACTGCTTGCAGGGCTGCGTCAAGACTGTAGTAACTCCTTCCCTTGGCAGCGGGCGGCTTAAGTACCATCTCCTCGATCTTCGCCAGGCCTTTCTCAATGAGCGGCTGAGATTCAGCCATCACAGCGAGTATCATGTCACTCTCTGAGGCTGCTCTACCTTCATCTGTGAGAAGACCAAGTTTCTGCAGAATCTCCTTGTTCGTCGTCGTCCCCATAACGACGGCGGCGTCTGTGACGCCGTCAATCTTCTTCGCCTCCTCAGAAAGGTGAAGAAGCTGGACAGAGTCTCTGTGAAAGTTCCTTTTCACTAGATTGCGCACCGTACTCAATCGCTTGCGCCCGCGCTCACTATCTCTGAGGGCAAGTTAAGCATTTCAAAATTCTCTTATACTCTGTTCGAGGTTGAACGAGTAGGCGACATTTCGTGACTTCGCGGAACCCTAGCCAGATTAAGGATGAGATTGAGAAGGCAAACCAGCAAGCCGTAGAGAGGATGATGGAATCTGACCCTGTCTGGGTCGACATGGGCCTCGCTCGCAAGGTGATCCCCGGCATGAAGGAGAAAATGCTCCTGCACGCAGGGCCCCCCATAGAATGGGACAGGATGAGTGGTCCAATGAAGGGAGCCGTCATGGGCGCCTCGATCTACGAGGGCTGGGCACGCGACGGAGCAGAGGCAGAGAAACTCGCGAAGTCGGATCAGATCACGTTCGTTCCGAATCATCACCGCAACGCGGCTGGACCGATGGCGGGGATCATCTCACCCAACATGCCTGTCTACGTTGTGCACGACCGCAAGTACGATAACAAAACCTTCTCGAACCTCAATGAGGGGATCGGGAAGGTTCTCAGATACGGTGCCTATTCGAGCGAAGTCATCAAGAGACTCACGTGGATGCGAGACGCACTTGCGACAACCCTCGAGGCCACGATCAAGGAGATACGGAAGGAGAAAGACGGCGTCCCGATGAAACCCATCATCATCCAAGCACTAACGATGGGAGACGACTGTCATAATCGCTACAATGCTGCAACATCACTCTTCCTACGTGAGATCACACCATACATGATGCAGACTGGACTTGACAAGAAGACGTTGATCGAGTCGTTCAACTTCATGGCTCAGAACAATTTCACTCTGCTCAGTCTGGGAATGGCAAGCGGTAAGGCGATGACGTTTGCCGCTCATAAGATCAAGTACAG
>CAZJVZ010000115.1:0-3925 GCA_964549795.1 uncultured Candidatus Bathyarchaeia archaeon
TTGAGATAGCCGAGAAGAGTTCTGTGAACCTCGAGGTAATCTCAACAGAGACTGAAGAGGGCATAATGCTGCTTGAATCATTCGGCGGCATTGCCGCCATACTGAGATACAGACCATCGAACTAGCTGGAGCCGGCCTCTACTGACAGTGGTTTCTGTTCTTGCCGTCAGGCATATCGAACCTGACGGAACTTTCTCGCAAGCGCAGTAGCCTTCCTTCTTGCGGCGCTGATAGTCTCTTGCGAGCGGATGACCCTGGCGATGATCTCTGCGACATCGTTCATGTCTCCTTCTCGCATGCCCCTCCGTGTCATCTCGCTAGTGCCCAGGCGTACTCCCCTGTCAACGATCACGTTCGCCTGCTCAAGCTTGTCGGGGACTTGCGCGCTGTCTTGCAGTCTGTCCATATCCAGAAGGACTTGGTGTGATGCCGTGTAGCCATAATCCTTGCAGCGGACCGGGATACCCCGTTCGTCGAGTGCCTCTGCCAGAGCACGACTGTTGCGGATGACCTGAGCGGCGTACTTCCTGCCGAATCTCTTCATCTCCAGAAGCGCTTGGGCAAGTGCGGCTATTCTGTTCCAGTGAGCGTTGTCCATGATCGCAGGAAAGATCGTCTCCTTCATCCGCTCTCCTTCCGGCTTGAATGCCGCGATTATTCCTCCTTGTGGGCCGAAGAAACTCTTGTGAGTCGAACCGACCAGAATCCTGGCACCCTCTTTCAGAGGCTGCTGGAAAGCGCCTCCCGCAATCAGGCCCATGACGTGGGATCCGTCGAAGGCCAGCACAGTGCCAGTCTCGCGGCATGCTTTCGCAATCTGTTCCACAGGATGAGGGAAGAGTATGTAGCTTGCTCCGAGGATCACAAGTCTTGGAACCTCACTCGCGATCAGCTCAACCGTCTTCTCAGTCTCAATGTTCCATCGGTCTTTGTCGAATGGGAAGTAGAGGTTCACAAGACCCAGTATCCGAGGAAAGCCCGCCTCAGAAGTACCGAAATATCCTCCATACTCCGTGCCCATCGTCAGGATCTTGTCGCCTCGTCGCGCAAATGTTGAGAGCAAAGTCATGTCAGTGATGTGGCCCGACAATGGCGTCACATCAGCCCACTCGGAGCCGAACACATCACGGACCAGTTCTCTTGCTATGCTTTCCGTTTGATTGATGAACTTGCATCCCATGTAGAAATGGTCGGTTGCCGTGTAGCGATGCCCGAGATCGGATCCTAAGATCTTGCGTACGGCCGGGCTCGTCACGTTCTCGGAGGCTATGAGGTTCAGGCACCGCTCTCGCCTCCAGCGTTCATGCTTCTCAAGAGTGCGCTTCAGCTCTGCAGACATCCGCTCTCCCTCGCGGCTGCGTTCAGGTTCGGCCTAGATTCGTTTGTAGATCGTGCTCTCGTCTGTTCCGTGTCCGATTTCGCCTTCGATCTGTCTCAATAGGAGTATGCGTTTGTATGTCGGCGGATGGGTGGAGAACGCTTCGTTGAGCCCGCTCCATGTGGATCTTGCTTCCTTCTCCATCGCAAGTTGCAGTTCTCTTTCGTCAAGAACCCCATCGTGGTCCAGGTCATACTGGGCGCGTCTATCGATGATGCCCTGCATCTCGCTTCTTGCAAGTGCAGGATCGGAGATGTACAACGCCCGCACGCCATGTGTGTCATCAGGTCGCAACGATAAGCCGTATGTGATCTTTGTGAGGGCGCTCTCTAAGCTCCTCGGCGAGCCAGTAAGGTAGCCAGAGTAGACGTCTGCGAAGTGTTCTCTGAGTCGGCTCAGCCTGAGAACTAGCAGTTGCGCGACGAAATAGACGACCATCGCAACAATTCCGGCCAAAGCGAGGTATCCTGCGCTTCTGTCTCTGTCGCGCGAGCCGGTGCCCATGCCCATGTACATGGTGCTTCTTGCAATCATGAAGGCAAGCAACGGAATCGCGGAGAGAACAGTCATTACAATCGAGTCACGATGCTTGACATGTCCGAGTTCGTGACCGAGAACTCCTCTGATCTCGTCTTCGTTCAGTTGTTTTAACAGGCCCTCGTGCACAGCAAGAGTCATCTTGGATGAGGAATTTCCGAAGACGAAAGCATTCGGCGTTGGGTTAGGAACGATAGCCAATCTGGGCGCAGTAACGCCGCTGGCGTCTGCAAGCTCCTTGACAGTGTTTTCAAGCCAAGGATACTGTCCCGGCTGAAGATACTGGAGGTGTGTTGACCATGCCACAATGGACGGACTGATTAGGAATTGCAGCCCCAGAAACATGAGCGCCAGCACAAAGGAACCGAGGAGAGTGGCGAGGGGGGACAAATCCAGGCCCGCTGCCGCACTGTATAGCAGCGAGACTGCCCCGACGAAACCCACGAATATGACCAACGTCAGCAGGATCGTTACTATCATCGTTGTCTTGAGTTGAGCAAGACTTGCCATTTCCCTAGCACGACGCCCACACGGTTGAACAGAAAGCGACTAAAAACCTAGCGCTTTCTATCCGAACTTAGCCGTAGTGCGTGTGCTATTTCATCCTACTTGCCGGTATCGTAATGGGTTGGGGGCGTTGCACAAGGGTTACTCTTTGAGCTTCCTCAGCCAGTTGTAATACTACAAGACATTCTCAAGACTCAGTTCCGGTGTGATGAATGTTCTCAAGCAGCAAGGAACATGAAAGGCGTGACTCTCGTGAGCAAGATCTAGACGCGTCGTCCTCTTCGGCCGCCCGGTCGCCTCGTTCCGTCATGCGGAACGGGTGTGACATCTTCGATCCTACCGATCCTGAAACCCGCTCTCGCCAGCATTCGAATCGCGGCCTGAGCGCCCGGACCGGGTGTTCGGGCTCCATGTCCACCAGGTGCCCTTACTCGAATGTGAAGAGCTGTGATGCCTCTGTCCTTCGCCGTCCTTGCCGCTGCACCAGCAGATTGCATCGCCGCATATGGCGAACCCTGAAGTCTATCTGCCTTAACGTGCTGCCCGCCGGAGCTTCTGGAAACAGTCTCTGCTCCAGCAAGGTCAGTAATGTGCACCAGTGTGTTGTTGAACGAGGAGTAGATGTTCGCGATACCCCAACGTTCAACGCGTTTCTCTGAGATCTCTGCTTCCTCCTCTTGTCGCGGCGAGTCGTAGCGTACGATCAGACACCGTTTATTATAGTTTTGTCGGAAGCACAACATTCGGTGTCTGGGGTCGCTTAACTTGGGAGAGGAAACTGAAAGCGCTACTTTCATCTTTCACACCGATAGAATGAGGTTCTGCAGCGACGCGAACGTACTTGTCGTACACAATTCGTCGTGTAGACCCATCGGACGCAGTTGGCATCTACGCGGTCGAAAAGGCATGTTTCCATGATCCTTATCCGCCCGCAGTTTTCAGCGACCTGATCAAGGCTCACCAAGACCACTTCTTTGTCGCATCAGATCACGCGAAGATTGTCGGATATGCTGTGGCCTCTGCAAATGCCACGCAGGGGCACGTTGTCTCTGTAGCGGTGGATCCACGCCATCGTCGAAGGCGTATTGGGACAGCCCTATTGTCCACTCTCTCTGCGAAGCTCACTGAAGAAGGAGTTCGGCAGATGCGTCTTGAGGTCCGCAAAGGAAACGCTGGAGCCATCGCGTTCTACGGGCGGATGGGATACAGAGCGTTCTCCGAAATCCGACAATATTATGCAGATGGAGAGGATGCTTTGGTGCTCGCGCGATCTGCAGAATCCCCTTCACCAGTTCGACAGTAGAGTCGGACCGCATTGAAGAATCTCAGATTCTTTCTGTTAGACTTGGGCGAGAAGACATCACCACATGGTTCAGAGATCTGATTGTGGGGCATCGACGACCATGACAGGAATGTCCTCGTTGTTGACAGGACCTCCAGGCCGTATCTGTACGCGATTCCAAAGGAAGGCTCTGCCCCCGCCACAATCTCCGACGTTCTGCA
>CAZJVZ010000116.1:0-3884 GCA_964549795.1 uncultured Candidatus Bathyarchaeia archaeon
GTCGAATTGAAGGTGAAACCCTAGCAATCCGTCCACGAATCTACCAGTTTAAGTAGCATTTACCATGCTCATTCAACTGTAACCCTCGGGCGATCATGGTATGGCGGCTTTGAAGGGGAGAGACTTCCTCTCCGTTTCCGACTTTGACACCTCTGAGATTCACGCGTTCTTGAAGTCGATAAAGAAGCTGAGGCCTGTGTCTCCTGGCGGCACGCATGCTCGAATCCTGGAAGGAAGGGTGGTTGGTTTGCTCTTTGAGCACCCCTCTACTCGCACAAGAGTCAGCTTTGAGTCCGCGGCAATGAGACTCGGCGCCGACGTCCTCTACATGCGACCCGACGAACTGCAGCTGAAGCGTGGGGAACCAATCAAGGACACGGCACGTGTTCTGTCAGGCTACTTGGACGTGCTCGTCTACAGAACATCGAATCATGACACGCTCGCCGAACTCGCGGAACATGCCAGAATGCCAATCATCAACGCGTTAAGCGACCTGGAACATCCGACCCAAGCGCTTTCGGATCTGGCGGCAATCGAAGATGCAAAAGGATCACTTCAAGGACTCAAACTCGCGTGGATTGGCGACGGAAACAATGTCTGCCACTCACTCATGCTCGCATGTGCAACCACCGGAGTCAACATATCAATAGCGACACCATCGAACTATCAACCAAGCTCCGATGTCGCGAAGAAAGCGAACGAGTTGGCGCACAAGTCCAACTCGAAGATCTGGTATACCGACGACCCATTCGAGGCCGCTGAAGGAGCAGACGTACTCTACACAGACGTCTGGGTGAGCATGGGCCAGGACACTGAACAAGCGCAACGAATGATGGATTTCGAAGGATTCCAGATCAACGATGAACTCGTCGCGCAAGCGAAATCCGATGCGGTTGTAATGCATTGCCTGCCCGCGCACAGAGGCTTGGAGATCACTGACGAAGTTCTCGAAGGTCCCAAGAGTATAGCTTGGAAGCAAGCGGACTACAAGTTCCACGGCGCCAAAGGAATACTCGCATCAATCCTAGGCTAGTACCTCACTCACAAGCCCATGGCTCGCGTCAAATTGATGAGCGCCAATCGTCGGGCAAAGGCGAGCTGCACACTGTGTCGAGCAGAAAACAGCAAGCCAAGGTGCTGATCGCATACTTCTCCTACAGCGGGAGCACTAGACTCATCGCTCAGGCAATGTCGGAAGGACTTCAAAGATCCTGCAATGTCGAGGTCGTCGAGATCGTCCCTACTCGCAAGAGATCATATCTGCACTGGCTTGCATACTCGATAGTGCCCGAATCGCAGGTCAAGATCCAGAACCGACAGATGGATCTGTCAACGTTTGACGGAATTCTATTGGGCTTTCCGAAATGGACCTTCAGCTGTCCACCTTTGAACAGATTCATCCACAACTTGAGTGGTTTCGAAGTCCCAGAGTTCTTCCTGTTCATGACCTATGGAGGGTTTGACGAGAAGAGGTACCTGCGTAGCCTCACCGAGAAGCTCGCGAATAGGGGCTTCAATATCATCGAGTCCTTGGCAATCAGGCGAAGGCGGATTCTCGAGGGTACACACAGGCCGGCCGTCGATGCTTTCGCTGAGCGTGTGGCGGAGAGTCTCCGCCTTCGTGACAAGTCGTAGAGAATGCTCAGTCAACTGGTGGTGGTAGGGGGCTGGCGGAATCGGTGTGGATCTGATTCAGGGTCGTGGGATCGCGAGATCCTTTGCTCCTTGCTCTGACAGTTTGGCTTCGGGATAATGCTTCTGAACGAGTTCTCTGATGATCTCGGCGTACTTGACTTTCTCTCTCACGGAGAATGCCAGAGAGTCAGGGGAAACCCAGTTCTTATACATGGAGCCGACGCTTGGGCCTGGTTCTATCTTGAAGTAGCATGGTGCGACTACTCGGCAGAATTCTGGGCATTCGTAGAGTCTGTTGAATCCTCCGAACGAGTCGAAGAGGTAGACATGTATGTCGACCGGCATGTTTACGGCTGCTCGAATTGCAGCAAGCTGTGGCAGGCCCAGGTCTGCGACAGGGTTGAATGTGTCAGCGCCAAGGCTTTCGAGGACTTTTCCTCCTGCCGGATTGGCGTGGCCTGCGAATATCGAGACTTTGAATTTGACATCCTTCGGAATCTCGCCTATCTTGCGCAGCTCGTTGAGCGCCCAAAGAAGGCCCTCGTCGACGACTAGGAATCCTCTGAAGCCTAGTTCGATGGATCTCTTGATGTCAGAGATCACATAGTTGAGTTGATCTGCTCCTCTGAATCGCATTCCAGACAGGGCCCCTTCAGGGGTCGCGATCTGTCGTCCGATATCCCAGCCCGCTCTTGGACCAGGCGTGAGAATGACTTCCATCTCTGCATCGGCCGCAAGAGAAGCGAACTCCTTAAGCTCGGCCCGTGTCAGCAAAGAAGCACCCATTACGACACTGATCAATCTGTGAACGGGCACGTCTCTCTTCTTCGCCTCATCAATCAGCGCCTTCAACGTGTCAGGCCTCTCAACCCCAGAGATCTCTATACGCCAATGGCATCCATCCGGAAAACGCTTGGTCGAGGTTGGAAGTGAGTAGAGGTCTCTTCCAGGCAGTCCAATCTTCTCAAGTGCTCTTTCGGCGTCTTTCATCAGCCAGAACTCCAAAGAGAAATGCCTGCGGATTGTCATATAATGCTTCGTCAGGAATTGTGGGGCCGGCCGACCCGAGGGGCCAAGGTATGCGCTTAAAGAGCTTACAGTCACATTAGCAGACCCGGGTCATTGGTCTTGTTCAAGCTCGGCGGTGTGAATCCTGCGCTCGTTACTCCGTTCACAGATGATGGCAGAAGCGTTGACGAGGAACGCCTACGGGGTCTGATCCGCTACCTGATCGACCAAGGCGTAACTGGGCTCGTTCCTTGTGGAAGCACAGGCGAATTTCAGAATCTCACAGAAGAGGAGAGGAGACATGTCATAGAGGTTACAATCGATGAGGCAGACGGGCATGTCCCCGTTATTGCTGGAACGGGTTCGAGTGGAACCAAGCTCACCATCGAGCAAACAAAACACGCCAAAGATGCGGGCGCAGACGCCGCGATAATCGTCACGCCATACTATCACAAGCCCTCGAACCGGGGCCTCTACGAGCACTATCGTCTGATCGCAGAGTCAGTTGACATTCCGATCGTACTCTACAACATCCCTCAGGCAACAGGCGTGTCATTGCCATGGCAGCTCGTCGAGGATCTTGTTGAGATCCCAAACATCGTCGGATTGAAGGACAGTAGCGGAGAGCTCCGCTTCATCCTAACGGTTCTGGAGAAGGTCGGACAGAGGCTCGCCATAGTGTGCGGTCATGATGAGGTCGTGCTTCCTGCGCTCGCAGCAGGCTGCTCGGGTATGATCCTTGCGAGTGCCAACGTATTCCCGGACTACCATCTCAAATTGCTCAAGGGAGTTCAGGAGGGCAGACTGAACGACGCGCGACAGATCCAGCTTACGATTCAGAAGATGTCTCGAATCATTGTGAAGAGTGGCCCTGTTGCAACGAAGGCTGCGCTCAACATGATGGGGATCCAAGTTGGTCCGGTCCGGTTGCCGCTCAGCGTGGGTGGCGAGCTGACGTATGAGGAAAGAGACGAGCTCAGGCTCGACTTGGAGAAGATAGGCAAAGCGAAGCGGAGGGTTGCGGAGGTTGAGGCCCCAACGGCGAAACCACTCGCTGAACGTTTCTCAGGAGTCGGGATCCGACCAGAAGAAATACAGAATCTCGCGCTTGGGATCGGTGAGGCTCTAGCAGGAGACGAACCGGACGTAGCACACATCGACCTCCTTGTCGGCAAGAAAGACGGACCCGTTGGAGAAGCATTCGCTCGCGCGAAAGCTTCTCCTGCCCTTGGACATGAGCC
>CAZJVZ010000117.1:0-1082 GCA_964549795.1 uncultured Candidatus Bathyarchaeia archaeon
TTTCCTCTGAGCGGGTGCTTGCCACGCCCCATGAATATGCAGGATGGCTCCGCCATGTAGTTCCCGAGGTCGACATTCTCGCCATCAACGATTCCACTTCCGTACCTCGCTTTGTTGTCTTCTCTGATGACCTTCCGCTGCGCGGCGAGGCGTTTCTTCTCATCCTTGCTCATCGAGAGCTTCCTTGCTCTATCTTCCTCAACGTATTTCATGATCTCAGAGAAGTCAAAGTCCTTGGGTTCGAGTCTCCCGTCCAGCACGAGTGCCTTGCAGAAATCTCCGAAGAAGTTCCTCACGAAGACGGCGTCTTCCGCATATTCCGTTCCCAACTTCCTCACCCATGCGACCGCCATCTCTTCCTGCTCCGGAGTCAGCACGATGGGCTTGCCGCGCACTGCGATCCTGAACTTCTTGGGTTCATACTTCGGGAACAATATGCCCTTGTGGATCAATTGCTTCAATGTGCTCAGCCTGTGGCGACCGTTTGTTCCTCCGGGATTTCGCCTCGGTCTGTCCCGCTCAATTTGGTGTCATCGAACATGGGAGGATCATTAAAACTCATCTCCTCGCACAGGTCATCTTGGACCTCATGTCTGCGTGCTATGGGTGATGCAGATCTCAACCATGGTGAGTGTCGTCTGGGGACCTCTGAGCGACGCGGATAGAGAGTCCTCGCGATCCTATGCCAGTGGCGCTTGCAGAAAGGAATGCGCCAGCTCACGCTTGGGCGAACGCGCAAAAGTCACGGCTGTCTAGATACTCACCTTGGCGTTCTGCACTATTGTGCCAAGTGCAGCCAAATGCTGGCTTGATTCATACTTCCATCCGGTCTTGTCGCCAAAAAGCTCGGCAGATATCGTCTGCCAAGTCTGCGTCTCAGGTCTGATCCTTACGGCAGAGTAGTCGGCCACCAAACCCGTCCTTGCCAGGCTCGATAGCATTGAGAAAAGACGTTCGGTCTCACTACGTGGGCAGTATGCCCTCACGCTCAGTTTCCTTTCACCCAGAACTTTCACCGTGCGCTGGACCGGAAACATCTCCTCGGAGACGCCGAAGAACGAGTCCATTCCTTCGTCGTCTTC
>CAZJVZ010000117.1:1182-3799 GCA_964549795.1 uncultured Candidatus Bathyarchaeia archaeon
GTGATCGTCTTCCAGTAGTTGGGAACGGCAAGGGCTTCTGTCACATAGTCCTCCATGCCCGGGTTCGATTCGACGAGCGTAATGCACTTTCGGAGACCAAGCTTCGAATGATCTAGGTTGGCTGCCGAGAGCGCTCTGAATCGTTCTTCCAGCTTTCTGGCTCGATCGTAGACGCTTGTGGGTGGCAGCCCTGCTGCCCTGGCGATCTCAAGAAGGTTCCTCGGGCCCAGTTTGTGCATCAGGCTGATGATCTGTATGTTCGTCTCGTCGAGGGCATAGATGAACCGGCCCTTCAAACGGAGCTGCTGCTCGATCGGAATCCTCTCGACGGCTCCAGAGGGCCGCATATCTGAGCCACTCATTTTAGCTTCCACTCTTCTCTTTATGAAGTCTCTCGTAACTCGTGAAGCGGTTTCTCACGAAGCCCCTTCAACGAGAACGGAGTACTTAGTCCCAGACTCCGCAGCCGCCCGGCCTACCCTTCATGCCTGATTACACCTGTGTGTCTATTTTCCAGTGCCTGCCGTTTTATAATTTACGGTCATTTATGCACGCCAATGTGAATCTTTAAGAGCTTTCGGCCCTGCCTTGGACATGCAGAGTAGCAGGACGATGTCAAGCCCCCGGGGGGCTCGCCGCCCACAGGGTGGAGGAGTTCCGCAATTGGAAGTCGCAAGGTCCAAAGGCGTCTCTTCGACCGTCGAACAGGTCTTCGACGGGCTGCTATGTGACTCTGTGGCGCAGGTCTTCAATGGAGCTCTAGGCCCGATTGCAGGTGCGGCCCTTCTCGATGCGCTGAAGAGGCACGCATCGCTTGAGCTCAAGGACATTCCTGCCAAGCCGGAGCTCCTGCATGAGGCACTACAGTACCATCTTGGGCCTGTTGCAAGAGTGCTGGAGCGCAAGATCCTGGCGACCCTAACAAAGAAGGCCGCGGTTGGCACCGCGCCCTGCGAGACGGAGCGGTTTGACTTCGCCCAAGAAGCCGCGAATCTCAGGAGACAGTTCCTGAGACGCAAGCAAGCATGCAATCAACCCAAGATACTGGAATAACCTCACGACGACCAAGTAGACACGAGAGATGTCCATTCTCGAACGACGGACCCAGTCTGCACATTCGCATCTCATGGCTTCTCCTTCTGGCCCGAGTACGAAGAGGAAATGCGGGCGGCAGACTCGAGGCCGGGATCATGCTATCTCGGACTTCAATCACGGCAGACGGGTGAACCGGGCTTGGTGAGGCCTGTGACAATCTCTCCAGACTCTAGAGGCAAGATGACCGTTTCGCTTGTTCTATTGGGGCTGGCTCTCTTTGTCGTCACTTTGGGGTTCGGCATGTTCACCCCAATCCTGCCGCAGTACGCAATTAAGCTCGGGATCGACGCAACTTCCCTCGGGTTTGCCTACTCAATCTACAACGTAGCACTCATTGTGTGTCTCATCCCCGCGGGTGTGATGGCCGATCGCTTTGGTCGAGTGAAAACGATCGTTGTCGGAATGGTGCTGTTTTCCGCTTCCTCGTTGATGCTTGTGTTCGTCAAGGATGTTCTACAATTCGCGATGGCACGAGCGATTGAAGGAATCGGCTCGGCGGTAGTCACTCCCGCGATATTCGCACTCACGGCTGACTTAGCGCCTACTGAGAGAAGAGGAAGCGGGATGGGGTTCACGTCCACCATGGAGACAATGGCGAGCCTCGCTGGGCCCACTGTCGGAGGTGTAATCGCACAGACCGCAGGATTGGCGTTTCCCTTCTATGTTGCCTTCGCGATGGCGCTCGTGTCAGGTGCACTTGTTCTTCCGATCAAGGATCAAGCAGCCATTCACGAGACTTCATCCTCAGAATCTGCTCTTGTGATCTTCACGTCGTTGAGAAGGAACATCTCCGGAAACAGGAGCCTGCTTGTGTTGTGCTTCAGAGGGTTCGTTGTGGGAATAACTCAGGGGCTTTTCGCACTTGTTTTCGTCCTATACATGGCGCTCAACGTTGGAATGGGACCAGCGGAGGTTGGCTTCTCGTTCACTCTGATCAGCGGCTCGATGCTCGCGTTCACATATTTGGCTGGTCACCTTTCTGACCGGTTTGGACGGAAACCTTTCGCGATCTTGGGGGGAATCATCATCGCCTCTGGAGTAGTCAGCTTCTCATTCACTCATACCCCGTCTGATGTTTACCTCGTGTCGCTCATCTTGGGGCTCGGCATCGCTCTGAACAACGCGCCCATCAATGCGCTCCTCGCTGACTGCGTGATTCCTGAGATCCGGGCGAAGGTAATGGGCGGATACGAAGTCATCCTTGGATCAGGTCGGACGCTCGGCGTGCTTCTCCTCGGAGGCCTGTACGCTATGTCGATATCAGCACCATTCTATCTGCTCGGAATACTCATGTTCCTAACTGTTGGATTGATTGCGTTCTTCGTCACAGAGTCGCGAACACGCACAGGCCTTGCGGCACAGTAGGGAAATCCAAACATCTCACCATTGGGCTAGACCTTAAAGAGAGACGACTCTTTCTACGATGTGGCGCGCCTCGGTAGCTCAGCTG
Organism: uncultured Candidatus Bathyarchaeia archaeon; assembly: GCA_964549795.1. Classification (GTDB taxonomy): domain Archaea; phylum Thermoproteota; class Bathyarchaeia; order 40CM-2-53-6; family 40CM-2-53-6; genus CAVPLU01. Next base: position 3,728 of record CAZJVZ010000117.1, read on the forward strand.
GTAGATGCCAGAGCAGGTCAGCCAGGAGCACCCGCCTCGTAAGCGGGAGGTCGCGGGATCGAAGCCCGCCCG
>CAZJVZ010000118.1:0-3734 GCA_964549795.1 uncultured Candidatus Bathyarchaeia archaeon
TGTTACAGAATCTGATGAGCATCTCATGCGTTATGTTCCTGATGACTTGGAAGAATCTTCCCCGGAGAGTGTCCTCGGATAGGGTTGTCAGCATCTCATGCTCCAGTGGCTCATCCTCGGGCCTTATCGGTCTCAACAGCACCTCCGTTCCGTCCGTCATCCTCCAGGGTATCACATACCTCGTCGGATAGGGCGTAATGACCAAATGCGAATACGCAGACTGAGGTGTCAGAGCGTTCTTGTCAATGACGATTCTCGCGTCAAGAGCGTAGGTCTTTCCACCGGTGATCGCAAGCGGGTTCACGTCAATCTCCTCGATCTCCGGGAAATCCACTATGAGGTTCGAGAATCTGACGATGATCTCTTCAAGTTGCCTGATGTCTGCTGGCGGCTTTCCTCTGTATCCCTGGAGCATCTTCTGCACTCTCGTGTCCTCCATCAACCTCCTCACCAGCGTTTGGTTTAGAGGCGGCAGGCCGATCGAGAAGTCTCTGAACACCTCGGCGCCCGTGCCTCCCATGCCGAAAAGGATCACCGAACCGAAGTCCCTGTCCTTTCTAGCTCCAAGAATGATCTCATAGTCGATCTTCTCAATCATGCTCTGGACAGTTACACCGACAATCTTCGCTTGCGGGCAACTGGACCTGACACGCTGCATCATCGCATCGTATTCTGACCTCATCTTCTCGTCGGAGTCAATATCTGCTGCAACGCCGCCAACGTCGCTCTTGTGGGTGATGTCTGGAGAGACTATCTTGATGACTACTGGATAGCCGATCTCATTCGCACAACGTATTGCATTTTCAGCACTGTTTGCCATCGATGGTCTAGTCGTTGGAATCCCATAGTTGTTCAGAAATCTCTTCGAGTCCTCCTCGTTTACGGTGGTCACGCCTTCTCTCGCGAGTCTCGCGATGAGCGCCTTGAGATTGCTCTTTGGCGGTGCCTGATCAACCGACAGTTCAGAAGGAGTCTCGTACAGAAGTTCCAGGTTTCTTCCATACTTGTACATGTACATGTACGTCTTCACGGCATCCTCAGGAGTCCCATAGGTTGGTATGTTGTTCTGAGCGAAAACGTCTCTGGCTTCTCGGACGCTCTCTCCGCCCATCCATGTTGTCACAATTGGTTTCCAAGCGTTCTTGGCAACCTCAGCAATGCTCCTCGCGAGGTCTCCTGCTCTTGCGGCACCCTGAGGCGTATATGCAATCAGGATGCCGTCGACCCCAGGGTCGTTCAGGCACACATTCAGGGCGTTGAGGTACCTTCCGGTGTCGGCGTCTCCGAGCACATCAATTGGATTCCCTCTACTCCAAAACGCTGGCAGGACCGAATTCAGCTGTCCGGTGCTCTCGTCTGACAGCTTCGCCAGCTGGCCGCCGAGCTCTATCAGCTCATCAGTCGCCATGACGCCTGGCCCACCGGCGTTCGTGATGATCCCGAGCCGGCGCCCTCGCGGCAGATGCCTCGAGTCAAGGACTGTTGCGGAGTTGAAGAGGTCCCCCACTTCCCTGACCCTGACTACTCCGGCTCTCCTGAATGCAGCGTCATAGACTTCGTCGTCACTTGCCATAGCACCCGTGTGAGATCGTGCAGCCCTTGCGCTCTCGGCGAATCTACCCGGTTTCACAACGATGATCGGCTTGTTACGAGCAAAGCCTCTGGCGGCGCTCATGAATTTCTTCGCGTTTCCGACTCCTTCCATGTAGATCATTATGCTTCGCGTGTAAGGATCGTCTCCGAGGAAGTCGATCAGATCCCCAAAATCGACATCGATCATTGAGCCTAGGGACGCGAACATGCTGAACCCGATGTGTGCATTGACGGCCCAGTCCAGTACGGCGCTTCCCAACGCACCGCTTTGCGAGATAAACGCAATATTCCCTCTCTCGGGCTGTGCCTTCAGGAAGGACGCATTCAGGTCAACGTTTGGTCTGATAACGCCTACACAATTCGGACCGATGATCCTAGTACCGTACTTCCTTCGGATTTCCCGTATCTGGTCCTCCAGCTTCTTTCCTTCTTCGCCGATCTCCCTGAAGCCTGCAGAGACTATCACCACTCCCGGAACTCCGGCTTTGCCGCATTCTTCAACCATCTCCGGCACGGTACGTGCGGGGGTGGCGATGACTGCAAGGTCCACGGGACCAGGCACGCTTGCGATATCAGGGTAGCACTGGATCCCCAGTACCGCCGCTCTGTTCGGGTTCACAGGGAATGTCTTGCGACTCCTGGAAAGCAAGAGGTTCTCCAGTATGGCTCTCCCTACGCTGTCTTCCTTCTCGCTTGCACCTATGAGTACGACAGTCTTGGGATCGAGCATCCTCTTGTGCCCGTCTGCCTTTTCCGGAACGGAACCACTCAAAGAACTGCGCACCTCAGCTGGACTACTTTTCGAGCCACTTGTTCAGGCTAATGGCCAAACGCTGGCTCTTATAGGAGACGCTGCCTGGGCACAATGCGACCTTATCACTGAGACACCTCGTGGAGTCTGCACTCAGACATCACCGAACATGCTCGATGAGCAAATCACTCCGGTGGTGACAGACCCTGGCGGACATGATCACGCGAATCGAGGGTTCATGAATAAAGGATGCCGAGGGTCGGACTCAACTTCTCCGCGGTGTGATATCGGCACACAGCAGAGCGAGATACGCACACCGTACTAGTCACTCCTAGCTGAGACTGTGCGAACTGTCACACGGCGGAGCCAGTCTCTTGAACACATGAATGCAGCGATCAGTTCTTTAAACAGAGCTGAACTCCCGCAACAGCACAGGCTCGAAAGATGACCAAGTCGAAGGTATTCTTCACCGACAGAAACGCTCAGTCCTACTACAACATGCTTGACAAATTAGAGCACGTGCTCTCAGAACTCGGCCTCCCCCGAGCCATTGAGAAAGGAGAGAAGGTCATGATCAAGACCCATTTTGGGCAGTGGGGTAACACGAACTACATTCGCCCGGCGTATGTGCGTAAGGTTGTCGAATTGGTTCGGGGGGCAGGAGGAGTACCATTTGTCGCCGAGTCCTGCGGCTTGGGCTATGGTACTGGTGACCATTATGGGGCGAGAACGACTGCACCTGAGTATCTGACTATGGCGGCGTTGAACGGATTCAGCAACGGAACCACAGGCGCTCCGATCATCATGGCCGACGGCTACTGGGGAACAGACACGCTGGATGTTGATGTGAACGGCCAATACGTCAAGAAGGTGGACGTAGCAGCGGCCGTCTTGGATTGTGACAAGGTAGTAGTGCTATCTCATGCCAAGGGCCACCTTCATGGCGGCATTGCCGGCGCCCTCAAGAACCTCGGGATTGGCCTAGTCGGGAAGCGGGGCAAAGCAGCGATGCACGTTCTCGGCGACATCAAGGTCAACCCTGAGAAGTGCCGAGGCCCAGAATGCTCCAAGTGCCTCCATGTATGCCCTGTGAGATGCATCACAATGAACGAGAAGGCGACGATCGATTCGACAAGATGCATCGGCTGTATCCACTGCAGAAGCGTCTGCAGCAGGATTGGCGCGAAGGCCATCTCAGTAGCTTGGAGGGCCGATCACGAGCAAGCTCCGATCTTCGTTGAGAATGCTCGGGGCGTGGTCGATTCCATTGGTGCAGACAAGTTCTACTACGTAGACTTGGCCATTGACATCTCTGACAAGTGCGACTGCTGGGACGTCGGAGCCACATTGCTCGTCCACGACATTGGAATCTTTGGCTCACGAGACCCGG
>CAZJVZ010000119.1:0-3663 GCA_964549795.1 uncultured Candidatus Bathyarchaeia archaeon
ATACTGGAGAGAAGTGCCGCAGCGTTGGACGCCCCGCTCGAGAAAGTGGACGAATACGCGAAATCAATCAGCGAAGAGAAGGACCGCCTGACCAAGCGTCTTCAAGATGTCCGAGAACAGCTCGCAGCTGTCGAATCAAAGGAGCTTCTCTCACATACGGAGAAGGTTGGAAAGATCAAACTGGCGACGACTCTGAAGAGAGTAGACGAGGAAGAGGATGTCGTTGCATTGTCAAACCAGGTGGTGGAAGCTGACCCGAGCGCCGTGCTCGTTGTAGCTCTAGTCAGGGACAGCGTTCGCATCTTCGTTGCCGCGGGCAAGAACGCGATCGATGCAGGTATGCATGCAGGCAAAGTCGCCGGAGAGTTGGCGAAGCTTGTGGGCGGGGGAGGCGGTGGGAAAGAGTACTTCGGCCAAGGTGGCGGAACCAAGCTTGACAAAGCTGAAGCCGTTCTCACTAACGCAAAGAAGGTCGTCCAATCACATCTGAAGAAGTGAGACTCAGTGGTCGTCGACTGGAATGCGATCCAAGAGAAGTGGCAGAAGGAATGGGATCAGGCACGAATCTTCGAAGCTGACCCTGATCTGAGCAAGAGGAAGTTCTTCATCACAGTCGCCTACCCATACCCTAACTCCCCGCAACACATCGGACACGCCAGAACTTACACGCTGACAGATGTGCACGCCAGATACCTGCGAATGAGAGGATACAACGTTCTGTTTCCAATGGCATTCCACTATACCGGAACACCGATCCTCGCGATGGCAGAGCGTGTCGCGAAGGGAGACCCCGAACTGGTCGACGACTTCCTCCGCGTCTATCACGTGCCGAAAGAGAAGCTGAAAGACTTCGTCGAGCCGATCGAGATAGCCCGCTATTTCCATGAGGAGCTGAAACGCGGAATGAAGGAGATGGGCTTCTCAATCGACTGGCGCAGAGAGTTCACGACGATAGACCCAACATACAGCCGCTTCATCGAGTGGCAATTCCGGAAACTGCGAGAGAAAGGCCTCATCACGAAAGGTAGCCATCCTGTGGGGTGGTGCCCGAATGATGGTAACCCAGTGGGTCAACACGACACGGTCGGCGACGTCGAACCGGAGATCGGGCAGTATGTCCTGCTGAAGTTCAAGATTGAAGACGCATTCATGCCGACGGCAACCCTGAGGCCGGAGACCGTATTCGGCGTCACGAACATCTGGGTCAAACCCGAAATCGTCTACGTGAAAGCCAGAGTGGACAGCGAGAACTGGGTAATCAGTGAGCCGTGTCTCCAGAAACTTGAGTATCAGAACCGGAAGGTAGCCATTGTCGAACGCGTCTCGGGGTCGAGATTCGTTGGAAAGACCGCGGTGAACCCAATGACCGGCGCGCCAGTGATAGTGCTGCCCGCAGAGTTTGTGGATCCTGAGAGCGCGACAGGAGTCGTGATGTCAGTTCCGGCTCACGCACCGTATGACTATCAAGCGCTCATCGACCTTGAACAAGACTCGGAACTACTGAAGCGACATGGGATTGAGAGGGAAACAGTTGCGAAGCTTTCGCCGATTGGCGTAGTTGCCCTTGACGGATTCTCAGACTCTCCGGCAGTCGATGTTGTGAAGAGACTCGGCATAGCGCGGCAGACAGATCCTAAACTGGAGGAAGCTACCACTGAGATCTACAGCAAGGAGTTCCATTCTGGGCGAATGAGGAACGACACCGGCACATACGCAGGTCTCTCTGTTGCTCAGGCGAGGGACAGAGTGCGAGATGATCTGGTCGCGAAGGGAGGCGCCGATGTCATGTACGAAATCATCAACAGGCCAGTCACATGCAGATGCGGCACGCAGTGCGTCGTGAAGATGTTCGAAAACCAATGGTTCATCAACTATGGCGACGCAGAATGGAAAGCGCTTGCGCGTGAATGCCTCAAATCAATGAGCATCCTGCCGGACGAGTTCCGCGTCGAGATCGACTATGCGATTGGATGGTTGAGAGAGAAGGCGTGCGCGAGGAAGCTGGGGCTCGGCACTCACTTGCCGTGGGATCCTGACTGGATAATCGAGAGCCTCTCCGACTCGGTAATCTACATGGCATACTACACGCTCGCCAGACATGTCAGCAGCCTCAAGCTGAACCCCAAGCAACTAACGGACGAGGTCCTTGACTATCTACTCCTCGGTCAGGGAGACCCGGAACGACTTGCGAAGTCTGCAAGCATCGAGAGTTCGAAGCTGAAAATGATGCACGACGAATTCGCATATTTCTATCCGGTTGACTCCAGGCACTCAGGCAGGGATCTGATACCGAACCACTTGACCTTCTACATCTTCAACCATGCAGCGATATTCCCGCGAGAGAACTGGCCTCGCCAGATCGTCACGAACGGGAGTGTTCTCATGGAGCACGCGAAGATGTCTAAGTCCTTCGGCAACATCATACCTCTACGTGACGCAATCGCGCAACACGGCGCAGACGCGGTCAGATTGTCGACTGTTTCGGCCGCGGAGTTGATACAGGATGTGGAATTCAGTCATCAGTCCGCTGCTTCGCTCAGGGAAAGAATCGAACGAATGTACGCCTCCGCCCAATCGATTCTTGAAGGGCACGCCACCGGAGCCGGCAGAGCACATGGCGGCAACGAAGAGAAATGGATCCTGAGCAGACTTCAAAGCTGCATTCGGGACACAACAGCTGCGATGGAGAAGCTACGAGCGCGCGAGGCAGTTCACCATGCGCTCTACGAGCTTGAGCAGGACCTGTCATGGTACATGAGAAGAGCAGCGGCGCGGTCTGGAGTGAATCCCGAAGTTGTCAACAGAGTGCTTGACGTGCGTGTTCGATTGATGGCTCCGTTCACTCCGTTCATTTCCGAGACGATTTGGAGTATGATGGGGAAGAAGGGATTCGTCTCAACTGCGGACTGGCCACAACCTGACATGGCGATGGTCGACGAACGAGCTGAAGAAACTGAGAATCTCATGCGAACAACCATGGAGGACGTAGCCAGCATCCTGAAGACGACCGGGATGAGTCCGAAGAAGCTCTATCTTTACACGGCGGCAGAATGGAAATGGCTAGTGTATCTCAAGGCGCTCGAAATCGGGGCCAAGGGGGCCCTGGGGGTGCCAGAGCTGATGAAGGCAGCGTCAGCCGACCCGACCCTCAAGGAGAAGATGAAAGAGATATCCAAACTGGCGCCAAGACTCGCAAAGGACACGCAATCCACCGCCCCGGACATGCAAGAGAAGCGACGCAGACTGGGAAGGCTCAGCGAGCGAGACGCATTCGAAGACGCTGTTGCATTTCTCTGCAAGGAGTTCAAATGTCAAGTCACGGTTCTTGACGAATCGGACGACGGGAAGTACGATCCGAAACGAAGAGCCCAGACGGCTCAGCCATACCGCCCGGCGATCTACGTGGAATGAGTTCAGATCGATTCACTTTGTCTCAGGCCGAAGAGGACGGACGCAAGAAAGTAGATATGAGCAAGCGCTTATTGTGCGGATAGCGGGCCCGTAGCTCAGCCCGGACAGCATCGACCAGTAGAAAGTCGAGTGTCCAAAGCATCGGCCCTCTAAGCTTTCAGGAACGAGGAAAGCCGGGGGTCGTGGGTTCAAACCCCACCGGGCCCGCCATCACTTTCGAGCTATTTGTGGAGTTTCTCCCCGTTTGGGGCA
>CAZJVZ010000120.1:0-3181 GCA_964549795.1 uncultured Candidatus Bathyarchaeia archaeon
ACACGCGAGGATCACAGAGAAGTCTCAGACCAGCTCTACTACGCGTATGCTGAAGGGCGGGCCTTCCGAGACCTAGTCGCAGTTGTTGGAGAAGAGGCACTTTCAAACAGAGACAAACTCTACTTGAACTTCGCCGACGCCTTCGAGAAACGATTTGTGAGACAAGGCGAGTACGAGAACAGGGACATAGAGCAGACGCTTGACCTCGGCTGGGATCTCCTGTCTATGCTGCCTGAGGCTGAGCTCAAGCGCATCGATCCGTCAACGATCACGAAATACCATCCAGGCCACAAAGGCAAGGGCAACGCATAATGTCTGAAGTCATATCGGGCGTTCACCCAACAAGAATGGAGCTGCTCGCTCTCAGAAAGAGGCGGGACATAGCAGAAAGAGGAAGAGACCTACTGAGAGAGAAACTGGACGCTCTCATGATCGAATTCTTCGAGTCCGTACGTCAGATCTCTGCGCTAAGGGGACGCTCTCACGCGCTCTTGAGTGAAGCATATCACCTCTTCGTTGAAGCACAGATGGTTCACGGCTCAACCAAACTGGAGCAACTATCCATCGGGGTCGAAGACCATTTTGATCTCGAAGCGAGGACAAGAAACGTGATCGGCGTCACTCTGCCTCAAATCCAGTGTAGAGTGTCACCGCGCAAGAGTGCGCCCTATAATCTACTGGCGACGTCCGCGAAATTGGACGAGGCCACCATGAAGATGAGTGAAACTTTGAAGGCGCTCGCCGAGCTGTCAAGTGCAGAAGCAGCGACCCGGAAACTCGCACAAGCCATAGCCTCAACGAAAAGACGCGTCAACTCGCTTGACTACGTTATAATCCCACGCGTTCTCGGATCCATAAGGTACATTCAGATGCACTTGGAAGAACGTGAGCGCGAAGATTTCTTCAGATTGAAGCGGATAAAGAGCCGAATGGAGAAACAGGCAAGAGCCGCCTAGTCGCCGTCAGACGGGCGTTTCTCCTTCAATGAGGGTTCGGGCCCCATACTGGCTCCGGTCAACTATCGGTCGAGGCCCAGCAGGTGCGTGATCCGGTCGAAGATCGGCCTGGCGTATGTTCCAGCTTCCAGGCTCACGACTATGATGTCTCCATGTGTCTCGAAGAACATCAGCGTAATTCTGTGAAAGCACAGCATGGAATACTTGACCTTGCCTAGGTCGCCTTCGACACTCCGGCACAATCCAAGTACGGATTCGGGGATGTTCCGGATGAATTCCTGATCTTCCTGCTCCGGCGTTAGTGACTTGACTCCTTCCCTCATGCACGAGGCCTTGATCTTGTGGTCCGGTCCCGGACTAACGATGCCCACGTATCGTATGTTCCTGTCAATAGAGAGTATTGTATCAACTATCTGTCTTGGTTCCATGGTTTCTGCAGCAACTCCTAGGAGATGCAAGGCGCAATATCGTCCTCGCTTATGGCCAATCGAGTTTCCATCGATACACGCGCATGCGTTGGAAGGACGCGGTCTAGGAGACGATGAATCTCGGCCGAATCTTGGCCAGTTACTTCGTCACCGCAATCGTCGCAGCAGTAGACCAATGCCCACGCGCCTGCACGTCGTTGGCAGTCACACACTATTGGGATCGTAGGCGGTCAACACTTCGTCACCGGCCTATCATGAATCGAGTGACGCCTAGGGGAACCACAATTGGAGAACTGATGCCTAGGCCATGTCGCCTAGAATCTGAAGAGGACTTTCTCAAAACCGACGATCTTTCCGTTCCTGACTTCGACGTTTTCCTTTTCCAGCAACTGGATCTTTGCTTCCACAGACTTGCCGGAAGTCTTTCCCCCAAAACCGCCAATGGTTCCGTCGGATCTCACGACTCTGTGACATGGAACTCTCGGAGCGTAAGGATTCTTGCGGCAAGCGTTGCCAACGGCTCTATATGCTCTCGTATTCAGTTTCTTGGCGATCTGACCGTAGGTCGTGACTCGACCTTTGGGAATCTTCTCCATGAGCTTCCAGACTCTCTCGTCGAAGTCCATCCTCTAGGTCACCTGATTGCGCCTTCTTGCTTGTTCTCATGGCCGAAGATCCGAGATAAAAGGGATGGGGGCATCCAGAGGACCTGATTGGGAAAGAGAGCTGTTGATTCAACGTCAGGCCTGGAACTTGAACTAGCACATATGTGCAAATGAAGATCAGGCATAGAATTCTACTTTGTCAGACTGCAAGGATCTACTGACTCATTGCTGAGAAGCGAGAGATCTTCGATGGATTGCCTACTCAGAATCAGGGTCTTGGCTGCCTCTGCTTCTTTGGAGGGACGAATGACTGACAAATATGCCTGCACGCGTCCTTGGGCAAGATAGAATTGTGCAAATCCGCCCTTCTCCGAAATTCCCAGCGGACCCCGTCGAACAACCACTTCCCGCTGTGTAGTGTCTCCCCAGACTTCGATTCGAAGCTTGAACATGGATGAGAAGAAGTGTGGCAAATCGATGAACCTCTCTTGAGCTCCTGCCATGTTGGCTCCGGCTATCTGGCCATGTTTCAAAGCGACATCATAGTGTTCGAGTCTGAGATGTTTGGCGTACAGTGGACTGTAGAAGGACGCAACATCGCCAGCGGCATAGATCCCTCTGCGTTCTGTCTCAAGTTGCCCGTTGACCAGGATTCCTTTGTCAACCGGAAGCCCGGCTTCTTGTGCCAGTTCCACGTTAGGTGCGATTCCGATACCGATCGCCACGAAATCACCAAGAATCTTCTTCCCTGTCTTTGTCTCGACTCCAGCAACCCGACCATCGGCCTCCACAAAACGGGCTGCTGATTCATTGGTGAGAACGTGTACGCCTTGCTTGGTGAAGTACTCTGTTATCCATTGGGCGGTCTCATCGTCCAGTGGGACGTTCAGGAGCGATGGGCAAAACTCGATTATCGTGGTGTCAAGTCCATTCTGTACGCAGGCGGCGGCGATCTCGCATCCGATGAAGCCTCCACCCACAATCACTGCGCGCCGTGCGGAAGAGATGGCCGCTCGGATGGCATCAGAGTCCTCTATGGTCCGAAGGCAGTGGATTCCGGGCAGGTCACCGTTCGGTATTGGTAGGCGACGCGGACGACCACCGGTCGCTAGCAGGAGGCGTTCGAAGTTCAGCTCCCGCCCATCATCCAGTAACGCAATTCGAGCGTCAGCATCCAGTCGCTGTACGTGGC
>CAZJVZ010000121.1:0-3178 GCA_964549795.1 uncultured Candidatus Bathyarchaeia archaeon
AGATGATGCGACTGTCAGACCCTGACGAGACCAGGATCTCACTCATGCTCTCATCTGAACCGAGGGAATTCATCAAATCCGCCACTACGAAACTTGGACTATGGCTGCTCAAGAGACTGGGATACCTTTCGCCTCAGGCTTGCCTAATGATTCTGGCAAACGAAGGCTCGCAGGGATCGGTCAAGGCCGAGCGCGACTCCGCTTTGCAGGCGTGCAAGCGCCATGGGGTCTTCGTTATCGGCTCGGGAGTCGGAAAGACTTGGGCGAGAGAGCGGTATGAGCTTCCCTACCTGCGAGACGTCCTGCTCGACCACTGTATCCTTGTTGACACTCTGGAGACTGCTACGACATGGGACAAGCTGGAGAGGCTTCACGGGATGGTCAAGAAAGCCATCGAGAGCGCGATCTCGTCAATGGGTGTGACTGGCCTCGCCTTCTGTCATGTCTCTCACGCATACAGGGACGGAGCGTCTCTCTACTTCACCATCGTCGCTCCTCAGGTCAAGGGCAAAGAGCTACAGCAATGGGGGAGGATGAAGAAGGCCGCCACGGATTGCATCATGCGTAATGGCGGAACATTGAGCCACCACCACGGCATAGGAAGAGACCACGCGCCCTGGATCAGGCAGGAGCTTGGCAGCAACGGGCTTGGGCTCCTGAGAGCCATGAAGAGGCAGCTCGATCCCACTGGAATAATGAATCCAGGCAAGCTTCTAGAACTCAAGCGGTAGAGTATAGGATCGGTGTATGAACTTGTCACCATCTGCAGGTCGCAAGACTGCCCTAATAGTCAACCCCAGATCCGGCAACGGAGATGTAGGAAAGAACTGGGCCAGGATTGACCAAGAGATACGGCGCGGGCTCAAGACTGACTATGAAGTCAGGTTCACCGAGCAGCAAGGTCACGCCACATCGCTCACAGGCGAGGCAATCAAGGACGGCTGCGAACTCATAGTGGCAGTAGGCGGAGACGGAACAATCAACGAAACCGTCAACGGATTCTTCCGCAACGGGAAACCGCTCAACCCTGAAGCAGCCATGGCGATGATGTCGATCGGAACAGGCAGCGATTTCGTCAAGACGCTCGAGTTTCCCACTACTCCGTTCGAGGCTGCGGAAAGGATTAGGACAGGAAAGGATTGGACAGTCGACTTGGGCAAATGCACTGTCGTTGGGCTCGACGGAGCAGAGCGTTCGAGACTGTTTATCAACATCGCAGATTTCGGTTCGGGCGGAGCGGTTGTGGAGAAGGTCAACAGAACAACGAAAGCCTTCGGAGGACAGCTTTCCTTTCTGTGGGGAATACTGACTACGCTCCCGACTTACAAGAACAGACTGACGAAGTATCGAATTGACAGCGGCATGGAAGAAGAGAAGGTCTTGAATACTTTGGTGGTGGCGAACGGGCGGTATTACGGCGGCGGCCTCAAACCTGCTCCTGAAGCGCAGCTGGACGACGGGCTTTTCGATATCGTGTCAATAGGAGATGTCGGTTTTCTCAAAGTGATCTCCAGCCTAGGCAAGTTCAGGAAAGGCGAGTACATGGGGATGCCGGAGGTCTCGTTCTGGAGAGGAAAGACAGTGGTTGCCGACTCCGAAGAGACGCAGCTGGTGGAGATGGAGGGAGAAGTGGTCGGACGTCTGCCCGCACGATTCGAGATGCTTCCCAAGGCCATGAAGATCGTCGCCTAGCTTCACGTCTGCCAGACGACGATCCTGACGAACTGCTCTTTGCAGAACTGCGGTCTCTAAACGATCGGTGGACCGACAGTGAAGTGCTCCGTCTTCTTCAGGAGTTCCGCTGGTACGGTGTAGGAGCCTTGATAGTGCGCGAATTTCTTCTTGATGAAGTTGTTCCACAGATCCTTGTCCAGATAGAAGACTCTGGCTCCGCCTAGCTCAGTCTGGAATTCGGGGTAAGGTTTGGATTTGTGAGCCCACTGTAGTCCGATGACTCGGAATCCGTTGTAGCTTTCGAAGCAAGCCTCCCAAACGTCAGCTCCGAGATAGTCAAAAGCATACTCAGCCTTGGCGAAGTACAAGGCGGGTCCTGCGTCAACGCCCCTCATGAAGCTCATCGTGTGAAGGCTGTAGGCGACCTTCTCGTTGAACATCCGCGCGTTGGCCAAGCCGGCCAGCTGTCCGTCGATTATGCCGACCTGCGTGTATGCGTCCTTGATCCTGTGAAGCTTCTGAGCAAGGACTTCGCCATACGTCCTCACCCCAACGATGTCGTAGAAATCCTTCGCGACGAACATGTAGGGTTTAATGGCTTCAAGCAGCTGATCGAACTCGTCATCTCTGATCAGCCTTATTACCATCTGCTGGCCGCCCCTCAGAGTGACAACCTTCGGCTTCCAAGGACGATCTTTCATGCTCTGCATTTCTGGAACGCCGCATCTGAGGATCGGCTCCATGTCCTCGACCTTCACCTTATGCTCGGGGTAGGAAACATTCTCAGGCGGCGGATAGTAGACCGTACTCATCCTCGATACCTCGGTTCCTCTATTCAGGTCAGGCTGGTATTAATATGATAATCAAGTTCTCTTGGGGTGCAACTGATTCTGGCATCATTCGTTCTCTGCAGTCGGCTTTGGTAAGTTCTCTCTCTAGACAACTTACGAGGAAAAACCAAGCGCGCCAATGAGGGTTTCCGTCTCTTGCTTCTCGAATGCGATGTCCCGAATTAGGCCAAGTGCTAGAATCTGACCGACTGAAATGTCAATCCCCGACGTGTGCCCTCTTGGGAAGAGCGACTCCAGATCAATTACCGCCGTGTCCTCGTCTCCTTCGGCGGCGGAATGAATCACGCGAAGAACTTGATCATCGAGGACGAGCCGTTGCATGTAGTCCAGCAGCTTCGCACTGATCCAAGTCGTTCTCCCATGTAGCGTTGCGGGATCCAGGAGTATCTGTGTGCGTGCAGCATGATGTGCAAGAGAGTTGTACATGGAAAGGAATCCTCCTAGAGTGTCATCGCCCGATGGTGTGAAGCCCGATCCCAAGCCCACGATCTCGAGTGCAATTCTCTCAAATCGGTCCTCCATGTTCGACTGTCTTAGAGATAGGATTCCGTCGTTGACGAATCGCCTCACGCCTGCGTGGGCAAGGCCTCGAGGATCCAGCACACTTTGGCTCGTGTCAATGATTCCTAAAATGAACGAAACGATTCGCGTGG
>CAZJVZ010000122.1:0-3115 GCA_964549795.1 uncultured Candidatus Bathyarchaeia archaeon
CTGCTGCGCGTTCTATCTCGCCGGACTCGGCAGCAAAGGCAAAGATCGATATTGCCGGCTCAAGACGTGCGTACCTCTGTCGAGCCCACTACAAGGAATTGAAGAAGAGGCTGCGAAAAGATCGCCAGATCGAGAAATGGCGTTTCACAGGATAGTAGGGAATGAAAGGAAATGCGAGTTCTGCTGATTCACGCTGAATCGTTCGAATACCGGGTACGCGAGAAAGCGGTCGACGAGCCAGAGGAATTCGATCCGTCGCGTTCACACGTCCAGATGAAGCAAGTCTTGGTCGCCTTCTGCACGATAGAGAAGGACGATGATAAGGCCCCATCAAAAGTGGCGGAGAATGGAGCTGATGCCATCAAAGAGGTCGCAGCCCAGGTGAAAGCACGGAACATTATGCTGTACCCATACGCGCACCTCTCAAGCAGCCTCGCATCGAGAGATCCTGCGATCAAAGTTGTCGCCACGATGGAGGCTCTCCTGAAGGATGAGGGCTTCACGGTCCAAAGAAGCCCCTTCGGCTACTACAAGAGCTTCCGTATCCATTGCCTAGGGCATCCCCTCGCCGAGCTCTCACGAACGATCACTGCGGAGAAGAAGGCAGAGGAACGAGCGCCGGTTCCGACGGAGTACATGATAATGGATCTCAAGGGCAATCTGCATCGTCCTGATGACTATCACTTCTCCAAAGGGGAAGAGGAATTCAGAACCCTCGTCGAGAAGGAGGCCTTGAAGAAGGGCCTCGTCGGCGGAGCGGAACCCCACTTCCTAGACTACTGCCGCAAGTTCGGCATCGAGTGGGAACCATACTCTGACGTCGGCCACATGCGGTACGGCCCCGAAGCGACATTGATCTTCGACCTTGTCGCAGACTATTCGTCGACCCTGGCAAGCCACGTGGGATTTCCCGTCCTCCAAGTCCGAGGCACCAACATGTTTGACCTTTCAGTGAAACCAGTCAAGGAACACGCGGACCTCTTCGGAGCAAGACTCTACAAGGTTGACCTCGACGAGAAGAGCTTCGTCATGCGCTACGCCGCATGTCATCAGCAATTTGCAATGGTGAAGGATTGGACAATCAGCTATCGAAATGTCCCATTTGGCACGTTCGAGGTCGCAGACAGCTATCGTCTAGAACAGAGCGGGGAGATGCTCCTATGCTTCAGAGTGAGAAAGCTGCACATGCCTGATCTTCACATCTATTGCCGGGATCTGGAGAACTCGAAAGGCGTCTCGATCAACACGCACAAAGTCATCTACGAAGAAATCGCGAAACTGGGCAGAGATTATGTTTCCGTGTACAATACCACGAAGAGTTTCTTCCAAGGCAACAAACCGTACTTCATGGAGCTTGCCAGACTCGAACGCAAGCCGATCCTGGTGAACTTCGTCCCTGAGGGCATCTACTATTGGGTGCTCAACATCGAATACCACATCATCGACGAACTCGAAAGACCCAGAGAGATAGCCACATTCCAGATTGACATGGGCAATGCGAAACGATTCAACATCTCATACGTTGACTCAAATGGCGCACGGCAGTATCCGCCGATAATCCACACAGCATTGATCGGGACAATCGAACGTTACATCTTCACAATTCTAGACGGCTGCGCCAAGCGGGAACGGCAAGGAGAGAGACCCCAGCTGCCGCTCTGGCTCGCACCCAGTCAGGCTAGGATAATCCCTGTCACTCGCGAATTCGTGTCATACGCCGATGAACTCGCAGGCAGGTTGAACGACGGGAGAGTGAGAACCGACGTGGACGACTCGGACGAGACTGTGGAAAAGAGGGTACGAGACGCAGAGATGTTCTGGATACCATACATCATAGTTGTGGGAGCACGAGAGAAATCCGCAGCAAAGCTACCCATACGAGTCAGAGAGACAAGAGACCAACGCAAGATGTCCGTTGAGGAACTAGTAACCGAAATCAAGGAGAAGACCAAAGGGTACCCATTTAGGCCTCTCACCTTTCCCCTTCACGTCAGCGCGAGACCAGTCTACCGAACCTAGCCCTGACAATGTTTTATATCCCATAGGATGGATCTGAACAGGTGCGTAGTGATTCCCCATGAGCCGTGATCGACTGTACGGTGGCGCTATCTTCGTGATCTCGCTGGTTATCGCCGTGGGCTACTTGATTGCTTTCTTCCCCCAGGTACTGTATCTACCACAGTGGCTCCATGACTGGGCTGTCGGACTGCCTGTGCTTCTCTTTGTGCTTGCTGTCCTCGTGATCGCCATGTGGATTGGGTGGACAATGATGACGACTCCTCCACCAGTTCCATTGGAGCCTGAAGAACCTTCGGGATCCAAGACCGGACAGAAGAGCTGAAGGAAGAGGAAGCACAAGGACATTCTCCTATGTGTCGCCCTACTGGTCTCGATAGACCTAACTACCCATGACCGTTGATCGTTGAGATCAGGAAGACGAAACGGATGGTCAGAAGATTGGATGCAACATTCTGGGTTTCAGTGGTCGCCATTGTCCTGCTGGGGACTATTGGGAGCGTTCTGTTCAAGTTCGGCACAAACGAGCTGGGGACCATTGATTTTCGGCGGCTTCTTGAAATCAGGATGTCCACTACTACGCTGGTATTCACTGGGCTCGTTGTGCTCAGCGTCGTTCTGTTTTTCTATAGCGGATACACTCTGCGCGACTACAGTTTCGCGGCCAAGTACTTCTTCTCTCCAATAATCTTCCTAGCTTTGATCATGATGGCGTTCTCTCGATTCCTGATAGGCGTGCCTCTGTCTGTGACAGGACTAGGCCGGCTGACCGGTCTCCTTACCGCACTTGGAGTGCTGACCACTGCAGTGGCTAGCAGCTTAATCTTCAAGGAGACATTTTCTACTCGTGTACTCGCGGGAATGGCTCTGGCAGTTGCAGCCGTAATATTGATTGGCGAATGATATCCTGTCTGCACGACGGATCTGACGCAGTCCGCCTGCAGAAACGTAATATGGGCACCACACTCACTCATGCTTGCGGTGAGCGGTGTGATCAAAGGCATTCATCATGTCGGGATAGCTGTCTCGAATCTTGACGAGGCTCTGAAGACTTACAAGTCAGTCCTTGGTCTCGAACCGACCTTCGTCAAAGAGGTCA
>CAZJVZ010000123.1:0-2892 GCA_964549795.1 uncultured Candidatus Bathyarchaeia archaeon
TACGCCAACAAGTGCGATAACCAAGCCCACCACATAGATGCCGGCCATGCGGATTGCCCGTCTCACAGCTCGCTCAACATATCGGTTGAGAAAGCCAAGAGCGCGTCTGGCGACTGCCTGTATCAGCACTTCCGCGACGGACGGTTTCTCATCTTCGGGCATCGGTTTCCCCTAATCTCTGGACCCTGAGAGAGCAATACCGAAGGCCATTCCGACCACGAAGGCAACCCCCAGCGCCAACATTGGCCGCTCGACGACTGTCTTCGCGGCTTTCTGCTGCAGATCCTTCACTTGGTCACGGACCTCTGCCAGCCCTATGTCGAGATCTCTCTTGAGAACCTTGAAATCCTCCTCGACTGCTTTCGCTTCCTCGGATTCCTTGTCCTTCGTCAAGCTACACGCCAGGCAGTGCGTTTGGCTTCTGTGGATAAGAACGTAGCGGCTAGGTCGGAGGCACGCTGCGGCGCTAACTTCTATGGCCTCGGCTGAGGCTCACGCCGACAAGGACCCCGAATGCGAAGATCAGCCCCGCAACCAAGAGTGGATCCTCTTTGAGGGCCTTTCGTATCTCTCTCAGAGCGAACTTGACTTCTGGCGTTTCCATTCCGAGTATCTGCTCGATCTCATCGTCGGAATAGTTGCCTTCCGCTGGTTTGTGGGTCATGACTCTGTGGGCTCCGCACTTCCCGCTATGCTGGCGATGGCACTGTGCAGTTTCCTCTCATTTACATTACGGTCGGACCTCACCATTGTGCTAATCCACCCAATGATTCGCCCATCCGATCGCGTCCAAGCTGACGGGTACCTTGACTCAGATGCATTGAGACGCCGGCGCAAGCGAGGGCAGTTACATTTATCCATGGTTTGAATCGAGACAACTGTACTTGTGCATGACGAGGGTCTGAGTCGACAATGGCAACTATCGTCGAGACGGCGATTCAGCTAGCCAAGTTGATGGCGGTTATCGCAGTAGTCGCCTACTTGGTCACGAGAACGAACTGGTTCTTCGAAGTCTGTAACCGAAGAATCAGCACGAAAAGTGGCACGCTCATGGTGGTAATCTTCGGTGCACTTTCGGTTTTCGGCAATTATAGCGGTGTAGAAATCCTTGGGGCGTTAGCGAACTTGAGAGACCTTGGACCGATGATTGCGGGGCTTCTGGGAGGGCCAGTGGTTGGCCTGGCCACGGGCGTGGTCGGCGGCGTCTACAGGTACTACATGGGCGGGTTCACTGCGGTTCCATGCTCACTTGCGACTGTGCTCTCGGGAGCGCTTGGTGGAGTGGTCTGGGTTTGGAAGAAGAGACTGATTGGCGCTTTGTGGGCGACGGTGTTCGCGTTCCTGATTGAGACACTTCACATGGGTCTGACGCTCGCGATCGCTCAACCGTTCAATGCGGCCCTTGAAGTTGTGGAACTCGTCTATCTCCCCATGGCACTTGGCAACTCCTTAGGTATGGCGGTCTTCGCGTTCATCGTTGACAACGTGGTCAATGAGAGAAACACAGCACTCCACCGGGACAGGCTTCAGCAGGAACTCATGCAGAAGGAGATAAGAATCCGGGAACTTGAGATTGGCAGGCTCAAGAAATACTCATCCGACCTCGAAGACACCGTACAGAAACTCGAGATAGTCATCGACGAGGACAGCGTCAAAAGAGAGGCTGAGAAGGTCATGGGCACGGAGTTCTTCCAAGGCTTGATAACTCAGATCTCGACCATGAAACGCCTCCGGACCGCTCAGGCAGCCCAGCCGCAGTAGCACCATTCCGCATCGAGCCGGCGGGGGATTCGCCCACACTGCAAAGGGTTTTACGTTGTTTCCCAGACACTAGGCTCGGATTGAGACACGGAAATGGGATCGGTAGTCGCAATTCATTCTTTCAGAGGCGGAACAGGCAAATCCAATCTGACCGCGAACTTGGCCTACTGCTGCGCGAGCACCGGAGCACGTGTGGGGGTAGTTGACACGGACATCCAGTCCCCCGGCATCCATGTCCTATTCGGTCTTGGAAACTCACCGATGAAATACTGCCTGAATGATTACCTCAAGGGTGAATGCGCGATCAGTGATCCGATCTGCGACGTGAGTGACAAGCTCTCTCTCCCACCAAAGGCCATCAACCTCATTCCGTCAAGGCTCAACGCGCAAGCAATCATCGGGATGCTGAAAGAAGGCTTTGACGTTCAGAAGCTCAGCACAGCCGTAACAGATCTTGCCAAGACCCTCGGACTTGACATGTTGTTCATAGATACTCACCCAGGCATCGAAGAGGATACGCTTCTCTCGATCGCCATGAGTGATGCTCTAGTCGTGATACTTCGCCCTGACGAGCAGGACTACCTCGGCACGGCAGTGACGTTTGAGATCGCCAAGCGAATGGAAGTTCCCAAGGTATTCCTTGTTGCCAACAGAGTGCCCCAAGAGCTGGATCCGGGCGACCTCAAGACAAAGCTCGAGGAAACATACAAGGTTCCGATCATTGGGGTACTTCCCTTCTCATACGGCCTCATGATGGCCCAGAGCAAGGAGATATACTGCTTCACCTCTCCGAGAGACCCGTTCTCAGTAGCCACGAGAAATGCCGCCGAATACATACTCAAGAACGCAAAATAGGAGAGCCGACATTCGGCTCAGACCTGCTTTACGGTCGGCATAGGAGACAGGCTTACTGATTCGAGGCTTCGGTCTCAGGTCCTATGGCTGCGGGGCTCTACATTTGTCGCAGAATCTTGCCTGAGCCGATATGACTTCACCGCAATTGAAGCAATGTATCCGCGGTATGATCAATGGCGGCACTTCGTACTTCTTCTCGATTGTCTCAGGCTGAGGGGCTCTGCACTTGTCACAGAACTTTGCCTGAGCAGATATCGCTGCCTCACAGTTGAAGCA
>CAZJVZ010000124.1:0-2750 GCA_964549795.1 uncultured Candidatus Bathyarchaeia archaeon
GAGTTGAGAAGATGCACAGTACAGGAATTCCTCGCGAAGCCAAGCAGATAGCTGAAGACATTAGGGACATGAAGATCAGAGGTGCCGGGGAACTTGCGAGGGCAGCTGTCAGGGCGCTCATGATCGCATGTCAAAGATCGAGCGCGAAGAACGCTCATGATTTCCTAGATGATCTTCGAGCTGCTGCAAGGGCATTACTTGAGACAAGGCCCACTGCGGTGTCGTTGCCAAATGGTATTCGCTACGTCATGCACCGAGTCAATCAGGCCGGTCGGACAACTCATGACGTTGAACAGCTGCGCTCAGTCGGCATAAGGGCTGCAGAAGAGTTCATCGCGAATTCCAACACTGCGATCGAACGGATCGGAGAGATAGGGGCACGTCGGATCAAAGATGGCGACGTACTGCTGACTCACTGCAACAGTTCTGCAGCGATTTCTGTGATCAAGGCCGCTTGGCAGATGGGCAAGCGTATCCATGTTTACGCCACTGAGACTCGACCCCGATTTCAAGGCAGGCTGACTGCCGGGATCCTGCTTGAGGCAGGAATACCTGTGACGATGATTGTTGATAGTGCAGCAAGGTATTTCATGAAAGATATTGACAAGGTAATCGTTGGTGCAGACGCTGTATCAGCCAACGGAGCCGTTGTCAACAAGATCGGAACGTCAATGATCGCTCTGGCGGCAAAGGAGTCTAATGTGCGTATGTTCGTTGCCGCGGAGACCTACAAGTTCAGTCCCGAGACTATGATCGGTGAAGTTGTCGCGATTGAGGAGAGAAGCACGGATGAGGTCATAAACAGTGCAGAGCTAAGGAAACTGCCGAACGTAGAAGTGAAGAATCCCTCCTTCGACGTGACTCCGGCCGAATACATTGACCTCATTATCACCGAGAAGGGAATAACGCCGCCGCAGGGTGCCATTCTGGTCTTGCAGGAAGTCATGGGCGCCATCACTCCTGAGGAGCTTGAAGAGTACAAGACGTTCACGCTAGCAGAAGTGGACTAGGCACGGCGAAAACAAGCTTACGCAGCGTGAGTCGTGATCAAAGCTTATCCACATGAGAGCAGAAGACCGACCAGTGTCAGAATTGAGGATCATTGGAGGAAGTGGTGGACGTGTCATTGCGACGCTGGTCGCACGTGACCTAGGTCTCCGAGTCTCTCACGCGGAAATCAAGAGATTCCCAGACGGGGAGAGGTACATTCGCATCAACGAAGATGTCGCAAATCAAGACGTCGTTATTGTTCAATCAATTCACCACGAACCAGACGAGCTCCTCTTCGAATACTTCCTCCTCTGCGACACGGTCAGGGATTTGGGAGCCAGGAGGGTAGTCGCTGTTCTTCCATACTTCGCGTATGCAAGACAAGACAGCCGTTTCAATCCAGGAGAGGCCGTGAGCTTCAGAACTGTAGCGAAACTCATTGAGGATGTCGGTACGGCGGAGTTGTACTCGGTAGACATGCACCAGCACCGAGTCGAGAAGGCCAGTGACCTGTTCAGAATCCCTGTGCACAATCTGACGGCCGCGCCACTATTGACCCAGTATGTCAAGTCGACCATCTTGCTCGAGAAACCGGTCGTTGTGGGACCTGATGAGGAATCCGAGCAGTGGGCATCTGTGGCGGCTAAGGCAATCGGCGCCGATCATGATGTGCTTGAGAAGAAGAGACTCGGTGCTGACAAGGTGGAGATTACGCCTCGATCTCTGGCGGTTCGCGATCGGGATGTGCTGCTCATCGACGACATCATCAGCACGGGAGGCACGATCGTGGAGGCTACCAAGATACTAGAGAACCAGGGCGCACGACGAGTGATCGTTGCATGTACTCATCCAATACTAGCTCAGGATGCTCTAGCCAAGATCTACGAGGCAGGAGCGGAAGTCGTCATCGGGACGGACACAGTTCCGAGCCCCATCAGCTACGTTTCGGTTTCCCCACTCATCGCTGATGCGATCAGGAGAAGCTAGTCCGGCTCGCACAAGAAATCTGCTTGATCATTTGACGCTACACAAGGTTTTTCTCGGTAGAGCGATCGCTACCGGTTGAGTCTGTCTCGAATTGTCGAAGTTTCAAGCAGGAGTCACACAATACTCTAAGCGTTATCTTGAACTCGGATACCGGCCGGAAGAGACCGAACTTCTGATCGCATTCAGGGTGACGCCCAGGCCTGGCACTTCAATGGAAGAGGCTGCGTCGGCGGTTGCGGCAGAATCCTCAGTTGGCACTTGGACTGAGGTTGAACTTGGAAACGACGCGAAGTACAGCAAGTTCAAAGCCAGAGTCTACCGGATCGAGAAAGACATCGCCTACATATCCTACCCTCTCATTCTCTTCGAAGAGAACAGCATACCAAACATCCTGAGCAGCGTTGTCGGCAATGTCTTCGGTTTCAAGGCAGTGAGCGCCCTACGCATCGAAGACATGCACATTCCGCTGGAGTTGGTGAACAGCTTCCCTGGCCCAATGTACGGAATCGACGGCGTTCGCAAGAAACTGGGTGTGAAAGATCGCCCTATGACGGGATCCACGGTGAAGCCAAAGCTGGGCAACAGTCCGAAAGAGCACGCCTCCATCGCCTACAACACGCTTCGTGGTGGCATCGACACCGTCAAGGATGATGAGAATCTCAACAGCCAGAGCTGGAGCAACTTCTATGCTCGCGCGGACGAAACACTAGCCGCCGTCGAGAAGGCCGAGAAAGAGACAGGCGAGAGCAAGGGCTGGTGGGCAAACGTCACTG